>NZ_BBLT01000001.1:658584-987877 GCF_000775915.1 Sporocytophaga myxococcoides
AAGTTTCTGGGAAATCGTTAATCCCTATATAGAAAGTAAATAATCAGATAAAGAAGATTACAATGAAAAAAAAGGAGGAGAGAGAAAGTGAAGCTTTTAATAAGGCTTTAGAGAAATTTATGATTCTTTTCTGCCTTGCTACATGCGTATTTTTCTTTATTAAAATACTATTCTTTTGATGATGGAAGGACTATTAAAAGAAAAGTTGGGTGAAGCAAAAGAATGGTTAACGAAAAAAGCCATTATTGAAAAATTTAATAATATACCAGGATATACTTTCCTGATATTTATAGCTCTGTCTTTTGCTTTTGTAGTGAGTAAAGGCGGCCTTTTGCCAGGTACGATTATGTTGTGTCTGATAATAGGAGTGCCTGTTATTTTTACATGTCTTTTTCGACTTGAAATCGGAGTTTTTATAGTATTAATACTTTCATTTTTCATATTAACAGTACTTAGATTTGTCGATGCTCCATTAGGTTTAACAATGGATGCGTTGATTTTTTTGATGTTTTTCGGACTTTTTATCAAGCAAACAAGGGAACGGGACTGGAGTTTTGCAAAAAATCCTATCAGCTATGTAATTCTTATCTGGATCTTCTATAACCTGATACAAGTACTCAATCCAGGAGCAGCCTCACGTCTGGCCTGGTTTTATACAATCAGAAGTATGGCTGGTATAATGGTATTATTCTTTATAGCTCTTTATTCTTTTAAAACAGTGGATCAGATTAGTTTGTTTTTTAAGATCTGGTTGTTTTTATCGTTTCTTGCAGGAGCTTACGGGATATTTCAGGAAGTACATGGTTTGATGCAATTTGAGTTGGATTGGATTATGGCCGATGAATTGAGATATAACTTATATTACAACTGGGGCCGTTTCAGAAAATTTTCTTTCCTTAATGATCCAACTACATTTGGAATCGTAATGGGATTTTCGGGGCTAGCTTGTTTTGCATTGTTGGCAGGGCCTTTTTCCGATTTTAAAAAGATTTTATTGACTGTAGCAGGAAGTACTATGCTTGTTTCTATGATCTATTCCGGGACTAGAACAGCCTATGCGCTCGTACCTGTAGGTTTTATGTTTTTTACATTGCTTACATTCAAAAGAAATATATTAATAATTTCAGGAATAGTATTTTTTCTTGGAACTCTGATAATTGTCAGCCCTATCAAGAGCTTAGGACCATTGGGGTCAAACAGTCTTACAAGGATACGATCTACCTTTCAATTTGATGAGGATCCGTCTTACAATGTCAGAGCTGTAAACCAAAAAAATATCCAACCTTATATTCAGACTCATCCTCTTGGTGGAGGCTTAGGAAGTGTTGGGATCTGGGGACAACGTTTTTCACCTAATTCTCCGCTTTCAGAATTTAAACCGGATAGTGGATATATGAGGGTGGCCGTGGAAATGGGATGGATAGGCTTAATCATAAACCTATGTGTGTTTTTTACAATATTAAGGGTGGGGATTAAAAATTATTATAGTGTTAAAGATCCAAAAATAAAAGCGTATCTTGGGATGATTTTAACGGTTGTTTATAGTCTTGTCGTTGCGAACTTTCCTCAACAGGCAATAACAATATATCCAACTATTGTTATATTCTATGTTCTTATTGCCCTTTTAGTTAAATTAAAAGAATTTGACGGAGCATTAAAAGTAGGATAATTTTTAGTTTTTAGATGGAAATTGTTTAATTTTATAAGATATCATTGAATTATGAAGAGAATATTTTTCTTGATTTTGTTTGTAATCTCAAATGTTTCTTTTGGCCAGACGATTAATTATAACAGAGAAGTCTCTGCTCAGGATTCACTATTTGAAGAGCAATTAATAGATATTGCCTGGAAGAATTATCCTGAAAATGAAGAGTTTCGGTTGCTTTTGGAAAAGAGCAGAAAAGAGGTATTTCCGGAGCAAATGCGCTTTACCAGAAATCTGAGACTTACCTACAATTTTAATAATAAAGTTATGGAAGATGGCAGTATGAGCCAAAAACCAATTTTTGGTTTGGGAGTCAGTTTAGCCATAGGCGATTTATTACTGCTGCCTAATACATCCAAACAAGCTAAGAAAGATGTTGTAATTGCTGAAACCAGACTAAATACTCAGAGGTTATATATCAGGAATGAAGTCTTGAAAAGATATTATACTTATGTACTTGCCCTTGATCTTCTTAAATTAAGAACAGCAAGTTATGAAGATGCGGCTTTAATGAATAAAATAGTTAAAGAAAAGTACAAAGGAGGAAAAGCCACATTAAATGAGTTTAACCAATTCGATGAGATTTATAATAAGAAATTGGAAGATTTATTAACTCAAAGAACTCACCTGGCAATAGCCAAAGCCTCTCTGGAAGAATTGCTGGCAATGAAAATTGAAAATATTCCAGGCTATAAGGAAATGCTGGAGCAACATCAGTAAAAAGCCCCATTTTTTGCAGAAATATCTTACTTATAAAAGTTTCATTTTTCAAAGATGAAACTTCATATTCCTTATATAATACAATATTTCATTTCCCCCATTCATGTGACTACCTATATTAAGTAGTGTAATATTTTAGTAATTTTTCTAAAAAAGCATTACTGTGGAATATTTCTACAGATTGTAAAAAAACTAGTTTTATAATTTATCGACGATTTGTAACTTTTGGTCGGTATAACAAGTAGATAGTAAAATAATGTCCATTTCTGATATTTTAGTTTATTTTGTTGGGTTTAAGGTTGTTTTTGTCTGACATAATACTGTATTCGTCTATTTGTTTTGTTTTGTTTTTTTTGCTTTGTCCTAGTTAAGTTGTTGATATTTAATTGATTTTAAATTATAATTTGTATAAAAGGTAGAAATATTAGGATAAGAATCATGTTAATGTCTTAGATAGTTGAATTTTCTACGTTGGATTATTTTTTTTCAAGGATTAGTACTATTTGTCTTATTTTTCGACGAATAATAATGGTTATGTAATTTTTGTATTAAAAAGAGGAGATATTGAAGTGGAGATAGATCTTACTTTTGTCTTATCGGGACTTATTATAAATTTTTAGATTCACACATTTTAAAATTCTAGTTTGAAAAAAACAATTTTCACTAAACGTTTACAAAACTTTATGAAAAAATTTTTATTCTTAATCCTCTTTTTGTTGGGGATAGGTATTATCCATTCCAAAGCTCAATACAGTGCTATTTCCTGGAGTTGGAATACAAAAGCGTTTGATTCTCTCTTTTTTAAAGGGTCAGCTGCAGTAGAGAACTATACAATGCCATACAGGTTATTGAAGCCGCAGACTTATAACCCCTTAGATCAGGGAACCCGTTATCCTTTGGTGATAATGCTTCATGGTAAAGGGGAGGGGATGGGCACGGATTGTAGTACCCAAAGAGGAATAAATATTTGCCAACTTGGTTGGGGTGGAAAAATGGAGCTGGATTCTGTAGGGAAGTATCCGGCTTTTTATGTTCACCCGCAAACGTTTGGAGGAGGTTGGTCTTCTTCAGATGGTAGTGGTGATTACACCGTGAATCCTGAAAGACCAATGGCTGTTTTGATTGAACTTTTGGATTATCTATTCAGGACTTATCCTGTAGATTTAAATAGAGTTTACATCCACGGCTTATCAGGTGGTGGTCAAGGTGTGTGGGAAATGTTATTTAGATTTCCTGGCTTGTTTGCCGCAACATCACCTCATAGTGCAACAGGAAACCTGTATTTAGCTCAAAACATCATTTATAATCCGATCTGGACTGTTCAAGGTCAGACCGATACAAATCCGCGTCCTGAGAATTCGATTAAAATGATGGATTCGTTAAGGAAATATGGAGCTTCTCCGATTCTTACTTATGATGCTGCATTAAATAAACAAGTATGGCCTGCAGTTAGTAATGTCGCAGGTAATCCTATTTATACTTATGTACCCAATGTAGGGCATGATGCATGGACAACTTTATATAATAGTCCTGTTTGGTTAAAGTGGATGTTTTCACAGAGCAAACTTAAAATTAAAGTCTGGAACAATGGTGATCTAGGTATTTGCCAAAATGCAAATGACAGCAGATTATTAGGTATTTCACCGGGTTATGAGGAATATGAGTGGAGAAAGGATGGGATGGTCATTGCTAATTCAAACTCTCATACATATACAGCTACAGAACCAGGTGCATATAGTGTTAGATTTAAAAAGAAGCAATATTATTTCAGTGGGGCAAGTGTATGGACCGACTGGTCAGAACCAGTAAATATTATTTTTAAGGCACCTACTTCGCCAGTAACTATAATCCAATTAAGCAGTACTGCTCTTCCTTCACTAGACGGTAAAACATCCGTTACTTTAAATGCTCCATCAGGTTATTCTTATTTATGGTCCACAGGAGCTACTACACAAAACCTTACTACTTCAACGGCTGGTACTTATACTGTTAGAGTTACTTCTCCAAATGGCTGTCAAAGCGTTCCTTCTGCACCGGTAATAGTGACAGTCGGAAATCAGCCTAATAGACCTGCTGCTCCTGAAAACCTTACTGCTGTTGGAATTTCTACTAGAAAGATAAAACTTTTCTGGGAAGATAAATCAAATGATGAAAGTGGATTTGAGATTTATCATGCAACAGCACCAGGAGGACCATACGTATTCAGAAAATTAGTAGCCTCAAATACTGTTACTTATGAAGATGATCAACTAATTCAGAATAAAACATATTATTATAAAATAAGAGCGATAAATAATAATGGAGGGTCTTCATATTCTTTAGAGAAATATGCAAAAACTTCTCCTGATAATATTATTCCGACTACTCCTCTTAATTTAACCATTACTGCAAAAACCAGTACAAGTGTAAGTTTGTCCTGGACAGGAAGTACTGATAACTATGGATTGAGTAAATATCTTATTTATGCAAATAATACAGTAGTTGCAGAGGCAAATGCTTCTCCTTTCACCGTAACCAATCTTAACAGGGATACTTATTATGCTATTACGGTAAGGGCACTTGATAATGCTGGATTACTTTCAAATCCATCCAATCAGGTTTCCTTCTCTACCAACATGCCAGGGTTGGATTATTCTTACTATGAAGGTAACTGGAGCATGCTTCCTGATTTCAGCACGCTAACTCCGGTTAAAACAGGTTCTATATCCACTTTCTCCTTATCTCCTAAGATAAAATCTGATTATTTCGGATTTAGATTTACAGGCTATATCAATATAACTACTGCCGGTACTTATACTTTCTATACTAATTCTGATGACGGTAGTAAACTTTATATTAATAATAATCTGATTGTTAATAATGACGGTGCCCATGCTCCGCAGGAAAGATCTGGTACTGTAAATTTACCGGTTGGTAAACATGCTATTAGAGTAGATTTTTTTGAAATCGGTGGTGGTGAACAATGTGATGTTAGTTATTCAGGTCCTGGAGTATCAAAAATGATAATTCCTAGTTCGGTCCTATTCACGGGAACAGGTGCTACTTCTTCTACACCTCCGGCAGCTATCAGCTCATTATCAGCAGCAGCAGTGAGTTCTTCTAAGATTAAAGTTACATGGACTAACTCAGCTCCAAATGTAAACTTTGAATTATATAGAACTAATTCTGGAGGAACAACCAATACACTTATTTATACAGGAAATGCATTAACTTATACTGATTTTGGATTAAATGCATCAACAAAATATTATTATAAGGTAAAATCAATTACACCAACAGGTGAAACTGCTTATCCTACAATTGTAAATGCAACTACAACTGCAAAGCCAGTAGCACCTAGCGCTCCAGGGGCTCTGGCTGCTGAAGTGTTATCTTATTCTCAGGTTAAATTGACCTGGACAGATTCCAATAACGAAGATTATTTTGTTATTGAAAGATCTGAGTTTAATTCAAATAACTTTACAGCAATTGATAGTGTATCGGCAAATACCTTAACATACACTAATACAGATGCATATTCAAATACTTCTTTTTATTATCGTGTAAGAGCGAAAAATGATGGTGGCTATTCAGGATATACTTCAATTGTTAATGCAGTAACAGCGAAAAACATACCTCAGGTTCCAACAAACTTATCGTCAGACGTTAAATCGGCATTGAAAATCAACCTCTCATGGACTGATAATGCGACGAATGAGGATGGGTTTATTCTTGAGAGAAGTTCAGATATAAATTCAGGATATGTTGTACTTGCTACATTACCTGCTAATACAACTACGTATACTGATAAGGGAGTGGAGGGAGCAACTTATTACTACAGATGGAAGTCTTTTAATGCTCATGATGGTATATCAGAATATTCAGCTGTTCTTACAGTACTTGTGCCTCAGGCTCCATATGCTCCAAATGCTGGCAGCTGGAGAATAGCAGCTGATGAAGCTGCAGATAACGGTGGCGATGCTAACTTCATCACTGCCCTTAAAAATAAACAAGATTATCTAACAAGCCTTACCGTTGCCCCAGGAGCTACCAGAACAGTTTCTGTTAAACTTCCAGCTTTATCAAACGATGGTATGTTTGTGTTTAATATTGAAAATAACATTGAGTCAGTTCCTGTAACAGCTTTCACTTCTGACAATTCAACAAACGGTGTTGATGGAAACTGGACAGCAGTTACAAGTCCTTATGTATCTTCATATGAAAATGACCTTCAGAAGTTTGATATTCCTCAGGCTTATGGCGGAAAGTGGATCAGACTATCTTTCAAAAACAATTTCACTGGAAATGTGAGATTGAAAGAATTTGGTCTTTATCAATTCTCTCAAACAGGAAGAGATAATTATTTCCTTATCTGCGGTGCATCTATAGAAGAAGCATGGGGAAGCCATAATGAAGTTAAAAAAGAAATTGAAGCAGCTTTCCCAGGTCAGGGGTATGAGCCTGTCATTTTCAATATTTCAGTAAGTGGTCAGAACGTAGGAGGATTAGCATCTACTATTGATGCAATTCTTGCAAGACACCCTCATGCATCATATGTATTTATCCATCAGGGAGGTAATAACGTTACGCCTAAGAGGCCATTCCAATATTCGGATTTTTATAGTACCTATACAAAGAACCAATTTGTCGGCCAGTTCAATAAAATTGCTGAGTCCATTATAAATGCTGGTAAACTTCCATTCTTCTCAAGAATTTCTTACCGTGATTATAAGACTGAACCTAAAGTTAATGGTGGTCTGAACCAAGAAGTGGGTTCACTACCTTTTAACATATTAATGGATGATTTAATCAAGAAGTATTCTCCTGAACTTTACGATTTTGCAGAGAAAAAGGGGAGAATAGATATGTATGAGCTTACTCTTAACAATCAAGGGCTTCTTACTCCTTATGATGGGATTCATCCATTGGTTGGACAAACAGATAAGTATATTAAGTTCTTTGTAAACACAGCGGTTAAATATATTTATAAAGGAGTTTGGAATACACCAGTACCATATACTGAATTTGTTCCGAATCTGCACGCTAAAGCAACTACAGCTGTTGAAGCTGCTGAATACAGCTATAAAGGTATCGATTGGTACAATGCCAGAATATTAACAGAACAGATTGGTAATTCTTCTGTAAGAGTTCCATTGCTTCAGAGACTGGAGGCTATTGATACAAATTATATACCTGCTGTACCTGTGATTGCTAATGATGTAGTAGCTTCAGCTGTGTCATACAATAAGATTAATCTGAACTGGAGTGATCTATCCAATAATGAGTTAGGGTATGAAGTTTATAGATCTGCTACTCCAGAAGGCACATATGCTAGGATCTTCGTTTCAGCTAAAAATGTTACTTCTTACACAGACTCAACTTTAAATCAGACGACGACTTATTATTACAAGTTAAAAGGATTTAATAAAGGTGGGGCTTCTGTATTTTCAAATATTGCATCTGCAACGACACCGGTAAAACCATTTATAAATACACCTCCTACCTTTACTGCAATTGTAAACCCTACTGTGAAGGAAGCAAATACATTGGTTATTCCTATTAAGACAAATGATGTTGATCCAGATCAAATTACACTGAAAGGTTACGGAATCCCTGCATTTGCAACATTCGTTGATGATCTTAATGGTAGCGGAAGAATTATTGTAAATCCTGGATTAAGTGATGCCGGAACTTATAATATCTCTCTGACTTCCAATGACGGTCAGGGTGGAAAAGATAGCATATCTTTTGTTCTGACTGTTATCAATAATGTGATAGAGACAACTGTTCACAAATTACATACAGGAGGTCCTGCAATAAGTACTCCTCCATTTGATTGGGCAGCTGATACTAAGGAGGCTCCGTCTCCATACTTGGATCCTGCTACTCAGAACTTAACTCAGACTTTTACATTTAATGCAGTCAACAACACGGATGCTCCAAATGCTATCTATTCGATGTATAGATATGTTCAGAATAACGTTCCGCTTCAATATAATTTCCCTGTTTCCAGTGGATATTACAAAGTGAAATTGTACTTCTGGGCGAGAGTTACTGGCGTTGGACAAAGAGTGATGAACGTTAAGCTTGAAGGTACTCAGATGTTAACAAACTTTGACGTTTATGCAGAAGGAGGAAATGATCCGATCATGAAAACTCTGTACGTAAATGTTACGGATGGTATATTGGATCTTGACATTTTAAGAGTTACTGGTAACTCAGTAATTAGTGGGGTCGAAATTGTTAAAGTTGAAGAGCCTGCTCCAAATCATAATCCTGTAATAGATCCTATTGCAGATTTGTTCTTGAATATTTCGAATAGCGCTAATATATCAATAAATACATCCGATGCAGATGGGGATATAGCTTCTCTGTCTGTTTCAGGTCTTCCTGCTTTTGCTACATTTACTAACAACGAAAATGGAACTGGAAATATCATATTTAATCCTTCAGTTGAGTATGTTGGTAATTATGTAATTGTAGTTACTGCAAATGATAATAAAAACGGAATAGCAACTAAAGCATTTACCGTAAATGTTAGTACAACTGTTCCTGAAAACCATAATCCTGTAATAGCAACAGTAGATCCACAGACTGTTACGATTCCAAATGTTCTGACATTTGGTGTATCTGCAACAGATCAGGATGCTGATCCTCTTACCTTGTCTGTAACTGGATTGCCGTCTTTTGCTACATTTACTGATAATGGAAATGGAACAGGAAGTGTGACTGTTACCCCAGGTACAAATGATGCTGGTGTTTATACATTTTCATTAACTGCGGCCGATAATAAAGGGGGGGCAGTCATTCAGGAGATATCAATTACAGTTAATCCTGCACCAAATCAGAATCCAGTAATTGCTCCAATAGCACCTCAGGCTGTTATAATACCGAATACTCTAATTTTAGGTCTTTCTGCAACGGATGCCGATGGAGATGCAATTGCCTTGTCAGTAAACGACCTTCCATCATTTGCAACCTTTACAGATAACTTAAATGGTACTGGATCTCTCATCTTGAATCCTTCAGCAGGTAGTGAAGGTGCTTATGAAATTACTTTAACCGCTACGGACAGCAAAGGTGGCACAGCTACTCAGATAATTTTGATAACAGTAAATGCAGCTGCTGTGAACAATAATCCAGTAATTGCTCCAGTTGCACTTCAGACAGTTACTATTCCTAATAGTCTTTCAATAGGAGTATTTGCAACTGATGCAGATGGTGACGCTATTACACTTTCTGTTAGTGATCTACCTTCATTTGCAGTGTTTACTGATAGTACTAATGGAAAAGGATCAATCGTTTTAAATCCTGCAACAGGCAATGAAGGTGCTTATGAGGTTTCTCTAACCGCAATAGATAACAAAGGCGGTACTGCTACACAGTTAATTTCAATAACCGTAAATGCAGCGCCTGTTAACCATAATCCAGTAATAGCTTTGATTGAACCTCAGACAGTTACTATCCCTAATAGTCTTGCAATTGGAGTATCTGCAACTGATGCAGATGGTGACGCTATAACACTTTCTGTTAGTGATCTACCTTCATTTGCAGTATTTACTGATAGTACTAATGGAAAAGGTAGTATAATAGTAAATCCGGTTTTGAGCACAGAAGGGGTATATTCATTGATCCTTACTGCTACAGATAGCAAAGGAGGAACATCTTCCCAAACAATTACAATTACTGTAAATGCACCAAGTGTTCCGGTAAATCATAGCCCTGTATTGACATCAGTTCCTGCTCAGACAGTAACAGCTCCAAATACACTCTCTGTCGGCATTTCATCTTCAGATCAGGATGGCGATGTTATTACATTGACTGCTACCGACCTTCCTTCATTTGCAGTATTTACTGACAATGGAAATGGAACCGGAAGCCTGGTATTTAATCCGTTAGTTTCAAATGCAGGAAATTACAATGTCACTATAACCGCTATTGATTCAAAAGGAGCATCGTCAAATATAGTCGTAGCTCTTACTGTACAGGCACCTGTTCAGTCTGATATTATTGTTTATAGAGTTAATGCGGGAGGTACGGTAATTACGGATGCAGTCCTTGACTGGGCTACTGATACAAAAAATTTACCAAGTCCATATCTTGATTTAATTGAGAATTCAACAAACCTAGTTTCAGGCTCAGCAACTTATTCAGGAGTCAATACAACAGGTGCTCCTAATAATATTTTTGGATACTATAGATATAGCACAACTTTACCATTGCAGTACAACTTCCCTGTAACAAACGGAACATATAAAGTGACTCTTTATTTTATTCCGAAAGTGGCTGCGGCAGGAAACAGAGTTGCTAGAGTTATGTTAGAAGGAATTGCAGCGGGGCCTAATATAGACTACTATGCAGAAGCTGGTGGGGATCTGCCATTCAAAAAGACCTATCAGGTGAATGTCACTGATGGTGTGCTTGATTTTGATCTGGTAAGAGTAAGCAATAACCCTACACTTTCAGGTATTGAGGTAGTATCAGTAGGAGGAGGAACTCCTGTTAATCACAACCCTGTTATTGCGTCGATTGGTATGCAATCTGTTACAGTTCCTGCTAGTCTGACTGTAAATGTTTCAGCAATGGATCAGGATGGAGATGCAATTACGTTATCTGTAAGCGGTTTACCTTCATTTGCCAACTTTACGGATAATCTTAACGGAACAGGAACAATTGTAGCAAATCCTGGAACAAGTCATGCCGGAACCTACAATTTGGTTTTAACAGCTACTGATAGTCATGGCGGAACAGCAACTCAGAATTTTTCAATAGTTGTAAATGTTCCGGTAAATCATAATCCGGTATTGGCAGCAGTAGCTCCTCAGACTGTTACTATTCCAAACAGCCTTACAATCGGAGTATCTGCAACAGATGAAGACGGTGATTTGATTACCTTATCTGTAAGTAACTTACCTTCGTTTGCTGTATTTACAGATAATGCCAATGGGACTGGAAGTATTTTGGTTAATCCTTCTTCAAATACAGAAGGTTTATATAATGTGACTGTTACTGCAAGTGACGTTCACGGAGCTTTAGTATCTCAAGTAATTACAATTATTGTTAATTCTGCTGGCGCACCTGTTAATCATAACCCTGTAATTGCATCAATTGGATCTCAGTCCATAATAGCTCCAAATACTCTTGTTATTCCGGTTTCGGCAGTGGATCAGGATGGAGATGTTATTACTCTTTCTGTTAGCAATTTACCTGCTTTTGCAACATTTACAGACAGCTTAAATGGTAAAGGAGGAATTGTAGTAGCGCCTTTTGTTTCCAATGCAGGAACCTACAACCTGACTATTGTTGCCACAGATTCCAAAGGAGCTTCTTCAAGTCTGGTATTCTCAATAACTGTAAGCGCACCTGTTGTTGCAGATCAGATAATTTACAGAGTTAATGCAGGTGGATCAGTTATCACAGATCCTGTCTTTAACTGGTCTGTTGATACAAAAAATTCACCAAGCGCGTACCTTGATTTAGTAACAAATACTACTAATCTTGTTTCAGGATCTGCTACTTATTCAGGAATTAATAATACAGATGCTCCTAATGACCTATTCGGGTACTACAGATACAGTACAACATTACCGCTAGAGTATAATTTCCCAGTTGTAAACGGTAATTATAAAGTGAAGTTATATTTCAAGCCTAATGTGGCTAATCTGAAAAACAGAGTGGCAAGTATTGCATTGGAAGATGTAGTCGTTGCTCAGAATATGGATTATTATGGAGAAGGTGGTGGAGATTTACCATTCCAGAAGACATATGTGGTTCAGGTAAATGATGGAGTTCTTAATTTTGATTTAATCAGAGTTACAAACAACCCTTCTCTTTATGGTATTGAGATTTTAGCTACTAGTGAAAATCCTCCAGTTAGATTTGCTCAGTTTGCATCCTCTTCTGCAATAAGCAATAATTTAAATGTGAGTTTTTCTCCAAATCCTGCATCAGATATCCTCAATGTAGAGTTTAATGAGGAGATCGATCAGCCTGTTAAGCTCTCAATGATTGACGAAATGGGTAAAGTTGCTTTTGAAATTCCTGCGGAAACTTATTCAATGGGAGCAGTTAGATTAGATCTTTCTAACCTGATACCTGGAATGTACCTATTGAATATAATAACTGAAGACGGGAAGAATAAAATATTGAAGGTTATAAAAAGATAGATTGAGGTTTTAATATGATTGCATAAGGCCCGGAAGTTTATACTTTCGGGCTTTTTGTTTTAAGTAAATCAGAAAATTATTTAAAGAACTTTTATTGGTTCATTCACAAAGTCTTTAAATAAGAGTTTGGAAGGAAGATGAATACAAAAAAGCCTGAATGGGATTATTCAGGCTTTTATAATTTTAAATTTATTATTGAATATTCAGTTTTTTCTTTAATTCTCTGATATATTTAAAGGTTCTTATAGATACTTTGATTCTGGTCTTTAAACTTCCACCACCTTTGGCTTCTCCAAATTTTCTTGTCTTAAATACAACAGGAATTTCATAAATGGTTCCATATTTTGTAGCAAAATACTGGGCATAAAGATCAAGTGAAAAGTCATATGGAGCTTTGTTCTTTAGATAGGTGATATAAAAGTCTTTGCTGAATACTTTTGGTTGTGCTCCTATATCAACAAGCTTAACTCCAAGCTCGGCTGACGCTATCAATTGCATCATATAAGTAAAAAATGCAGGTCCCCAGGCTCTGTTTTGTCTTTTGCCTTTTACAAATGCCCTGGAATTATTGATTTCTTTAAATTTCTCATATGCAATGATTACATCAATAGGATCTGTTTGTAAGTCAGCATGCGTCCATGCTAAAACATTTCCTTCAGCAGCATCTAATCCGGATAATATGCCAAAACCATATCCCTTATTAATTTCAACTTTTACTGATCTGAACCTGGCATCATTGATTTTACTGAATTCTTCGATCAAAACTTCGGATGAATTATCAGTTGAACCGTTATTTACTAATATAACTTCTATATTTTGTCTTTCTTTTAATGCTTCCCTGAATTGACTAATAATATGAGGGATATTCTTAGCCTCATTGTAACAAGGAACTATAATTGAAAGATCTCTTTCAGTTGAACTCATGAACTAAATTAATTTTTCTGGTAAACTTCGATAAATGAATCGCCTTCTTTTCTAGGAGAAGGGAAGGTATCAATCAATTTATACTTTGAGCGAAGGACATCTCTTGTTTTTTCAGGATAAAAATTGTCAAGCGAAGGTACTTCTTCAAATAAAACAAGATCAAATTCATTATTTAAAATTCTTTGATTCACTTCATTGACTTGTTTGTCAAACATTCCAATGTTAAGATGATACCATAGTGGAAGGTCTGTGACGGGCGTATATTTTAATTCATAAGATAATGGAGTAAGTTCAGACATATTAAGAATCTTTAAGTCTTGTCCTTTTTTTCCAAGATCCATTTTCAGGATTTTATGAAGCCCTTCAACAGTCTTTTCAGGCATAGAAACCTTTCCAAAGGATTTTAAGCCAGTAAGAATCCATGGGCCATTATCAGCTTTTTTCTCATCTTTAACTCCTATAGCAGGCCCATCGGAGATTTTCAAAATCCTGCCTGCATATTTCCAAAACATAGCCGACCACCATAGGAATAAGCAGAGAATGAATATTGGCAGAACAGTAATTTTTTCGAATGTAATATTCAGGTTAATGTTTGTTAGAAAAAAGGCAAATGCAAATGCATGAAAGTAAGTAGTTGTATCCGATGGCAGTCTGCTTGTAACTTTAGTAATTAAAGTCTCTGCAATGATGCCAATTGTTATAAGGGCAAAGAACACTGCTTTTTTATCTTTAAAAAAAGCAGATATATCCTTAAGTTTATAAAGGATGATTATGATGAATATAAGAATATAGAATTTCTCCCAATGTGACTCACCCAGAAATGAATTAAGGAAGTTTATGGATTTTAATCTGGACTGATGCGGTGGTTGCCCATAGTTGAACCAGTATCCGAATCCATATTTGAGAAAAGGTTTTATCACAATAAATCCTGTCAGAAATGTGGCGCCAACATATATAAGAATAGGGGCAATTTTTCTTTCGTAGAAGAGATTTAAAATAATTAATGACAGGCAGAAAAAGAAAGCCAGTCCGCCATAGTCTTGCTTTGTAAAAAATGAAAGGAATGTAAAGACAGATGCAAAAAACAAAAAGCCTATTCTGAATTTACTTTTTTCCTGAAAGATATAATGAAGTACAAACTGGATAGCGAATAGTTCGAATACAAAAGCTGTATTGTTATACCAGGGCCAGAAGAAAATGAATGTATAAGAGAAGCAGAAAACCAACGTAGAAAAGAGAATTACAGCAGGTTTAACGTTAAGAGTTTTTAATATGGTTCTGAATGAAAGAAGTGAAAGTACATTGATTAAAAATTGAGCTTTCAATAAAGATGACAGAAATGGCCCAAAGATCTTAAAAAAGATTGTAGGAAATATAAAGAAACCAAATCCTAAAGGCATTCCGAAGTCTTTAAATGGAACCTGTCCCAGATAAAGTCTGTATGAGCCTTCCCAGGTCAGATACAAATTATCTCTGAATGGCAGTGTGAAGAATAATGGAAATATTGAAAAAGCAATGATGAAGAAAAATTCGATAAAGAAAAGTTGTCTTTCTGAAAATCTGGATTCTAACATTGTTTATACCTTGGGAATATTGAAAATTCGTTGTTTGGGTTTAAAAGGAGTAACTATTAATGAAAGTTCATACGCGCCTGTTCCTCTATAGTTCCTGGTGAGCGAAGAGGAGTTAAGATCATAGCTTAATCCCATTGAATAATAGTTATTACCAAAACTTACTGTAAATATAAAAGAATCCTCAATTCTATACCACATTCCAAATCTAATCTCATTCGGGACAAGCGGTTTTGAAGCGGGTTTATAATAAAATTTTTCATCAAGGAGGTAATAATGAAGACTTAAGCCTAGATTGATTTGTCTGAAGCGCTCCTGTAATTGAACTATTGTATTTGGAAGAATATAAACTCTGTCTTTCAATTTAGTTTCCAGTCCTGCATTAAATTTATAAAGAATTGGTAGCCTTTCATTCGATGCCTCATATAGGCCTAATTTAGGTCTGTTAAAGTGATAAACTGACATTCCGGCAAAGGAACTGAAATTTGCACCTCTGCGGCCATAGTTTCTCAGAGGATTAAAGTAATACATGATACCTCCTGTGAGATCAGGTCTTGAACTTGTATGGTTTCTGAGATTAACATCCAAATGTGCATTTGGATCTATACCTTCAGGTGAATATTGGCTTCCCCATTGCAGCTGATCATAATTGACGCTTTTTTGAATAAATCCTATCTGTGCTCCAAAAAGCACATGATGTAATGATGCCAATGGAAGATCATATGATCCGTTAACGCTTGCTCCAAGAGTTTTCATAATTCCATCTCCTGTTTTGTCATTATTGATTGTCAGCCCAATGGCTCCGTATGGACTTCTTGTTTTACCTGGTCTGAAAAACGGATTTATTACAGATACCTGACTTGTGGAATAAGGCGTTCCTATATTTTTCCATTGAACTCTGTGATTCATAGAAACAGAAAATCCACTATATGTAGCAGATAGAGCAGGATTTAAATATAGAGCAGCAGGATAAAACTGTGAAAATTGAGCATCCTGAGCTTTACTAATTCTGGTGAATAATACTGCAACAATAAAGAGTATGCTTAAGCTTAGTTTAAATTTCATTATTCTACCTGATTAATGTAATAGTACCAGATTTTTCAATTTTTTTCCCATTATCTTCCTTTGCTTTTAAAACATAGGTATATGTGTCCATTGGAGCGTTGTTCCCGTCCCAACCATTATTTTTGGCCTCAGATAAATCAGTTGTGGAGTAAAGAACTTGTCCCCATCTGCTGTATATGGTAAAGCTAAAGTCTTCAGGAGCCAATTTTCCATAAACCTTTATTACTTTATTTTCAGGGTTGGTTTCATATGGGCTTAAAGCATTCGGTATCCAGTATGATTCCCGAGCTTGTAATGCAGTATCCTTTACCAGGATTTGTACCTCTTTGGATATTTCACAACCATTTACATCAGTAAGAATTAAAGCTGCTTTATAAAGTCCTCCTTGAATAAAATTATGAGCCAGGAGTTTCTCTTCAGATGATGTTCCATCACTTAAAGACCATTCGAAGGATTTTATTTTTAAAGGATTGAGATCTGATTTAATAAGGAAGTATACAGAATCCAGTGTTGTGGTTTGTATAGTATTTCCGCTGCCTGATTCAATAGTATCATTCACTGTTATGATGTCAAATGTAACTACCGGAATTTCCATAATGGATATTGATATACTGGAACTGCTTTCCCCTCCCTTATTATCATAGGCAGTAGCAGTAATAATATTTGGTCCGGGATCAAGATTTCTGACAGATAAAGTATATGGTGCTGATAAGTCAGTACCTATCATTTGATCGTTCGCATAGAATTCTACTTTGGTAATATTACCATCTTCATCAGTTGAAGTGGCAGTCAATGATATTTCAGAGCAATAGGAGTAGGTGCTGTTGGAGCCAGGTGAAATTATGTTGACAATAGGAAGTTTATTGGGACTGTTTATTTTAATCACCACTTTATTAGATGTGTCTCTTTTTCCATTATCTTCTGTAACCACTGCATAAACTTCAAAATTACCTTCAAGCGAATTGCTCCAGCTATATTGATAATCTGGAGCAGAGCTTTCTCCGATTTTAATATCATTTGCATAAAATTCAATTTTTACTCCTGCGTTGTCCGGGTCTGTAACTTTTGCAGAAAAATCAATGGTTGAGCCAAATTCATAATTACTATTTATTTGAGGAGAAATCAACGAAACGATAACTGGCCTCTTGCTTATGGAAATTAGTACCGGTGCAGAAGCAACTTTGGCTCCATCATTGTCAGTAGCAAATGCTACGATTTCATAATCTCCGATAGGAGCATTAGTCCACATAAATGATAAATCAGGATAAAAACGTGTTGCGCTCAGAACTCCATTAATATAATATTCTACATTTTTTATTGAACCGTCAGGGTCATTTGCATCTACATTTAAAAGAATTGGTTCAGAAAATTTAAATGTGGTGCCATTTGAAGGTTTCGTAATAGATATAGAAGGAAGTTGATTACTTACTGTAATCTGAATTGTTTTAGAGTCTTCTTTATTTAAGTTGTCAGTTGCTTTTACTGTTATGTTATAAGTGCCTAATGGAAGGTTATTAACTGTCAGGTTATATGGAGCAGAAGGAGCGGTTCCTAAAAGGGAATCATTAAGGAAAAATTCTACTTTACTGATCGAGCCATCGCTGTCAGTTATAGTGGTGTTGATTAATACAAGGTCATCAGAGTCAAACGTCTGATTATTAGCTGGGGTATTGATTGTTACAACTGGAGGTGCATTGTAAATAGTTATGGTTATCGGAGCTGATGTGGTTGTTTCATTGTCATCGTCCGTGGCTTTTGCCGTAATTACATAAACTCCTTCAGCTAAATTTGTCCAACTGAAATAGTATGGTTGAGTTGTGCTTTCTCCGATCTGTGAACTGCCATTGAATAATTCTACTAGAACAACATTACCATCTATGTCAGAGGCATTGACTTCAAAATTGATATTTCCAGGACTTAAAGTCTGATTATCGACTGGGTTGATAATGGTAATATCAGGAGGAATATTGGTGGTGACATTAACTACAATTTTAATTGCAGCAGATACGTTTTGTTTTCCAAGATTATCATAAGCAACCGCTGTGATGCTATATGTTCCATTCCGAACATTTTCCCAAGTATAGGAATAAGGGCCTGTAAGGTCTTCTCCTAAGATAGCTGTCCCATTATAAAAAACAACCTTACTTATAGAGCCGTCACTGTCTAAAGCTTCTGCTTTAATTTCAATATCAGCACCTGTCTCATATACTGATAAATTGGCTGGAGAGGTGATTTTTACAGTAGGGAGATTGTTTACAACTGTGATATTAATAGTTGTAGTTGCTGTAGCTCCTGCATTGTCTGTAGCTCTTGCAGTTATGGTATAGTTGCCTTCAGGCACATTATTCCAATTAATACTGTATGGAGCTGTATTATCAGATCCGATAAGATTACTGGTGTTATAAAAAAACTCAACTTTGGATATACTACCATCTTCATCTGCTGCAGTTGCATCAATTGTAATATTGGCACCTGGAGAAAATTTCGCATTGTTTAAAGGTGCTGTAATATTTACAACAGGAGGACTATTAGTAATTGAGAACTGGATTGGAAGTGAGGTTGTTGTTCCGCCTATATTATCAGTAGCTTTTGCAGTAATAGTGTAAGTACCCAAAGGGATATTCTTCCAGGTGAAAGAAAAGGGAGTAGTGGTTGATTCTCCTATTTTTGTAGTGCCATTAAAATACTCGACTTTCACGATGTTTCCATCAGCATCAACCGCATTAACCTTTAATTCTACATCGGTAGCAAATGGAAAAGAACTATTATTAGTTGGAGTAACGATGCTAATAGTTGGTAAAGTATTTGTAATCGTAACAGTGATAGCAGCTTTGGAAATAGCTCCATTGTTGTCTGTTGCTTTGGCAATTAGTTTGTAAATTCCAGTAGATAAGGGAGTCCAGGAAATCTTATATGGACTTACAGTGGAAGATCCTATTAAGATGGTATCTTTATTGTTTATTGTATAGTAAAACTCAACCTTTGTAATTGTTCCATCACTATCTGTTGCATTTGCTTCGATATTAACAGCTTTACCTGCAGCGCTGCTGCTATTATTTGCAGGTTTGGTTATAGTTATGACTGGTAAGGCATTTTTAACAACCAAAGTAATTGTCGAAGAAGCTGTGCCGCCTCCATTGTCTGTTGCTACCACTTTGATTGTATATGTACCTTCCTGTATGGTAGACCAATCAAAGCTATAAGGAGCAGTTATATCTTCACCTAGTTTTGTTGCTCCATTATAGAATTCCACTTTAGTTATCGAACCATCAGGATCATTAGCATCTACTTTTATTGATATAACAGAACCAGGTGCAAAGACAGCATTATTTAAAGGCTGTGTTATTTTTACAATAGGAGGGATGTTTCCAAATTCAAAAGCCCCAATATCGAATGCAGCCCCGGAAGGTCTGGGGGCAAGATCAAAATCTTTAGTAACGCCATACGAAGTTAAATCTTTCCCTTTGTCAATTGCAGGAGAGGTAGATTGCAGGTGTACATTATAGGGAGCTGTTCCGCTGATAAACTTTACGTCTTCAATTGTATTGGTCAAGTAATTATTGGATTCTTCAAATAAAGTGACATCATTAGCCCTCTTTAGAAGACTTCTGCCGGGCCCAACCTTTGCAATGATATTGTTATATACTCTTTTTGGTCCCCCTCCTGGTCCGAAAAAATTAAAACCGTCTAATCCCGCATTAATTATCGTGTTATTAAAAAAATTATAATATCCAACTCTAACAACTGCTGCACCATCCCAGCATACGAATCCATATTCTTTAGGGTTTATAATTACATTATTAAATATATCCTGATTCCCCATGGCATGGTTTTGAATACCATTTCCTGTCCCGTTCTCTATCCAGTTATTATATGCTTTTCCAGTTGTTCCTTCGCCAAGAAGTAGTCCTTCATTCTGGGTTTCCTCATTTCTCAGTCCATAATTTTTTATAATGTTATTGTATACTTCGCAGTCTTCGTCTGCATTTTTAATCTGAATACCGTCCAGCCCTGTATTTTCAGTGATGTTATTATAGACTCTTGCCCCGATGATTGAATGCGAGCGAACTGTTTTGGGGCAGGTTTTGGAAGGGTCATCCGGACATGGACAATTAATCGTTCCTTCTTTATACCATCCATAGCCCATGTAGATACCTTCTCCTCCTGTATCGTGGATGTAATTATCATGGATTATTGGATTGTACATGGTCCACACGCCTCTTTCTGCAGATCCATCGCATAATGGATTTGTTTTAATTCCGATCCCTGCAAACCCTGCTGTATCCGAATGAGTGTTAGGGCTGGCTCCTGCTATTTCAACATGGGCAATTTCAAAGTTGGTGGTGAATTCTTTAGCATCCATAAAAAAATGATTCTTATTCCTTGCTGTTATTTTAAAACCGTATTTAACAGCCGGATCACCGTTTCCAAGAAATTTAAAGTGTTTTGAATTTTGGAATATGACACCAAATTCTCTGGTATCTATCACCGTTTGACCTCCACAGTTTTTGATGATGATAGGCTGGCTTTCAGTCCCTGCAAAATTTAATATCCTGATGCCTCTGGAATAATGGATATTTTTGAAGCAGAATACATCTCCGGGTTTAATTTGTATATCATTAGCATTAACATACCAGGGAACTCTAAGGGTAATTTCTACTCCTTTGTTTAATACTTTACCATCGGCTTGTAAAGTGAAATCGCATCCGCAATCCTGAGCAGATAAGGTATTGAATATGCCAAGCAGGATGCAAAATAATAATATTAAAGAAGCTTGAAATTTCATGTTGTAAAAGTGCTATTAATAAAAGGAGGACTAAACAATTGGAGCTATTAATAAATTACTTCCTTTATGTAGGGTTTATATTTTTATATTTTTTATTCAATAAGTTATATTGACTTAAAGATATTACTTTTGTTTTATCTTTTCAATACCTGGGCTTATACGATAATTTTATTACATGTGTCAGTTTTCTGTAAAAAGTCAAATTTAAAAACTTGGACATTTTATGGAGGAGAATTGTAATGATAAGGGATGATTTTGATAGTGGTTTGAATTAAAATATTGTAAATTAAAACTTTAAGTTGTAAGGTTTTAGAATCTGAAAAGTAAAATTCAAAGTTAGATTCTCTGATTATTGAAAAAAAAATCTTTTTATTGGTATATATTAATACTTAATATCTTGAGGCTTTTTTTTAGATAAGAATGGTCTAACCACAAAACCTTTTAAAAGTAAAACGATGATGTTAATGAGTAAATACAGTCTGGTCGTCTTACAATTTTTATAATTTATAGTTAAAAGACTTTTAATTTAAGTTATAGTAGATTTGAGCAATGTAAGATCTGAGCAATACGAGCTGTAACCTTTATTTATTCAGTGATTGAAATATGAATTTCTTTAAATAGAGCTATAATGTCTGACTTAATTCTCATGAATAAAGATTGAGTTATCAGGTTAATATTTATTATAGAATTTTACAGTTTTTCTACTTTTTATTTTATATTTTTACAATGATGTATAAAGTTGGATACCACCCCTGACCAGCTTTATTCAGAGGTATATTGTTCAAAAGGATTAGAGATAATGCCTCGGGACTAATTAAATCTTTTTTAGCTATTAATCCGTTAAGACTTAGGGGATAATTTGAGTTTAATATGCAACAGAATAAGACTATCATTTTGTGTGGCGGATCTATTGATTTTTTAAATCTTCCCATCAATACAAATCAATCACATGCAATGATACCTGTTAATGGCAAACCCGTCATTGGCTGGATTCTAGATGATCTTTTATCAGAAGGAATAAATGAAGTAATTATAACAAGGAAGGCAACGGATTTTCAGCTTTGTGATTTTTTAATCAACTCCTACAGAAAAAGAATGAAAATTACCCAAGTACCGCTTCTTTTCAATGGAAATATATTGGATTCTCTTCGGGCAGGATTGGACTTGGCAGCTACAGACGGAGAGGTTAAAGTAATACTGGGAGATACACTGATCTACGATTCTTATAAAGAAAAAGGAGATTATGTATATGTTCACGAGGTTAAAGAGTCGCACCGCTGGTGTCTTGCCAGTATCGATAAAGATGAAAAAATAATTGATTATATAGATAAAAAAGAAGACGTACCTGCACCTAATTTCGCATTATGCGGGTATTATAATTTTCAGAATGGCCAATATCTAAGAAAGGTTCTTGTTAAAGCACTAGCAGATGGAAAAAAGCAACTTAGTGATGTACTGAAATTGTATGGAGAAAAGTATAATCTTTATGCTATCAAAGCTCAGCATTGGTATGATTTCGGTAATATCGATAATTTGGTTTCTTCAAGACAAAGGTTATTGCAAGGAAGATTTTTTAATTCTCTGACAATAGATGGTGTTTTAAATACAATAACCAAAAATAGTACATACAATGAAAAACTGAGAGATGAACTGAATTGGTATTTTCAGATTCCGGACGAATTAAAGGTACTTACTCCCCGCATAATCAATCATAGTCATACGGATGAAACTATTAAGATAGTTCAGGAATACTATGGATATTCTACATTGTCGGAGCTATTTCTGTATGCAGACATTCATATAGAAACATGGAGATCCATCCTTAATAAATTATTCAGCATACATGGTAAATTCAGAGAGTACAAAGGGGAATTAAGCAGAGCTGATGTAAGTAAAATTTACAAAGATAAAACCCTTGAAAGGTTGGATACTCAGAAAGGGCTTAGTAGCTACTGGAACAACCTTTTATCAAAGGAGACTATTATCTGGAATGGAAAGAAATTAGTCAATGCATTTGAGCTAATCACTACTTTATCAGATTCAATTGAAGAGTTGATTGATCATGCAAACATTACAGTAATTCATGGGGATTATTGTTTCTCTAATATCCTTTTTGATATCAATACACAGATTACCCGACTTATAGATCCAAGAGGAAGTTTTGGGAAGAAAGGAATCTATGGAGATTCAAGATACGATATAGCGAAACTGAGACATAGTATTTGCGGGTTATACGACTATATCGTTTCTGATTTATTTACTGTACAGGAAGTTAGTGAAGGAGTGTTTGAAACTGCTATTCTAGCTTCTGAAACATCTTTAAGGCTTGAGAATATCTTTGATAAATTAATAATAGAAAACGGATATAAGTTAGAAGAAATAAAGCTTATTGAAGGACTCCTGTTTATTTCTATGCTCCCACTTCATAAAGACAAGCCTGAGCGTCAGAAACTGATGTATTTAAGGGGGCTTGCTTTGCTGAACGAGGTTGTCACGTTAATAAAAGAAAAAAAAATATCTGCATTATGAGAATTGTGATAGATCTAGATGGAACTATTTGTCCGATTAAGGAAAAAGGTGAATCTTATGCTGACCTTAAGCCATTTGATGGAGCTAAAGAGAGAATTAGAGAGCTGAAAGATGCCGGTCATTATATTATTATCAATACTGCGAGAAACATGGCAACGTGCGAAAGCAATGTGGGTAAGGTAATGAAAAATGTAGGCAAAATAACTCTTGATTGGTTAGACGAGCATGGAATAGTTTATGATGAAATATTCTTCGGAAAGCCTAATGGGCATGTATACATAGACGACAGAGCTTTAAGATTCTCCGGCTGGGATACAGTAACACAACCGTTAATCAATGAAATAGCCAAGGAAAGATGAAAGTAATCCTACCAATGGCAGGTCGTGGTTCCCGCTTCAATGGCAGCGGGTATAACGTACCAAAGCCTTTTATACCTGTTGAAGGTAAACCTATGTTTGCCTGGGCGATGCAGAGCATTGATGGAATTGATTGTTCTGAGCTTATTGTTATTGCTTTGAGAGAACATGAAGAAAGTTACAAATTGACTGATCTGATTTCTGAATTCGCTCCTGCTAATACAAGATTGGTTCTGATAAATGACGTTACCGAAGGGCAACTGTGTACAGTCCTTGCAGCAAGGGATTTTATCAATGACGATGAAGATATCCTTATTATCAGTTCTGATACAATTGTTATTTCAGAGATAGGAAAAGAAATCCTGAATAAGAGAGAGGGGTGTAAGGGGATTATTTCTGTTGCAGATATGCCTGGTGATAGATGGAGTTTTGCCAGGTTAAATAATGATGGATTTGTTGATTTAGTTGCTGAAAAAGAAAGAATATCTGATCATGCAAGTACAGGAATATACTACTTTTCCAGTGGGAAGGAATTTGTAAATATGGCCGAAGAGATTGTTAATAAAAAAGAAAAAACAAAAGGAGAGTACTATGTAATACCTCTTTATCAAAAGCTGATCAACAGCGGGTATAAAGTAATGATTTCGGAAGCTTCTGAAATGTGGGACTTGGGAACGCCAGAATCATTAAATACTTTTTTAAAAACGAAAGGCGGAAGGGTAGGAGGAGGTTAATCCTTTAGAAAACTTACTATGGCCGCATTTACTACATCAGGCTTTTCATAATTGGAAATATGTCCAGCCTGATCTACTTCCTGAAGTTTTATTGAAGGAAGTATTTTTTTGTATTTTTCACTTGCAGCTATTGGAACCACAGGGTCTTGTTTTCCCCAAATCAATAATACTTTTTTATTTCTCTCCTGAAGTCTTTCAATAGCAGGGGTAAGATCTTCTGCTAGGATATTTGACCAGGCTGATCTGGCGTCTGCTTTTACTCCTTTAAATTCTGAAAGGTACTTCAAATGAGATTCATATTCAGCCAGCTTTTTTCTATCAAAAAATTCAGCCATTTGCTTTTGGACACATCTTGGATACCAGTAGACGCTCACAAGGAAGTTTCCTAAAAGGGGATTGTCAATATACCATCTTTTTTTACCTGGATTTACAGCAATTGGAGAGATCAATACTATCCTATCTGTTTTTTCCGGATATTTATCCGCAAACCCTGTTGCGATGCTTCCTCCCATTGATACACCAATGACTTCAAATGGTCCGGACAGATTCAATGAATCTGTTAATTCATTGATCTGAGATACAAACAAATCAAGAGTCTGAGCTTCATTGATCCTGTCGGAAAATCCTCTTCCGTACATATCAAACTTTAGCACCTTGAAGCCAGAATCCACCAGAGCTTTATAATTTTTCTCCCATACATAATCGCCTATGACACTTCCTCCGTGAAGAAGGATTATGGTTTTAGCAGTATCAGGGCCCTCCAGAGTGTATCTTGTTATTCCTTTTGATAATCTGATAAACTTACCTGCAACTCCTTTTCTTGCAGATGTGTCCATTATTTTGGTTTCCTGACTAAGTGCGTAAAAACTATAAACACCAGCCAAGGCAATAATCGCTGTAAGGAAACCGATTATAAGAAATATTTTTATTTTTTTCATTTAAGAAAAGGAGAAGCAGGATTAATGGTGAAGCTTTTTGATCACCTTAGCCGGAACTCCTGCAACTACAGTGTATGGAGGGACATCTTTAGTTACAACTGATCCAGCTGCTATAACAGCGCCTTCCCCAACTGTGACACCTTTTAAAATCATTGATTTTGTTGCAATCCAGACATTGTCACCAATGGTTACGGAAGATGTTTTTCCGTCAGAAAAGTGATCTGTGGCACTGTGAAAGTCACTGTCAAGAATAAGAACATAGGGAGCAATCCTTACATTTTTTCCAATCGTCACTTCACTTTTAACAGTTATATGCACTCCATTAATTCTGGAATTGGAGCCAACAATAAATTTAGCCCCTTTATGTACATATATTTGAGTAGGGTTAAAGTTAGACCATATTCTGACTTTATCACCTAAAGAAATAAAACCCTTATTCTTGATGATAGGCTTTCCATTAGTGGAAACCATGGAGCCGATCTTATTGCATTTTCTTAAATAAAACTTTGCAGACACTAGTCTCCAGCCAGCACCGATAATTTCCTGTGTTATTTCAAGAAGAGAATTGTCTTTGTTCTTTTCTTTTAATTGTGAAAATTGTGCTCTAAGTATACTCGCAGTAGTAGTCATATGCTGTTGTTGGTTGAAAATTTATGCGATTGATTCAGTTAACTCAAAACTTTCCGTTTCACTTACATTAAAGTGGGTCAGATTCCAGGCTAAAGCCCTGTAAAAGGCTTTCAGATGGTCAAACTCACCTTTTGCTATAAACTTTAAAGTGTTTTTAGGAACTGATATGAAAAAGAAGAATAAAAGGCTGATCAGAAGTTTTATTCCAAATACATTTCTTCTCATAAATACTACTCTGTTTCTATTCATGTAGTAGGTTTTAAGGATACTGTTTTTTCCTACTGACATTGATTCTTTATGATAGATCTTGGTTACCCCTGAATAATAAATTTTAAATCCGGCTCTCTTTGCGCTTTCACACCAGTCGTGTTCTTCATAATATAGAAAAAACAATTCAGGCATGAGGCCAATGGTTTTTATGAGTTTTCTGGAAACCAGCAGTGCGGCTCCATGGCCAAGGAATGTTTCTCTTACGTCGTTATATTGTCCGTTATCAGTTTCCATACTGCCAATTTTTCTTCCTCTTCCGGTAAAGGGATTGATGGAATATGAACCTGCATATTGAATGATGTTAGTTCCGAAATAAACAATTTTAGGAGTAACCATTCCTATATCACTGTTGTTCTGCATCAATGCAACCAGAGGTTCCAGAAAATCTGGTTCAACCTCTGTGTCATTATTCAGAAAAAGAAAATATTCACCTTTGGCAGCTTTAATACCTAAATTATTGCCACCTGAAAATCCAAGATTTTGTTTACTTCTGATTAGTCGAACCTCCGGATAAGCAGCTATAGAAGACAGGTCTTCAGAAGATGCATTATCCACCACAATAATTTCTATATTGGGGTAATGAACCTTTTTAAGGGATTCGATTAATTCACAAGTAACTTTAGCCTGGTTATAATTAATTGAAATGATTGATACTAAAGGCTGGTCAGACATTTTCTTTCTGGATTAAAGCCGGAATCGTTTTCAAAATAATTTTTATATCATTTACAAAAGAATAGTTAAGGGCATAGTCGATATCAAGCTGAATACGTTCAGCCTCGGACATTTCGCCTGTTCCTCTTTTAGTAACTTGCCATAAACCTGTAATCCCGGCTGGAGCAAGAAAACGAGTCGTAAATTGGTCTGTTGTAATTTTTTCAGCCTCGTATAAAGGTAGAGGGCGATTACCTACAATGGACATATCTCCTTTGAGTACATTGAATAATTGCGGAAGTTCATCAATACTTGTGTTTCTGATAAACTTTCCAACACGCGTTACTCTTGGATCATTATTTATTTTGATAAATGTGCTTCCGTTTTTCAGAGTTTTATTTCTAAAATGTACCTTTTCACAAATAGCATTTCCATCAAGATAAACAATGGACTGACAGGAGATACGTTGCTCTTTGCACGAATCACAAAGTTCATTTTCTGCGATTAATGAAGCTTGTCCTTCTTTTTTATTGTACTGATTCAGGTGAGCGATATCTTTCAACTTACTATCCGCTCCAGTACCCATGGAGCGGAATTTATAAAAGTTGAAGATCTTGTACCCTGTTCCTACCCTTTTGGAGCTATAGAATATTGGTCCTCTGGATTCAATAACTATAAGTAAACCCAAAATGCAGAAAAATGGGAAGAGGAAGATCAAAATTGAAAGAGAAATGACAATGTCAAATATACGCTTAGGAAGCGGGATCTTATATGAAGCAGGAATGTTTGGCTGCTGTTCTACAACTTCACCAGGCTCAACAGGATTTGCAATAAGATAACGAACTCTTTTTACAAAGTTTTCTTTTTCAAAATTTGTAGGAAAAAGTTCGTTAACTCCTTGTTGGTGTATTTGCTTTTTTGTCTTTATATCAAGGTTATCAGCAATAAGGATAAAAGGAATATTCCTTGAAGCATTATGTGCTCTCAGTCTTTGAAACAGAGCAGTGCCTTTAGGACTCTCAAATGGACCTTCAGTAACAATTGCTTCAAAACCTTCATTTTCCTTTGATATTGAGTACAGTAAGCTAATGCTGTTGTCAAACCAACGAATACTAAATTCGTCCTGAAGTTTATCTGTTAAGCTTTGAATGAGGTCTGAGTTCGTCCCAACAAATGCGATTTTGGATTTCATTCAGGTTGAGATTAAGCCAGAGCCCTTTCAGATATACGTAATACGTTTGAAATTCTTAATTCAAGTTCTTCCGGATTAAATGGCTTAACAACATAATCGTGAGCACCTAATCCCAGAAATTTAATTTTTTCGGCACTGTTGTCCATGGCAGATAACACAATTACCGGAATATGTCTGTAAAATCCGCTGGCCTGAAGGTGTTCCATAAACTCCTGACCGCCCATTTCAGGCATATTAATATCAGTAATTATAACATCAGGGATATTTCCCTGTTGCATCCAATCTAATGCTTCTTTTCCATTATTCTTTTTAACAACCTCATATTTTTCATTAAAGAAATAATAGATGATTGTTAAAATGGATTTCGCATCGTCAACTGCTAGTATAGTTTTTTTCATAAAAATAGATTTTAAAAATTCCCTTTAATTTTTTAACATTTTTATTTGAAACTTTGCAATATAAAGATCGTATAGTGTAATTTCCCTCTATAGATCATATTATAAATTTAACTAAAAAATTGTAAGCATTAAACTCCTGAAAAGTATATTTCCCTAATTTTCTATTAAATAGTATTTTCTCCGGATAAATGTAATGAAAATTCTGGTAAATACAGTAAAATTATCTATTCCAATATAAGTATTTTTCCTTAGGCAATTTAGATTAAAATTTGTATTTTTTTTATTTTTATTAATGGTTGTCTTTGAGGTATAGAATGTTATAACTTTTAAATTTGCGCCTTAAAAGTGATTTAGAAAGTGATATTTTTTCTTTAAAAAGGATAATTTTGTGTAATTGGATAATATTAATTTTGAAAGAATTTTTACTTAAACCTAAGTCTTGATTCTTTGTTTTTTTATAATCTTTATCTTTTGTAAAAAAGACAAGGGAGTTGCACAAGATTTTATTCTTCCAAGCCAGGGTATTCCAGTTTCATTTCTTTTAAGGTTTCTTTTATTTTCTTTGCAACCAGATACTCTTTATACCAATTTTGATCAGAAGGTATAATATTCCATTCCGGAGCTTTGCATTGTTTGAAAACCTCTTCATATGCTTCCATATAACGATCAAATTTTTTAGCAGTTTCCCAATCTCCATCATTGTGCTTCCAAAACTTCTTTGGATTTGTTTTTCTTTCCTTCAATCGTTTTTTCTGTTCTTTCTTAGAAACGTGAAGGTAAAATTTCAAAATCACAGTGCCATTATCCTGTAGGAGTTTCTCAAAATTATTGATATGTTCAAATCTGTTTTTAAGCTCGGTTTTATTAATCCAGCCTTCTACAGTCGGAACCAATACATCTTCATAATGTGACCTGTTGAAAATAGAGATCTGTCCTTTCGGGGGAACCGCTTTATGTACCCTCCATAAAAAATCGTAGGATAATTCTTCTTTTGTGGGAGCTTTAAATGCCTTTACATTGCAACCAAGCGGATTGACTCCATGAAAGACAGTATTGATTAATCCATCTTTTCCCGATGCATCGAGTCCTTGCAGGATTACTAAAAGACTATATTTAGATTGTGCGTATAATATTTTTTGATAATCAGAGATCTGTTCTGACAATTCAGGAATGAGTTTTTTTATTTTTTCTTTTTCAAATTTTTCAGGTGCTTTGGTAGATAAAGAGAGTAATTTCTTCATTTTCTGGTTTAATTAATATAAGGATTGTAATACTCAATAAATTATTAATAGTTTAGTGAAGAAAGGAAAATTTTATTAAAACATTAATATAAGGATGACTGAAATAAGGGAGGAATATTTTGAACTCTGGTTGGAGGATGGAGTGGTAAAGTATCGATATCATAAAGGAATAATAATCGATATGGAAATGGCAGAAAAACTTGTGCAATATAGGTTAAAACTGATCGAAGGAAAAACATATCCCGGATTTGTAGATGCCAGGGAAACAGTATATATCTATAATGGGGCTAAAAAATACCTTGCCAGTGATATCGGATTTATAGGTACTTCGGCTGTTGCTATATTAATAAAAAGTCATGTTCAGAAAATTCTGGGAAATACTTTTATTCTTCTTAAGCCAGCTAAAATACCCGTAAAGCTTTTTACAGAGGAAGATAAAGCTTTACAGTGGCTTGAAGATTACAAGTAAAGTTACTTTTCTGCAATGGATTTTCCTGCAACAAATCCTGTAGACCAGGCAGCCTGAAAATTATACCCCCCCGTAATTCCATCTATATCTAATACTTCTCCAGCAAAATATAATCCCGGGCATGATTTGCTCTCCATGGTATGGATATCAATGCTATCCAGACTCACGCCACCACATGTAACAAACTCTTCTTTGAATGTTGTTTTCCCTTTTACTCCAAATTCACTGCGTAACAGGTTCTCCAAAAGTTTGTTCATGTTTTTCTTAGACATATCCACCCATTTTAGTCCTGTTGAAATATCAGATAATTCACATATCCTTTCCCAAAGTCTTCTGGGGAGATTAAAAAATGGATGTCCTATAACTGTCTTTTTTGGGTGAAGTAATTTTATTTCGGACAAAGTGGATCTTAAGCTTTCTTCATTTCCTGAAATCCAGTTTACATGGGCTATAAAACGATATTGCTCTTTTGCAAGCTCTCTTGCTCCCCAGGCTGAAAGTCTTAGTATAGCCGGCCCGCTGAGTCCCCAGTGTGTGATTAATATAGGTCCTGTTTCCTCTAGTTTTGAACCTCTGACTCTTACTTTTGCCAAGGGCACACTTATCCCTTGTAAATCTCTGAAAGGAGAATCAGGTACATTAAAAGTGAATAAGGATGGAACAGGTTCTTTGATTTCATGGCCCAGATCTTTTAACCACTGATAAGATTCTTGATTTGGATTACCTCCTGTTGCGATCAGTATTTCATCACAGTAAAGTAATTCACCTCCGAAAAGCTGTATGGAAAATCCTCCGGTTTCATTTTTTCGTATGCTTTTGGTACCAAAGCCTTCCATTAATTTTACTCCCATAACACGGGCTTCCCGGATAAGGCAATCTATAATGGTTTGTGAATTATCTGATTGGGGAAATATTCTTCCGTCTTCTTCCTGCTTTAATTCAGCTCCTCTGGATTCAAACCATCCAATAGTATCTTTAACAGAAAACTGTTGAAAGGTGTATTTAAGGGCTTTGCCTCCTCTAGGGTAACCTTTAAGAAGTAAGTTAATGTCAAAGCATCCGTTGGTAACATTACATCTTCCTCCTCCTGATACTTTTACTTTTGATAAAAACTTATTGCTCTTTTCAAGCAAAGTAATTTCAGCTTCGGAATTGAACCTCGCACAGGATATAGCCCCGAAAAAGCCTGCGGCTCCGCCTCCAATAACAACTACTTTTTTAGGCCTCATAACTGAATTAGGTAAGTCTAAATTATCTTCTCCTTCTGGATGAGGTTGATACCCCTAGTACTCCTAATAATCCTCTTGTAAGCTCTCTGAATACGGTTCTTCCGATTTCGCGGGTTATCTTGCTATCCATGACTTCTTCCAGCGCACTTTTTTCCTTTCTGCTGTTTTTTTCTTTGGAGACAGCAGCTGGCCTTTCCTGATCTGCTTCTTTATCCTTTGAATGGATTTTTTCAGTAAGCATTTCGTATGCGCTCTTTCTATCAATAACAGTATTATATTTCTCTATCAACGGACTGTTTTTTATAAGCTCATCTGTCTCTGCGGGAGATAGTATATTCATGCGTGACTGTGGCGATCTTAGCAGCACGGCAGCTAGAGGAGTTGGTGTCCCTTTTTCACTTAATACAGTTACCATTGCTTCTCCGATTCCGAGTGAAGTAAGCAATTCTTCTGTTTTATAAAAATCCGTAAGCGGATAGTTTTCGGCAGTAAGACGAATCATCTTTCGGTCATTGGCTGTGAAGGCTCTCAAAGCGTGTTGTACCTTCATACCCAGCTGGCCAAGTATAGCCTGTGGTATATCTGATGGATTCTGTGTGCAGAAAAATATTCCAACGCCCTTGGATCTGATTAGCTTTATGATTGCCTCAATCTGATCAAGCAGGGCTTTGCTGGCTTCATCAAATATCAGATGGGCTTCGTCAATAAAGAGCACAAGCTTTGGTTTTTCAAGGTCTCCGGCCTCAGGAAAAGTTGCATAAATCTCGGCAAGAAGACTCAGCATAAATGTGCTGAATAATTTTGGCTTATCCTGTATATCGGTTAAACGGATGATTGAAATAAAACCCTTGCCATCTTTATCCACCCTTACCAGGTCATCAACTTCAAATGATTTTTCTCCGAAAAACTTTTCCGCACCCTGTTGCTCAAGTTCAATGATTTTCCTAAGTATTGTTCCTGTAGAAGCAGAGGAAATAGCTCCGTATTTTTTCTGGATATGCTCTTTACCTTCATTGCCTATATGCTGAAGAACTGACTTGAAATCTTTAAGATCAAGAAGGGGGAGGCGTTCATCATCACAATATTTAAAAATCAGCGAAACAATTCCGCTTTGAGTATCATTAAGATCAAGAATTTTACTGAATAATACTGGGCCAAACTCTGAAACGGTTGCCCTGAGTCTTACACCCTTTTCGTCAGATAGACTAAGTAATTCTACAGGAAATTTCTTAGGCGTAAATGGAATCCCAATTTTCTGTTGTCTTTCTTCAATTTTTGGATTGGTCTCTCCAGCAGCTGCAATTCCGCTTAAGTCCCCTTTGATATCCATCATCAGCACGGGTACACCGTGTTCCGACAAACCTTCTGCAATTGTCTGAAGCGTTTTGGTTTTACCTGTACCGGTAGCACCTGCAATCAAGCCATGACGGTTCATTGTTTTTAAGGGCAAAGAAACCATTGTTCCTTTAACAACATCTCCATCTAGAAGGGCTGCACCCAACTTAATCTGTTCACCTTTAAAAGTATATCCAGCCAATAGCTGAGCCTCAAATTGTTTCAGTCTGTCAGACATTTTTCTCTTCTTTTACTGTAAAAATAACAATTATTGCCTTGTAATGGTATCTGTTGATAAAATCATTTTAACTAATTGATGGTTTAGTAAGTTAACATAGAAAATGCTTAAGTATGAAAAGTCAGAAACCCGTGGTAAAATCGTCTAAAAGTGAAACGGTTGAGGTAAGGGAAAAAAGGGATATTGATGTAATAATAAAGGAAAATGAGGAGTTGCAGAAAAGCATCAGAGAAAACAGACTTAAGTTCTGCAAACAATACGGGTGTTAAAGAGGTCTAACGCGTATTAGCTATTTATTTAACAATATCATGCTCTGCTAGAATCATGATTTGATTTTAGCATTTTGATAATATTCTCCAGTATAACTAAAGCTTGGAGTACTTGAATTGTACATGCTTTTATCGATTAAACATGCGAAACTCCTGGTTTTTGTCTTTTTTCATTCTTTTGTTTTATAGTGCTTCTGCTCAGAAAAGTCCGGAAAAAATATATGGAGAATTGTTTGAAGTGGTGCAGATGCAAGAGGTATTTGAAGACTCCAAAACATTTGTAGACTGTATTCCGATTTATGATCCTGATACTATTCTTAAAAATTATTATCATGAAAAAAAATCTCCTTACTTTGACCTAAGTAAATTTGTCGCGAATCATTTTTTAAAGCCTTGTACACCCTCAACTGACTACCTGAGTGACACAGCAATGACAACCAAAGAGCATATTGAAAAACTCTGGCCATTGCTTACCCGAATACCTGATACAATACTTAACTCCTCTCTGATTCCCCTTCCATTTTCTTATGTTGTGCCTGGTGGCAGGTTCAGGGAGATTTATTACTGGGATAGTTATTTTACTATGCTGGGCTTGCAGGTTTCAAATGACACTGCACTAATCCAAAATATGGTATCCAATTTTTCTTTTTTAATAAGACATGCAGGCTTCGTACCTAATGGTAACAGAACCTATTATCTTAGCAGATCTCAGCCTCCTTTTTTTTCATTGATGGTAGAATTGCTGGCAAAACAAAAAAGCGATACCATCCTTAATTTTTACCTTCAGGATCTTGTAAAAGAATATGAGTTCTGGATGAACGGAAAAGATTCTATTAATATTCACTCAAACTCTTACAGAAGAGTAGTAAAGCTTAACAGGAAACAAATTTTAAACAGGTATTGGGATGATCTCCCAGAGCCAAGACCAGAATCTTTTAGAGAAGATATGTTATTGTCATTAAACACGGAAAGGCAAAAGGAAGACCTGTTCAGAAACATCAGAGCTGCTTGTGAATCTGGCTGGGATTTCAGCAGCCGGTGGCTTGATGAATCTCAAAAGCTTGAGACCATTCATACTACCGATATAATTCCTGTTGATCTTAATTGTCTTCTTCTGCATTTGGAACAGGCTATTTCTAAAGTATATGAATATAAAGGGGACAAAGACAAAGCAAGTTATTATCAAAATCTTGCTAAAAAAAGAAAAAGAGCTATCATAAAATTCTGCTGGAATAAAAAGCAGAAATTTTTCCTTGATTATGATTTTGTCAAACAAACCAATACTCCCGTAAAATCACTGGCTGCAGGCTTTCCATTGTTTTTTGAAGTATGCAATAAAAAGAAAGCAAGATTAGTGAAAGATGAGCTTTTAATTAATTTTTTAAACAAAGGAGGTCTGTTCACAACCTTAAACAAGACGGCCCAACAATGGGATTATTCCAATGGTTGGGCTCCATTGCAATATATAGTTATTAAAGGATTGCTAAATTATGGCTATACTACAGAAGTGACAGCAATCGCTCAAAGATGGATAGGAATCAATGATGGAGTTTTTAAAATGACTGGTAAAATGCTGGAAAAGTATAATGTGAAAGATCCTGAAATAAAAGGAGGAGGAGGTGAGTATCCTTTACAGGATGGATTTGGCTGGACGAATGGTGTTTATCTTAAGCTTTTCGAAATGCTCTGTAAAAAAGAAGAAAAAAAACGCTGAAAGCCTTCTCCATAAATAAGGGAGAAAACTTTCTGGCTTATTAAGCTTCTATTCAAACAAGTTAAAACTTTCTCCGGGATAGATCTTTGGTGCCATCTGAATACATTCCGGAGTATCATACATGGCTGAGTTGACAGCACGATGTGCTTTGTAGTAACACATCTTCTCTGAAGGATAAGGTTTTAATAATTCGGTAACTTCATTGTCGGATAAGTCCATTTTGATCCATTCTTTTTCTAACTCCTTAGGCAATATCACTGGCATTCTTTCATGTATCTCGGCCATCAGAGAGTTAGCATTGGTGGTAATGATTGTAAAGGAATTGATGATATCTCCTTTCTTATCCTCCCAGGAGTCCCATATGCCGGCAAAGGTAAATATCTCATCGCTGGAAAGTGTGATTCTGTGAGGCACTTTTGTTTTACCTACTTTTTTCCATTCATAAAATCCATCGGCAGGAATCAGGCAACGATGACTTTTAATGATTTGTTTGAAAGGACCTTTTGTTAATATAGTTTCAGATCTGGCATTGATCAGATTAGTAGAAGTAGATTCATCCAGTGACCAGTTGGGAATAAGCCCCCATTTCATAAATGAAGTTTCAGAAGGGTTCCTGTTGGTGATGACCGGCAACAATTGTGTCGGCGCAGCATTGAACCTTGGTCTGAATTCATTAGTCACTTTTATGTTAAATCGTTTCGCTAATTTTTCTATCGAGGAGGTAAGGGAGTATCTTCCGCACATAATTTGAAGTGCTCTTTTAAAGCAACAGCAAGTTATAAATAATCAGAGATAAATTCAACGGCTCTTTTCTCAGACCAGTATATACCGCTGATTTTTTTTTCTATAAAACCGACATGACCACCTTGCTCAGGCATTTCAAGGAACAACTGAGGATTTTCCTCAGCTTCCTTAATCGGGAAGCATTGAGGTGTTAAAAAAGGATCATTACAGGCATTTACCAGTAAGGTAGGAATTCTGATATCTTTCAGGTAATAAAGGGAACTACATTCCTCCCAGTATTCAAAAGCATTTTTAAACCCATGAATCGGGGCTGTATACATTTCATCGAACTCAAGAAAATTCCTTATTTTATCAAATCCTTTAGCACTGATTACTTCAGGCATTATCTTTGATTTTTCGGTAACTTTTTTTTCGAGGCTGTTCAAAAATCTTTTCATATACACATAACTTCCCCAGCCAGCAAGTTTTTTAGCGCCGGAAGCAAGATGACATGGTACTGAAAAATTAACACTGCAAATGACCTTTGGATTGATATTAGTACCTTGTTCTCCAAGGTATTTAAGAGTAATATTACCTCCAATGCTAAACCCAATCAGCACAACTTTGGAATAGTTTTTCTTTCTGGTCGCATGTTCAATTACAAAGTCGAGATCTCCAGTCTCTCCGCTATGATAGAATCTGTGCAGTTTGTTGATCTCTCCGCTACATCCCCTGTAATTCCAGCTTAAAGTGTCATATCCAAGTGAGTTTAATAGAAATACCATTCCCAGAATGTATTGGGTCTTTGAGTTACCTTCGAGGCCGTGAGAAAGGATTATCAGTGTGTCAGATCCTTTAAAAGACCAATCCAGATCAAGAAAATCTTGATCTGGTGTGTCTATTCTTTCACGCTGATATTTAATCGGTTCATTCTTCCGGAATAAAGCAGGTATAATCGTTTCCAGATGTTCTGAAAAAAGAAAATAAGGAGCTTTATACGCAGAATGAATGATTGGCATTAACCGAACAATGCTGTTTTAGAGAAATTTAGCTTTCTTGATTCATAAGCCTGGAACTTTTCTATTTCTTCCGAAGCATATTTCAGGAACCATGCAAATAAAACTAAATCATCAGCAAATCCCAAAAACGGAAGGAAATCCGGAAATACATCAAACGGAGAAACAAAATATAAGATTACAGCCAGGCCAAGAATTACTTTAAATTTTGGAACCTCCGTATATTCATTTAACAAGGAAGCTCTTATAAGTCTGAACATTGCCTTTACTTTTCCCCACATTTCGCCAAATGTCCTTTCTGCATTTTCATTGGTAGCTTTATTATAGGCTTCTGTCAGAATTTTATTAAGCTCTTCAGGGTTTCTGATATAGTATTTTGCTCTCTCCACAAACTTTTCATATTTAGGGGATTTTGAAATTAAGGCCCCCAACTTTGCCTTGATCAACATTGCATTTACTGATCTCTTTTTTCTTCTTTCCATATGATTAAAGTGTTTCTAGCCCACTAATAAATAAATAATTTTTGAAAAAAAATGTTAATGGTTGGGGTAAATGTATTGAAATATAGTGTGTTGGGTGTGTTGTAATCTTTCCTGAAAGAATAGGGCTGAACCCAGTATTTTTATTTATTTTTGCCAAAAAAAAGTCAATTTATGAGCGAGATTTTACGCCTTGCTGTGCAGAAGTCTGGAAGGCTAAGTGAAGATTCACTAAAACTTATCAAGGAATGTGGAATTGAATTTAGCAACGGAGGGGGAAAACTAAAATCTACTGCTTCTAATTTCCCGGTTGAATTGCTCTTTTTAAGAGATGATGATATTCCGGGATATGTTGCAGATGGTGTGGCAGATATTGGAATTGTAGGAGAAAACGTTTCAGTTGAAAAGAAAAAGAAAGTTGAACTTGTAGAAAAACTTGGATTTTCTCAGTGCAGACTTTCTATCGGAGTGCAGAAGTCTTATGACTATAAAGATGTTAGCAATCTTAATGGATTAAAAATAGCTACTTCTTATCCCAACATCCTTTCTGATTTTCTTTTTGAAAATAAAGTACGTGCCTCCATTCATGAAATAAGCGGTTCGGTAGAAATTGCTCCAAGCATAGGACTTTCTGATGCTGTTTGCGATATCGTAAGTAGTGGAAGTACGCTTATTAGCAATGGCTTAAAAGAAGTAGAGGTAGTATTCCGTTCTGAAGCAATACTTGTTTCCTGTCCTGAACTATCAGCTGCTAAAACTAAAATTCTGAATGACCTGTTGTTCAGAATCCATGCAGTTAAGAATGCCAGAAACACAAAGTACATCCTTTTAAATGCTCCTAATCATTCTATTGACAGAATTATCAGTCTGCTTCCGGGAGTTAAGAGTCCAACCGTAATGCCTCTTGCAGAAGAGGGGTGGAGCTCTTTACACTCTGTTGTAAGAGAAAATGAATTCTGGGGTGTGATAGAAAAGCTTAGAGAAGCGGGAGCTGAAGGCATACTTGTAGTACCGATCGAAAAAATTATCAAGTAATTAATGAAAATTATAAAATATCCCGAAACTGGTCAGTGGAAAGATCTTTTGAAAAGACCTGTTTTTGAAACGGCCAGTCTGGAAGCAAGAGTAATTCCTGTATTGGAGGCTGTTAAGAAAGAGGGGGATATTGCCTTAAAAAGATTTACATCTCAGTTTGATGGTGTAGATATAACTGATATTAGGGTTTCTTCTTTAGAAATTGATGAAGCAAACCTGTTGGTTGATGAAGAGCTGAAAATCGCTATACGTGCTGCCAGACAAAATATCGAGAAGTTTCACTCTTTTCAGAAAGAGGAGACTAAATTAATTGAAACGACCCCTGGTGTTACATGCTGGAGGAAATCAGTTCCTATTCAAAAAGTAGGATTTTATATTCCAGGAGGTACCGCACCTCTTTTCTCTACCATATTGATGCTCGCTATTCCTGCTGATATTGCAGGATGTGAGCAGAAGGTTCTTTGTACTCCACCAAATAAAGAAGGGAAAATACATCCTGCCATTCTATTTACTGCTAATCTTCTGGGAATTAAAAATATTTACAAAGTAGGAGGAGCTCAGGCTATTGCTGCAATGGCTTATGGCACAGAGACTGTTCCACAGGTATATAAAATTTTTGGTCCAGGTAACCAGTATGTTACCGCTGCAAAGCAACTGGTATTTAAAGATGGAGTAGCAATAGATATGCCTGCCGGACCTTCTGAAGTAGCTGTAGTGGCTGATGATACTGCGAATCCTGCATTTGTTGCCTCTGATTTACTTTCGCAGGCGGAACATGGTGTTGACAGCCAGGTGATGCTTTTTACCAAGTCAGAGAAGAAAGCTATAGAAGTACTGAATGAAGTAAAGATGCAAACAGAAGAACTTTCAAGAAAAGGCTTTGCAGAGAAGTCTCTTGAAAACAGCAAATGTATAGTTTTGAAGAACGATGAAGAGATCATGCACATGGTAAATGAATATGCACCGGAGCACCTTATTCTTCAGACTTCCAATGCTGAAGAGCTTGCAGGTAAAGTGATCAATGCAGGTTCTGTTTTTATAGGTCATTATACTCCTGAATCAGCCGGAGATTATGCATCAGGAACAAACCATACGCTTCCAACAAATGGCTATGCAAAAGCTTATTCGGGAGTTTCAGTAGACTCTTTTGTGAAGAAGATTACATTTCAATCAATAAGTAAGGAAGGTATAAAATGCCTTGGCCCAGTTATTGAAACAATGGCAGCAGCAGAAGCACTGGATGCGCATAAGAATGCGGTATCGGTGAGGTTGAAGAGTTTGTAAGGATTAAGTATTTATAAAAGAAAACCTCATGAATGGCAAGGTAAGCTGTACATGAGGTTTTTTTTGTCTGAACAGGGATCCTAAGGGATTAAAGGATAGATAGGATTTTTCTTATTATAATTTTATTTGTTTCGTAATATCAATGGATGCTTTTTTTGACATTGTAGGTTATTCCATTCCCAATATCGGTAAAGAAAAAAATGGGGATAGCTACATTTTTGAATATCTGGAAAACGAGGAAATATTAGTAGCTGTCGTTGCAGATGGCGTAAGCAAACAACCTTGTGATTGGTTTGCTTCAGAAACAACCTGCAAAAAGCTTCTGGAATGTTTTAAGCTACAAGAAGGGGATAAGAATATCCATCAAAGGCTTCTGGCCAGTATTTCAGAGACCAATAAGTTTGTGATCAACATAGAAGGTAATTGCAGAAAGATGGCCTCAACACTTTCTGTTATAGTCTGGCCGACTTCTGGTAATAACCTTTACATTTCCAATATTGGAGATTCCAGGATTTATAGCTTAAAAGACGAGACACTGGAGCAACTTACAAAAGACGATTCGTTCATTACTAATGAGAAGGTACTAATGCATGGAGGTCTTAGATTAATTGATAAATCAACATTAACAAAAGTTATTGGACAAGATAACATTTCAATCGGTATTGCAGAAAAATCACTTGAAGTTGGAGAAATTATTATTCTGGCAACAGATGGATTTTATGATGCAAGAAAAGCAGTTTATAATAAGATCATGATTGAGCTAAGTAAATCGGAAAGTTTTAAAGATGGCTTTACAACTGTTATAAATAAGCTGGAGATGCTTAGGGGAGATGATTTGACGGCTATTGCGATGAGAAGGAACAGATAGTTATCGATTAGGTAAAAAAATGTCCAAGATAAACTCAATGATTTTAATTGATAAATTAAACAAAGCCTGCCTAGTGCTGTTCGTATTAAGCTTCGCCTGTTCTGGCGACCCTCATACAAAAAAGGATGAAGAGCTGCCAGATAGGGATACTGTTGAAATGGCTGATACATCAAACCAAATAGAATCTACTGATATCAGCTTGCAAAAGGATACTTTTAAAGTTGAGGCCGGTAAGGTATTTTTTCAAAAATATCCATCTGGTTTTTGGTTGGACAGCATCCAAAAAACAATGCCCGAAGATGAATGGAATGAAGTAGTTGCGGATAATGTCTATTACCTGGATTTAACACGACAATTTTTGGAGAAAAACGGATATAAGGAAATAGGTTATGCCGATTCTAAGATCCTTGAGTTCCCATTAAAGGAAAAGACTACTGAATTCATTAGTACAAAGGAATATTTAAATGAATGGGGGTTCTTCATTTCTAATGGTATAGATTCGGTATCTTTTTACAACAGTTCTGATCCTGAAACAGATCTAAAAGGGATAATAAAATAACGAACAAAAAAGGGAAGACATACCAGCTTTCCTTTTCATAATAAAGTAAAATAATCAGGTTAAAGCCTATTCAACGATTACTTCTGCATTAATTTGCCTTGTTCTGTCTCAATATGAAGGAACCTATAAACCTTTCAATTGAGTATGAATCTCATCACCTGCGGTATGTGATTCTTAGCTACAATAAAACGAAATATGTAACACTGATTAAGATTTAGTGATTTTTCCTAACATTAACAGATTGTCAGGGTTTAGTATATAATTGTTTTTCCTAAAAAGTTCATATGCATATTTGTTTAAGAGGGTAGTATTTCAAATAAATATGATCGGAAGAGTGCTTTAAATAAAGCAAAATGGATGATCAAGGACAATCGATACAAACCTTAGAAATTTTAACCGCAATTCTGGATAATTCTCCCGAATGTATAGTCTTGATTTCTCCAGAGCATAAGGTATTAGCCTTTAATAAAGTAATTAAAGAGGTTTTAAAATTATATTTTGGAAGAGAAATAAAAGTGGGAGATGACTATAGGGACTTTGTTGCTCCTGGATCAAAGGAGTTATATCATACTTCATTCCAAAAAGCCACAATGGGATCGAATGAGGTTGTAATAGGTCAAACAACAGCAGAAAATACTTCAGTCTGGTTTGAATTTAAAATGAATCCGGTCTATAACCAATCCAAGACTCTTCTTGGGGTAACTCTTACTGCAAAAAACATTGATAAGGAAAAAAGAATGCAGATGGAGATGGAGAATATGGCTGAGATGTTTGAGGCAATTATTGAAAATGCGAGTGAATCCATATTGCTTTTTGATAAAGATCACAAGGTCTTAATGTTTAATAAAGTAGCAAAAGAAAGACTTTTAAATTTTACCTCCAAAGAAATTTATCAAGGTGTTGATTTTAATGAGTTTTTGAATGAATGGAATAGGGAGAGTTTTTTTACTGCCTTTGAAAAAGCTCTTCAAGGATATAGTAGCGATGCTGAACGTGATTTAAGTAAGGAATATAATGCTGATCTTTGGGTGCTCTCAAAAATGTTTCCCGTATACAGAAGCAATGGAGAGTTATTGGGTGTATCTCTTTTTACCATTGATATAAATGAAAGAAAACAAGCGCAGATTGCAATGGCAGAAAGTGAAGAGAAGTTCAGAAAAATATTGGAATCAGTGCCACTCGCAATTTTAATTTTAGATAAAGATTTAAAAATACGAATTGCTAATGATGCTACTGAGGAAATTTTTGGTTATTCGTCTGATGAATTGGAGGGACAGAAAATTGAAATATTAGTTCCGGAGCGCTTCAGAACTCTTCATCATAAAAATCTAAAACAATATTTAGTAACCCCTTCTTCATTTCAGATAAAGTCCAAAAGGCTTACAACTGCTCTCAAGAAGGGAAAGAAAGAAATAATTGCAGAAGTTAATCTTAATTTAGTTCGGATAAAAAATGAAGACTTTATACTGTTAATTGTAGAGGATGTTACAGACAGAATTAAAGCGGAGCAAAAGAATCTGAATCAGCTAAGGAGACTGGAGACTATAGCCTGGCAACAGTCTCACGAAGTGCGTCGGCCGGTCGCGAATATTTTAGGATTAGTAAATACATTAAGAAAGGAAGAACTGTTGGATTTTGAAAAAAAAATATCTCTCGATTATCTTTTTGAAATGACAGAAGAGTTAGATTCAATTATTAAAAAAATCGTCCTGTATGCCAGTGGGTCAGACCTTAAAAACGAAATAAAAAAGTGACTCTGTTCAATTGAATTTAAATTCCCAAATCAATTTCTTCCGATAAGAGTTTTCATAAGGCCAAAGCCGACTTATGAAAATAACCTTCTATGTTTTACTTTTAGTTTCTCCTGTAATTATCAATATGGAAAAAATACAGCCCCCAGGATTAAAAGGAAAAATTGTATTACTCATTCATGGTGGAGCAGGCAATTTTAAAGAATCTGATCTTACTCCGGTTCAACAAAAGATTTACGAAAAGTATCTCCGTGAGGCACTTGAGGAAGGTTATAAAATTCTAGATGGAGGTGGCTCTGCGCTTGATGCAGTGGAAGCTTCGGTGAAGCTTATGGAAGACGCTCCTGTATTTAATGCTGGTAAAGGATCTGTGTTGAATAAAGAAGGGCATGTAGAAATGGATGCTTCCATTATGCATGGTAAAGACCTTAAAGCAGGTGCTGTTGCAGTGGTAAGGAATGTTAAAAATCCGATATCAGCAGCAAGGATGGTGATGGAAAAGTCAAATCATGTATTATTAGCAGGGAATGGTGCTGATGAATTTGCCAAATCTATTGGAATGGAAATGGAAGAGGAAGATTATTTTATTACTCCTTCTTCTTTTGAACAATGGAAAAAAGCAAATGAGCCAGCTTCTGTACCTAAAGGTATTAACAAACATGGAACAGTGGGTGCTGTAGCGCTTGATCAAAATGGTAATCTGGCTGCAGCTACTTCAACAGGTGGAGTTCTTAATAAACTACCTGGCAGGGTAGGTGATTCTCCTATAATAGGTGCGGGAACCTATGCGGATAATAATTCATGTGCTGTGTCTGCAACAGGTCATGGTGAATATTTTATCAGGCTGACAATAGCTCGTTCAATTGCCGCTTTGATGGAGTATAAAAAGATTTCTCTTGAACAGGCTGTCAATGAAGTGATTCATGAAAGGCTTCATAAATCTGGAGGGACGGGGGGAGTAATAGCAGTGGATAAAAACGGAAATTTTACAGTGAGCCATAATACTACTGGTATGTTCAGAGCCTGGAGAACAGAAAAAAGATGTGAGATCAGGTTTTTTAAAGAGTAGAAAACCACCCATAGCTCTTAAACGTATTATAAGAGTTATCAAATAATTGCTATGCATAAAATTGTATTTACCGCCTCTTTCTTAATGTTTAGTTCAGTGGTTTCATTTAGTCAGACCAGTAATAAGAACTTTGCAGTCAGCAAGACAAAAGAAACTTCTTATGTAAATGGTGAGGATGATTTGTATGGTTTTATTTTCAAGCATTTAAAATATTCAGAAGAAGCAAAAGCTAAAAAAATTGAAGGTGAAGTAATGGTTTCCTTTTTTGTAGAAAAAGATAGTTCTATTACTAATATTAAGATACTCAGAGATATGGGGTATGGCTGCGGAGACAGTATCAGAGCCCTTTTTAAGAATATTAAATATGTACCTGCTCAGGAAAATGGTGTTGCTGTGAGGTCAAACGTTATGGTCAATATTCCTGTCAGAAGTCACTAATTTTTTTTCAAATAAATGACCTGGAAGTAGAAGCCTTCATTTGAATAGCCGATTATATGCGAATCTGGAACAGTAAATTGAAAGAAGGTAATTATGATTTTTATATCTCGGTTTTACTTTTCAAAGTAAAATAATCAAATTAACTTTTATTATTCGAATTGGTCTTATAGGTTTATTCTAAAATCTGTTTCAGTCTTCTTGTATTGTATTCCTACCTTGATGAATTTTATTTTTTATCTGCAAAATTTCTGAACTCTGCAGGGCTCTGCCCAGTAAGCTTTCTAAAATATTTAGAGAAATAAGACTGATCTGAAAAGTTAAGCTGAAAAGCAATTTCAGACACTGTTAATTCCGAATAAATGAGTAGACGCTTTATTTCTACAAGCAATTTCTCATTGATTAGATCAGTAGAGGTTCTTCCTGTAAGTTGTTTTACAGTCTCGCTTAAATGATTAGGAGTGACAGCAAGGTGTTCTGCATAATCTTTTACAGAAAGATTATCCTGATATTTCTCTTCAATCAGCTGCTTGAATTTTTTTACAAGAAGTCTTCCCTTGTTCATTTTATCTCCTGCATTCTGAGGATAAAGTCTTTTGCAGTGAATCAGAAGAATGTCGAGCAGAGCTCCAATAAGATCAGGAGAATCTTCGAAGTTTTTCTCTCTTTCTGCAATAGCTTGTATAAAAATATCACTAAATGTCTTAACCTCTTCAATTGTATTTATATACAGAGGGGGAGATCCAGGAATCAGGGGGTAAAAGAATGGCAATTCAAGGAGTTTGTTCTGATCGTTTTTATTAATAAGATAGAACTCGGATGTGAAAAGAAATATATATCCTGAAATATCTTCAGAAAGGTCAAGATCATGAATTTGTCCGGGGGATAAGAAGAAAATACTGCCGGGTTTTATTTCATACTCAAAGAAATCAATGGTGTGTTTTCCTGACCCTTTTGTAATAAACAGAATTTCGTAAAAGTCGTGCCTGTGAGGGTATTGCACCTTAAAATCTCTGTTTTTGTCAAAAATTTCAATCTGGAAATAAGTGTAATGACCGCTTCTTTTAAAGCGGTCAATACTATAAACAGGTATATTATTTTTTCCGGATGAATGCATTTCTTGGTCGTAGTGCTTTATTTAGCTGAAAACCACGCTAATAGGCGTAAGTATAACAACCGAAGCCAGTAGAAGGATAAAAATCCTTTTAAAACCTCTGAAAATGCTGATTAAAGTTTCACTATGTTGTGGATATCCTGAATTCTCAGCATATTCTTGTGAATTCTTTCAGAATCAGAAGGGTCAATGTCTACTTCTATCAGACAAATAGCTAAACCAGCATCCTGAACTCTATAGTTCAGACTGTTCACCATCATTCCTCTTTTACGGATTGGCAATAAAATCCTGTCAATAGTTTCTGGGGTATGTTTGCACTCGATTTGCCAGCAGAATGTCTCTTTCATCAGTTGTGTGTTAGATTTGTATAATTCTGATCAGGTCTCAAAAGTTTCCTGATTCACATTTTTATTATTAGTAAAGATATTAAGTAATCCGGTCAACGACAAATATAGCTATTCGAATGTGCAATTTTCAAGATAGAGGTAATGTTCTCAGTGAAGGAGAAAACTTGTACTTAAATTGTAAATTATGCGCTGTTAGAGAATAATATGCCTAATAGCGAATAAGTAAACTGTAAATTTCTCGCTTGTTGTGAATTTTTGGCATAAAAAAGCTAATTTGCAGCTCTTATTATAACTTTAGTACTACTTTGTTCAGCTTAGATAAACTCCTTAGGGAGAACATAAAAAACGCCAAACCATATTCTTCAGCAAGAGACGAATACAAGGGAAAAGAAGGGATCTTTCTTGATGCAAATGAAAACCCTTATGGTTCAGCAGCAACTGGCGATTTCAACAGATATCCTGACCCGCTTCAATGGGAAATCAAAGGGATCCTTTCTAATATTAAAAGGGTAGAGCCTGAAAAAATATTCCTGGGCAATGGAAGTGATGAGCCGATTGATCTCATTATCAGAATGGTATGTCGTCCAGGGAAAGACAATATTATCATTCTACCTCCGACTTATGGCATGTACGAAGTATCTGCGGCTATTTCCGATGTGGAAATCAGGCAGGTACCGCTTACCGAAGATTATCAGTTGAGACCGGAGGAGATTCTTAAAACAGTTGATGAAAATACAAAAGTCATTTTCATCTGTTCGCCGAATAATCCGACGGGAAACATCATGAATAAAAAGGATGTGGAGCAAATTCTGAAAGGGTTTAACGGGATAGTAGTAGTAGATGAAGCTTATATTGATTTTGCTCCTTCTTCATCTTTCCTCAGCGAACTTGATCAATTCCCGAATCTTATAGTGCTTCAGACACTTTCCAAAGCATGGGGAATGGCAGGTCTTAGACTGGGAATGGCTTTCGCTTCTAAAGAGATTATCAGTGTTTATAATAAAATCAAATATCCTTATAACATCAACATTGCTACTCAGCAATTTGTGAAGGAGGGATTATTGAATATTCTGAACAAGGAGAAAATGGTAGCCCAGATTCTTGAACAGCGAGAGAAACTAGGTGAAGAATTGAAGAAACTCTCATTTGTTTCAAAAGTGTATCCTTCAGATGCCAATTTCCTGTTGGTAAAAATGGATAAAGCTCCTAAGATTTTTGAATTTTTGATAGGAAATAAAATCATCACAAGAGACAGATCCAAAGTAAGGTTGTGTGAAGACAGTATCAGAATTTCCGTAGGAACCGAAAAGGAAAACGAGGCTTTGATGAAGAAGCTTTCAGAATGGAAAGGATAATTAAGAGAGAGAATTAGGTTAAAATGAAGAAGAAGATTTTATTCATAGACAGAGACGGAACTATTATTGTTGAACCTCCGATAGATAAGCAGGTTGATTCCCTTGAAAAGCTTGAGTTTTTACCAAAGGCCATTACAAGTCTTTCCAGAATTGCCAATGAGATGGATTATCTCCTTGTAATGGTTACGAACCAGGATGGATTAGGTACATCATCTTTTCCGGAGAATACATTTTGGCCTGCTCAGGACAAAATGGCTAAAACTCTGGAAGGAGAGGGCGTTGTATTTCATGCCGTTCATATAGACAAGTCATTTGATCATGAAAACCTTCCGACAAGGAAACCAGGCACTGCAATGCTTACTGAGTATTTCGGTGAGGGATATGATCTCTCCGAGTCAATTGTAATCGGAGACAGACAGACGGATTTACAGCTTGCGAAAAATCTGGGCGCAAAGGCTATTTATTTTTCTTCCAGTACAAATAACGAAGCGGTTTTAAGTACTGATAACTGGGATGAAATTTATTGGTTCCTGAAAAAACAGAATAGCAGAACCGCCAGCATCAGAAGAACGACAAAGGAAACGGATATCGAAATTTTTCTCAACCTTGACGGCACAGGAAAAACGGAGATCCATACAGGTCTTGGTTTCTTTGACCATATGCTGGATCAGCTGGGCAAACATTCCGGGGCAGACCTCAAGGTAAAGGTTGCCGGTGATCTGCACATTGATGAGCACCACACTATCGAAGATACTGCTCTGGCTTTAGGGGAAGCTTACCTTAAAGCACTAGGAGATAAAAGAGGCATAGAACGTTATGGATTCTTATTGCCAATGGATGATGTGCTAGCTCAGGTTGCAATTGATTTTTCCGGAAGAAACTGGCTTGTCTGGGATGCATCATTTAAAAGAGAAAAAATCGGCGATATGCCAACAGAAATGTTTTACCATTTCTTCAAATCTTTCTCTGATACTTCCAAAGCCAACATTAACATTAAAGTTGAAGGAGATAACGAGCATCATAAAATAGAAGCTATATTCAAAGCTTTCGCAAAATCCATTAAAATGGCAGTGCGCAGAGATTTTAACAATAATCAGATACCTAGTACCAAGGGGATACTTTAGAGATTCAGTTTCGGACATCATCTCAATGGACCGGAATTGCAAACTCAAAAATCAAAAAAGTGAAAATTGCTATCATAAAATATAATGCAGGTAATACCCAGTCTGTAAGTTACGCGCTGAACAGGCTAGGAGTAGACCCTATTATCACAGATGAGCCGGAATTGCTGAAAGCTGCGGATAAAGTAATCTTTCCGGGAGTTGGAGAAGCAAGTACTGCAATGACTTATCTGAAACAAAGAAATCTTGACAAGCTCATTCCTGAGTTTAAGCAACCATTTCTCGGAATATGCCTTGGACTGCAGCTGATGTGTCAGCATAGCGAAGAGAATGATGTTGAATGTCTGAAAGTATTTCCAATGACGGTAAAAAGATTTCCCCCTAAAGACAAAGTGCCTCATATGGGATGGAATTCTATTACCAATCTGAAAGATCCTCTATTCAATGGTGTAAATGAAGGAGAGTTTGTTTACTTTGTTCACAGCTACTATGCAGAGTTGTCAGACTATACGATAGCTCAATCTGATTATATTTTGCCTTTCAGTGCATCTATCCGGAAAGATAACTTTTACGCTGTCCAGTTTCACACAGAAAAAAGCGGAAAAACCGGAGAAAAAATTTTAAAAAACTTCCTTTCATTATGATTGAAATAATACCAGCCATTGACCTGATCGATGGAAAGTGTGTCAGACTGGTTCAGGGCGATTTTGATAAAAAAACGGAATATCATAGCAATCCTCTTGAGGTTGCTAAAAAATTTGAAGATGCCGGAATAAAGAGACTTCACGTAGTGGATCTTGATGGCGCCCGTCAGAAAAAGGTAGTAAATCATAAGGTGCTTGAAGAAATTTGCACGAACACATCATTGCATGTTGATTTCGGTGGAGGCATTCAGTCTGATGAAGATATACAGATAGCTTTTAATGCAGGCGCGAAGCAGGTTACCGGAGGAAGCATTGCAATTAAGAATCCGGAGCTTTTCAAAAGTTGGTTGAAAAACTATGGTGGTGAGAAGATTATTCTCGGTGCTGATGTAAAAAATAAAATGATTGCTGTAAGCGGGTGGCAGGAGGTTACGACTACTTCTTTGTTCGACTTCACAGAGGAATATGCTGCTTTAGGTGCAAAGTATTTGTTCTGCACCGATGTGTCCAAAGATGGATTGCTAGCTGGTCCCTCATTTGAGTTATATAATGAGGTCAGAAATAAATTCCCTAAACTTAAGCTTATTGCAAGCGGTGGAGTAACAACCGTTGATGATATTGCAAAACTAAATGAAATGGGTGTTTATGCCGCAATCATTGGAAAAGCTTATTACGAAGGAAGAATAAAACTTGAAGACCTAAAGAGGTTTTTATAAGATGCTTACAAAAAGAATTATTCCTTGTCTTGATGTAAAAGACGGGAAAACAGTTAAAGGCGTAAATTTCGAAAACCTCAGAGATGCCGGAGATCCGGTTGAGCTGGGGCAACTTTATGCTGAGCAGGGAGCGGATGAATTGGTATTTCTGGATATTACCGCTACGCTTGAAAAAAGAAAGACACTTGTAGAGCTGGTTAGACGAGTAGCACAGAATGTAAACATTCCATTTACAGTAGGAGGTGGAATTGCAAGTATTGAAGATGTATCTGCCCTTTTAAATGCAGGAGCGGAGAAAGTATCTATCAATTCTTCTGCTGTTAAAGATCCGGGTCTTATTGACAGATTAGCTTTAGAGTTTGGTAGTCAGTGTGTTGTTGTGGCTATTGATACAAAATTATATGAAAATCAGTCAAGAGTGCATACTCATGGAGGAAAGAAACCTACGGAGATTGATACCTTTCTTTGGGCCAAAGAAGCGGAAAACAGAGGTGCGGGCGAAATTCTTCTGACTTCAATGGATCATGATGGCACCAAAGCAGGTTTTGCAGATGAGTTAACTGCAAAGCTTTCATCTTCCCTTTCTATTCCGGTTATTGCTTCCGGAGGAGCCGGAACTATGGAACACTTTGTTAATATATTCACAAACGGGAAAGCAGATGCTGCGTTGGCAGCAAGTATTTTCCACTTTAAGGAAATTTCTGTACCCGAGTTGAAACAATACCTAAAAGATCACAAAATCAATGTTAGAATTTGAGTTAAAGAATGTAGATTTTGGAAAGAATAATGGTCTGGTACCAGCTATTATTCAGGACGAGGTTACACAGAAAGTGCTTATGCTGGGCTATATGAACCAGGAAGCACTTGATAAAACATTAAAAGAAAAGAAAGTTACTTTTTTCAGCAGAACCAAAAACAGACTTTGGACTAAAGGGGAGACCTCAGGCCATTTTTTGTATTTGAAAAGTATCTCCCTGGATTGTGATCAGGATGCTCTGTTAATTAAAGTTACTCCTGACGGCCCTACCTGTCACACAGGTACGGATACCTGCTGGAATGAAGAGAATCACGGTAAAATCTATTTTCTTCAACAGTTAAGTAACGTTATCAAAAGCAGGAAAAACAATCCAGACGAGAAGTCATATACAAGTTCATTATTTGCCAAAGGTACTAATAAAGTTGCTCAAAAAGTTGGAGAAGAAGCTGTAGAGTTAGTAATAGAAGCCATGGACAATAACGATGAGTTATTTAAAAATGAAGCGGCAGATTTGTTGTTTCACCTTCTGGTACTCCTTGAACAAAAGAATATTGAACTGGATGAAGTGCTGGATGTACTCATTAAAAGGCATAAATAAACGTCGCTCCTATTATAAGATAAAAGTCCCGACAAAGATCTTGATACTTTGTCGGGACTTTTTAGCTTATTATCCCTTTAATATAATCAGAAGTCCTTTTGTCTTTCGGATTTTCCAATACCTGATAAGCGGGACCATGTTCTATAATTTCACCCAGATACATAAATATGATATAATCCGCGATACGGATAGCTTGTCTGAGTATGTGAGTTACCATTACAATGGTATACTTATTTTTAAACTCCACAAATTTTTGTTCAATGTGCGCACTTGATATGGGGTCTAATGCTGAAGTAGGTTCGTCTCCGAGGATAATTTCAGGTTTAACCGCCAGCCCTCTTGCAAGACAAAGCCTTTGTTGTTGCCCAATGGACAATCCCGAAGCGGGAGTATTAAGCCTGTCCTTTACTTCGTCCCACAGACTTGCCTCTTTAAGATAGTATTCAACAATTTGATTTAATTCCGACTTTTTCCTTATACCATGTATCCTTGGCCCATATGCTACATTGTCAAAGATGGACATAGGTAACGGGTAAGGTCTTTGGGATAAAAGTCCCATTTTTTTTCTGATCTTAATTACATCGGCATGAGGGTCAAATATATCTTCTCCATTTAACATTACTTTACCTGTAACTTTAGTACCGTCAATGGAGTCAATCAAACGATTAAAGCATTTAAGCAAAGTTGTTTTTCCGCAACCTGATGGACCGATGATTGCCGTGATTTTTTTGGCTGGTAAGGTTATGTTAATATCCTTAAGAGCTTGTCTGTCTCCATAAAAAACATTTAACCCCTCCACACAGATATTACCTTCATCACAGATATCAGTTATTTGCGGTACGAATATTTCAGTTGCCATTTTCATTTATCTCAAATTTTAAACTAAACTTTTATGTTTAGTGAATTTTTTTGTAGCGATTCGGGATAAGATACTTATAAGAAGGATAATGACAGTCAGAACCAGTGCCGAGGCATAGGCTCTGTCCTGAACCTCAGGAATAGGAGTACTCAACTGAAAGAAAATGGCCAGCGGCAGATTTGCTGCAGGTTGCATTAACGAAGTTGGGATTCTATCAGTAAATCCGGAAGTAAATAGTACTGAAGCAGCGTCTCCGATACTTCTGCCAAAGGAGATTAGAACAGCAGTGAGTATTCCGGGTAAAACCTGTTTGCTTACCACTTTTATAGATGTTTCAATTTTGGTGGCACCAAGGGAATAAGAAGCATCTATTAAACCTTTTGGCACGGTCATTATAACTTCATCCATAGCTCTTACCATTATAGGTATAACCATTAAAGTAAGGGTAAAAATTCCTGCTAGTAAAGAAGCTTTTAATCCAATCAAAAGCATGATTGCAAAGCCAAATGCTCCATATACAATGGAAGGGATTCCCCATAAAACGTCAAGGCATAATCGGGTAAAATCTGCAAACCGGGATGTTTTGGTCCTGTATACATTCAAATAAAGGGCCACAGGTAAACTTATAAGCAACCCGAGAATTGTTGAACCTCCAGCGAGATATAAAGAACCTACAATGGCATTTAAAATACCTCCTCCTTTTCCAAGAAAAAATCCTCCTTTGGGTGTTTGAGTGATCATTGCCCAGGATAATGATGGCAAACCTTTCTGAAGAATGCTGTAAATAATTAAAAACAGACTTACCAATACGAGTAAAGTAGAGGCCTTCATCAATACTTTAAAAATCCCTTCTTCCACCTTATTTATGTTCATAATCTTATGCTATTTTTCTTTCTATATTTTTTAGAATTCTTCTGGATATGAAATTGAAAATCAGTACGATCACAAACAGGATGAGGGAGGCAAGCATTAATGCTGAATCGTACAGCGGGATAGACATCATTTCTCCGTAATTATTAGCTATTAATGCGGTGATCGGATATCCTGGATCTAAAGGGCTGATAGGGATCATAATCACATTTCCAACAACCATTAATACTGCAAGTGTCTCCCCAAAAGCTCTGGAAAGTCCCAGAACAATAGCAGAAATTACCCCAGGGGCAGCTTTTCTCAGTATTACCAGTTTTACTGTTTGCCATTTAGTGGCGCCTACAGAAAGCGATGCGCTTTTAAGATCTTCCGGAATTGTTTCAAAAACTTCAAGAAGAACGTGAATAATGATAGGAAAGATCATTATGGAAAGAACTATACCTCCTGTGAGAATAGTATATCCGGAAGAAGTAATTCCAAAAGCCGGAGCTATATAATCTCTTACCAATGGCACTACTTCAATAATGCCCCAGATTCCGAAAATAACAGAAGGGATACCGGCTAGTATATCTATTAATGGATTAACAAAGGCTATAACCCTTTTATCTGCATATTCAGAAAGATAAATAGCTGAGAGAAGACAAAGTGGTACTGAGATGACAACAGCAACTATAGTTACATAAAGTGTGCTAATAATAAATGGAAGCAGGCCAAATTTCATTTTTAAAGGCTGCCATTCTGTAGAAAAAAATAAATTCCCGAACGAGGTTTCTTTTAAAATTGGTACAGATTTGTAAATAAGTCCGATTAATATCAAAAACAGGAGTGTGATTGAAAAGTAGGTTAGACCTTTCATTGCCCAGAAACTAAGCTTCTCAATCCAGAGTCGCCTATGATATAAGTCTGTTTTTCCCAAGATTCCCCCCTTTTGTATAATGATTTAGTTTAACCCAATGATTTAAACTTATTTACTTTTCAGGGGTGATAAAGTTTGTCAGTAGATAAAAATTTTAAACAGAATGAAGAATAAGTATTACAGTTTGAAAAAAAGGTCCTAAAGGCTCACTTCAAGGTATGTCCGAGGTGGAATTTGCAAAAAAAAAGATCTTGAATTGAATTTATCATTTACCACTATTATTTCATTTGAATTTTTGAAAATCGATGTGAGGAGATGAACCTTAACAAGGAGAAAAAAAAGAATTTAATGATTGCCTGACCTTTAGAGATAAAAGTCAGGCAAAATATTACCTTATGATTTACTTAAGTTTTTTTAGCTCTTCCTCGAGTTGATCTTTGGATAGATTCACATATCCTGCTTCTTTCACAAATTGCTGACCGTCGGTTAATACCCAGTTTAAAAATGTCTTTATAGTTTGCGAAGTTGGCTCCCCTTTAGTCACAAAATATAGTGGACGGGCAGGAGGGTGAGGGAAAATTCCTTTGGCTATTCCCTCCATAAGTTCATTTAAAGTTCCATAAAAATTCTCTTCTGGAGTGATTTTACCATTTCCGTCAATGTCGATCGGAATGACAGCAATTCCCGGAGAAGTTTTTCCGGTAGATTTGTCATACACATATGCGATGTTGTTAAATCCGATTGCAAACTTATCTTGTTTAACTACCTGTGCGAGGCCTGGGTCTCCGAATACTCCAACACCTTTCAGATCTTCCTGTTTTTTGCCAAGATATTTTGCCCAGGTTTCAGGTGCACCTGCAGCATCCGAACGAGTATAAACTTTAATAGGATCAGTGGATTTGGTGCCTAATGCGTCTCCCCATGTTTTTAATTTTTCCGTGATCCAGATATCCTGAAAGTTCTCTTTTGTTAGTCCTTTTTTTTGTACTTCTGCAATATTTGGATTCTTATCATTGATGGTTGGAATTACGGCATCTATGGTTACGGCAAATTCGAAAGCACCTCGTTCATGTTCTACTGGATTAATTTCTCTGGAAACCATTCCTAAATCGACATTACCAGAAATCACGTCAGCCATACCCTTGCCAGCTCCACCCGCCGTGATGTCAATTTTAACTTCAGGGTGAATTTTATTATATTCTTCTGCCCATTTTATAGCAAGAGGGTATAAGGCAAATGCTCCAGAAATAGTTATATTTTTTTCATCGTCTCCGCAGGATGAAAAAAGTGCAACAATGAGTAAAAATAAAAATGCCCTCTTCATAGTATCTTAAGTTTAAGGATTGATGAATGAAATTAATGAATGCCTCAATTAATTCCAATTAGAATTTTATCCTTCCTCTCTCTTTAATAAATAAGTTATTTTTTTGTTCAGCTTTATCTTTTCATAATCTGATTCGTCAATCTTTCTTTTCTTAAAAAAATTATTTTCCTGTTTAATTGTGTAAACATTAGTAATTATATCTAAAAACACATTTTGTTACAATTGTAAATGATACACATGGATTGTTTTAATTATATTTATATTATTGTTCAATCCTGTAAATAGGCCATAAAAAACTACTGATTTTTGTTACTTACAATTGTAAATATGATTTTTAATATAATAAAATTAATTACTAAATTACTTAGTATTTTATGTTTTGTGTTGATTATTTTATTTATTATCAAGTTACAGATGTGAAATGTTTTAACTTATACTTTAAAGTTAAATCATATATTAAATTGCACTGTCTTGAATTTACTTTTATGACTTGTTAGAGTATTTAAAAGATCTAATTTTAGAACTTTATAAGTATGTATTGGTAAAATTATATAGTTATAAATGTAAATTATGATGTTTACATTTGTGATCGACCAGTGAATTTATAAATGTAAACTTGATTTATTTAGTTTTATTTAGGAGAAAAATACAATCTTTAGTTGGCGTTTTTTTTGGGAAAAATTAACAATGAGGAATTTGAAAGCGTTCATAAAGTAGGTACGAAATTGCCCACTATATAAATGAACCAGAGATGAAATACATATTCAAACTATTAATATCTGCAGCCATTATTCTAGGAGCTACATTTTTGTTGCCGGGAATTTTGATTAAAAGTTTCGGTGTTGCATTGCTGGTAATGTTTGTTCTGTCAATCTTAAATGTAATCCTTCGTCCCGTTTTAATCCTATTAACAATACCGGTAACAATACTTACTTTAGGCTTATTTTTACTGGTAATTAATGCAGTGATAATTCTATTGACAGCTTGGATGATTGATGGATTTGAGGTATTGAATTTCTGGTGGGCCCTTTTATTTAGTTTAATAGTGTCGTTGGTCAATTATATAGCGGACCTCATAATCGGGGATTAATTCATGGAAGTTGCAAGAAGAAGTTTTTATCAGAGTTTTCTGTATCCGTTTGTGTACATAATGGTACTTTGGGGAGTCAAGGTGTTTGAGCTCAGGTATGGGTATGATCTTAGTAGATTTGGTATTTTTCCAAGAACATTTTTGGGGCTGACCGGGGTGGCATTTGCTCCCTTAATACATGGAGATTTCAATCATCTGATATCAAATACATTTCCTTTGCTCATTTTGGGAATGGCTATGTTTTACTTTTATAGAACAATAGCGTTTGAAATTTTCCTTTGGATCTATTTCCTCCCTAATATCTGGGTTTGGATTTCTGCAGTTGGCCAAGGGTACCATATAGGATCTAGTGGTATCATTTATGGTTCAGTCAGCTTTCTTTTTTTCAGTGGAATTTTCCGCAAAAATCAAAAAGCAATGATTCTCTCCTTGATTATTATTTTCATCTATGGTAGTTTAGTTTGGGGTATTTTTCCCTTTACCAGAGGTGTTTCCTGGGAGACTCACTTTTTTGGAAGCTTATCAGGTGGATTAGCAGCCTATTTTTACAGAAAAACAGGAGAGGAATATCTTAAAAGCAAGGAGAAGGAACCAGAAGGCCCCGGCAATGATTCTTTAATTGGGGGAGAACATCATGAAAGTTAAAATAAAGGAAAAATCATTAATAGCGAAAATGGCTGCCTGGTACATGGGGTCCAAAAATATAGCTATTGTGTTTGGTAAAACCATTCATTTACATGGGGTAAACAAGAATGAGTTTATGGCAGTGGAACAATGGGTGAATCATGAACTTGTGCATGTAAGACAATATCAGCGCTATGGTTTTTTTACCTTTCTTGCCATCTATGCAATAGAAAGTTTGAGAAAAGGATATTATAACAATAGGTTTGAAGTTGAGGCAAGAATTGGAGAAACTACCGGAGAAAAAATAACCATTCATTAAATATTTAATGAATGGTTATGAATACAGGCACAGACTTTTGTTAAACAGTTGAACAATCGTTAATTCTATTAGATCTTGTTAATTTAGCTTAAAGCATCTCATTCGCAAGATTCGCCAGCTCAGAACGCTCTCCTTTTTCAAGAGTTACGTGAGCATACAATTTATGATTCCTCAATCTGTCAATCAGGAATGATAATCCGTTACTTTGAGAATCCAGATAAGGAGTATCAATCTGGTAAATATCACCTGTGAAGATAATTTTCGTGTTTTCTCCAGCCCTTGAAATAATTGTTTTCACTTCATGCGGAGTAAGGTTCTGAGCTTCGTCTACAATAAAGCATATATTTGAAAGGCTTCTTCCTCTGATATATGCTAAAGGAGTTATGACCAACTTCTCTTTATTTACCATTTCGGTAATTCTCTGATAATCACTATCTGTCTCATTAAACTGATTTTGAATAAACTTCAGGTTGTCAAACAATGGTTCCATATAAGGATTCAGTTTGCTTTTAATATCTCCTGGAAGATATCCTATATCTTTATTGCTAAGTGGTACTATTGGTCTTGCCAGATAGATCTGTTTGAAGTTTTTCCGTTGTTCCAATGTGGCGGCAAGAGCAAGTAGGGTCTTGCCTGTTCCAGCTACTCCTTGCATAGAGACTAGCTTTATATCTGGATTCATGATAGCATGAATGGCAAATGTTTGTTCTGCATTCCGTGGTTTTATGCCGTAAACAGTTTTTTTCTCAACATGCTCAATGCGATCTTCTGATGCATTATAATAACCCAAAACTGAATTTTTCTCACTTTTTAATATATAATAGTGGTTCTGTATCAGTTGTTGCTTGGGGATTATTGAACTATGGATAGATCCTTTTTCATAGATTTGGTTAATATCTTCATAAGGAACGTTTTCAATATAGGTCCTCCCTGTATAAAGACTATCAACATCTTTGATCTTTCCTGTAGAATAGTCTTCTGCAGGTAAATTCAGTGATTTAGCTTTCAACCGCAAGTTTATGTCTTTGGTGACAAGAACAACTTTTGCGTCTTTAGCCTCATGTTGCAGATTCAGAGCAGCATTCAGTATCCTGTGATCGGCTTTATTATCATTAAAAACTCTTTCAGCGTCAAGTGTAGCTTTGCTAGATGTGTTCATCACCACCTTAAAACGTCCTTTATTGCTACCAGGAAGAGGAATCCAGTCCTGTAACATATAAGTTCCGGAAAGATCATCCAGGAATCTGATGAACTCTCTCGCCTCAAAGTTAATGATATCATTACCTTTCTTGAAATTGTCAAGCTCCTCCAAAACAGTTATGGGAATCGCTATATCATGTTCCTTAAAATTTTTGACTGCATTGTGGTCATAAAGTATGACTGAAGTATCCAGCACAAAAATCTTTTTATCTTTTTTCGCTTTAGCCATTTTAGAAGACGATTAAAAATGAATATTAAATGCACCTCTGAAATATAAGAGATATAGATATAAAACTTTAAATTATTCCTTATTATTATTTAAATATGTTTACGACCTTTTTTTAAAAATGGCTGAATAAAAAAGCTCTTTCAGATAGCCTTTTTCATGTATTATATTAAAACCGGATTGAAGTATTTCTGTTCGGAGGTCAATAAGAGTTTTACCGCTGATAGAGGTTGTATTTCTGAAGAAGAAGTACAAAACTTTAATATACATGTTCTTCATGAAGGTTCTCAAGGTTTTGCCTCTGCTGATTTGCAGATCGGTATAATAAAATAAGCCTTCACTAGATAGCTTCTCATGTATAAAGCTGATCCAGGTTTTGACTTCTTCCTGGCTGAAAAGGTCAAGAAAAAAATTGGTTATTATAAGATCGAATTTTTCTTCTTCTGCAATTTTGTCGAAGCTGCCTCTCCGGAACTCCACTTTGCAATCCTGATACAAATCTTTAATTTTTACAGACGCTTTAGCAAGCATTTTTTCAGAAATGTCAAGATTTACAATATTTGTAACCTTGCCGGAGATAATTAGAGATCTTAAAAAGTTGCCTGTGCCTCCTCCAATAATCAGACAGCTTTTTTTCTCAGGAAGCAGATGGATTAACTCCTCCTGACTTTTAATAAACCCTCTTCCAGGAGGAATTAATAGCAGATAATCATAAATTGCAGCAAGTCGGTTAAAACCTTTTCTTTGTCTTTCCAATTTTAAATTGACCAAAACCCGATTAAATTTACATTTTAATTTTATTTCTATGCCATCTTTCGATATTGTAAGTAAAGTTGATCCGCAAACATTGGACAATGCTATCAATGTTGCCAAAAAAGAAATCCTGAACAGATATGATTTCAGAGACTCTAAAAGTACCATTGACCTTGATAAAAAGGAAAATGTTATTAATCTGGTAAGTGAAAATTCAATGCGTATCAATGCAATGATAGATGCAATACTAACGCGTATGGTAAAGCAGGGTATTGACGGTAAGTCGTTAGATATGAGTGAAGAAGAATATGCTTCAGGAAGCATGATCAAAAAGAACCTTAAAGTAAGAACCGGCCTTGATAAGGAGGTGTCTAAAAAGGTGGTTAAGCTCATTAAAGACTCCAAAGCAAAGGTAACTCCGGCCATTATGGATGATATGGTGAGGGTTACAGGTAAAAAAATAGATGATTTGCAGGAAATAATAGGACTACTTAGAAAAGAAGATTTGGGAATCCCTTTGCAATTTACCAACATGAAATCATAAGCAGCTCCGGTTGATTTATCTATTCATACAATAAGGTGAGGCCAGACAAATAGCATTTAAAATGGTATTTGTCTGGCCTCTTATCATATTAGCTTATTTAAGTATTATGTAACAGTCACATTGCTGACCGTCTTTATTTTTTTAGTACTGTTTATTTATTCTTTCATCCCTAACTATATCTAAATTAAAATTCATGTCTGTTTTTTTCAGGATTGACCTAAACTAGAATTGTTTTTGCTTCCTGGATAACATTAAAAGAAAAGCGCTAGTTGTATAAGTAGATTGTTAATAAGCGCGCAGAGATGAAAGTACCAAATTCAAAATTGTATGATGTTATAATTATAGGGGGAGGGCCAGCTGGCTTGAATGCAGCATTATTATTGGCCAGATGCTTAAGAAAGGTACTTTTATTTGATTCCGGAAAACCAAGGAATTATAAGAGTCAGGCCCTGCATGGATTTATCTCCAGAGATGGAATTAATCCATTGGAATTGCTTCGGATTGCGAAGGAAGAGCTGAATAAGTATGATGTTTCTTTTGAAGAGGGCAGAATAGTGAAAGCTAATTTTTTTGAAAACGATGCATTTGAAGTTACCGATGAGGAAGGAAAGAAATTTTATTCCAGAAAAATTTTACTTGCAACTGGTATTGTAGATCAATTACCTCCAATAGCAGGAATTGATCGCTTGTATGGCAGAAGTGTTCACCATTGTCCATATTGCGATGGTTGGGAAGTAAGGCTGAAACCAATTGCCGTAGTTGGAGGAAATGGAAAATCAGGCTTGGGTTTAGCGGTTTCGCTAACAAATTGGTCGGATGATATTGTCCTATGTACCAATGGCAAGTCTGTGAGCAGAGACGAGATGGAATGGATGGACATGAAGGAAATCAAAGTGGAAACCAGAAAGATAGCAAGACTTGAAGGCAGAGCAGGTCAGTTGGAAAAAATTATTTTTGAAGATGGAGACTCACTCGAACGCTCCGCCTTGTTCTTCAGCAGTGATAAGTTTCAGCGATCAGATCTGGCAGAACAGATGGGATGCAGGTTTACGGACAATGGACTTATTTACACAGATAAATATCTTCAGACATCTGTAAGAGGAATATTTGCAGCCGGGGATGCTGCAAAAGATATGCAGCTAGCAGTTATAGCTGCTGCAGAAGGCGCAAAAGCGGCTTTGGTGATTAATAAGCTATTGCAGAAAGAAGAAAAGAAATTTCACAGGGCTAAATTGTTAAGGCCAATATAAGGAAACAATTTTTTCCGAGTCGGGTTAACTTAATAAATTTTTATAAATATTCTATTATGATTGTATTGTTGTTTGTATTTATCGCATTCACCATGATAATGGGCATTATGTTATATGCCAATGTGAGAGCAAATAAGCCCAGGCAGAACTTTGTGGTTGCCCTTCATGGAATTTTAGCCGGGGCAACACTATGCCTGCTCACTTATATTGGTGCCGACTATATCGGACAAAACAATGTCTTGTTTAACTTTTCATTTATGCTTTTCTGGATTGGGGGGATTCTGGGGGTGTTCATGCTCATGAGGGACAAGCTATTTACTAAGGGTATTCCCACCTGGCTTGCAGGTTATCCTACCGGAAAAGGGGGAATACCCAAATTTCTGCCTTTAGTCCATGCTGGAATTCAGGTTGTTGCTGTTATTTTGTTGATATTGTTTATTATGGAAAAATAATAATTTTTATCGGAAGAGATTAAAACAGCCTGAGCTAAATTAAAATAACTCTGGCTATTTTATTGTCTTAGCTTTTTGGGAAACAAAAAAAGCGAAGGTCTTCTTCGCTTTGTATTTTTTATAATATCTTATTTTTTAGCTATTCATCAAAGAAAGTACTTTTCTTTTATGAATATGAAAGAATGCTTCCCAGTCGTTTAGCAGACAATGGTTAAAATTTATACTATGGTTTTCTAACTCTATTTTAAATTCTTCCCATGTAAGGTTATACCATCCACTTATTCTTTCATTGAAATTGCTGATCCCAAAGTCTATATACAATACTTTGTAAAATTGGGTCAATGCAAGCGCAAGCTCCTTGTTGTTTATTTCATTCACTATTTCTATCTCCATTGTTTTTTTCTTTACTCAACCATTAATGTTAAAACCCGCCGACTTGCAGCATTGTTTTGATAACTCAGTTTTATTTGAGTATAAAGAAAATTTAGATATCCATATAGGAAAGATAAATGTTATATAGTATATAAGATTAGATACAGCAAAGAATTGTGGCACTCTTTGTTTTATTTATATCTCAAAGGTTAATAGTGAGCATTCTTAACAATTCAGGTTTGGGTATAAGTCCTGATTGTCTCCATTTAATCTGTCCTTTATAAAATAATATTAATGTTGGAATACCTGAAATTTTATAAGCCGTGGAAACTGCAGGATTCTTTTCAACATCTACTTTTATAACCTTAATTTTTTCAGACATTTCAACAGCTATCTCTTCGATCATAGGAGCCATTGCCTGACAAGGGCCACACCAGCCTGCATAAAAATCAACTAATACCGGTTTGTCTGAATTGCTTATTAAATCTGCAAAATTAAGTTTAGTTTTAGTTTCCATAAATCTTTTTGTTTCCTCTTATTAATTCAACAGGATCAAATATGATTTGTTTCCAGGATACTGGCCCTCAACAGTTTTTTTGAATTTCATCCAAAGTCTCTACTATCAGATCACAGGAAATTTTTATTTCTTCTTCAGTAATGACTAGAGGAGGAGCAATTCTCATGGCTTTATCACAAAAAAGAAACCAATCGGTGAGGACTCCCTTCATAATGGCTTTATCAATGGTCTTTTTTAGAATTTCAAAAGACTCCAACTCTACCGCCATCATTAGACCTTTATGTCTCACCGAACGGATTAACGGATGCTTTAATAGTTTAAGGAAAAGTTTTTCTTTAGATGGTACCTGTTCTGCCAGCTTTTCACCTTGTATTACATCGATTGTCGCTAGGGCGGCAGCGCAAGATACCGGGTGTCCCCCGAAAGTAGTAATATGACCCAGAACTGGATTTGAAGAAAGTTTTTTCATCAGTTCTTTTGGAGCTATAAAGGCACCAATAGGCATACCACCACCCATGCCTTTGGCACATACCACAATGTCGGGAACTATTCCAAAATTTTCAAATCCCCAGAAAGTACCTGTTCTGCCGAAACCAGCCTGTATTTCATCTGCAATAAAAAGAGCACCTGTTTCAAGACACCTTTCTCTTAGCTTTTTAAGAAAATTGTTTTCGGGAACTCTGACACCTGCTTCGCCCTGTATACTTTCTACTATTACTGCTGCAGTATTGCTGGTTACAAATTCAAGATCTTCTTCTTCATTAAAATTAAGGTGTCTGATTCCCGGCATTAATGGCCGGAAGGCTTGCTTGAAGTATTCATTACCGTTTAAAGCCAGTGAACCTGTAGTGCTTCCATGATAGGCATTTTTAAAAGAGATAATTTCATACCTTCCGGTAACCCTTTTTGCCAGCTTTATAGCGCCTTCAACAGCTTCGCTTCCGGAGTTTACAAGATAAACATTGTCTAATCCTGATGGTAGGGTTTTAGCTAAAGCCTCTGCAAGTTTTACTTGAGGAGATTGAATAAATTCTCCATATACCATAAGATGAAGGTATTTGTCGAGTTGGTCCTTAACAGCCTGAATAACTTTTGGATGCCTGTGCCCAACATTGCTTACCCCGATCCCTGAAATTAGATCGATATATGCTTTTCCGTTTTTATCAAACATCTTTATACCTTCAGCTTTTACAATTTCCAGCATCAACGGGGCATCAGAGGTTTGAGCAAGATATTGTAGAAATAAATGTCTTTGAGATATCATGCCTAAATTTACTAAGCATAAAGCTAAAATAATAATGAAGTAGGAGAGAGGAATTATTTGTTGTTGTAGAGCCTCAGAGTAGTAGTAGCTCCTGATCGGATGGAAAAGTTTTGTACATCGGTGAAATTAGCCCCATTACTTTTTTTGGTTCTGAAGATGAGCTTATAATTGCCTGGTTGCATGGTAAGCATGGTTCTGCTGGTTTCATTTTCCAGATTATGAATAAGCACCTGTTCTCCATTAGGTTTTATCTCATAAATACTTCCATAGCCAACCAACTGGTCTATAATGTTTAATGAACCGGGTTGGACAATATCCAACACTGTTGTTTCGCTTTGTTTGATCTTTACATCTGTAAAAATAGTTCGGGGTAAAGTAAGGACCTCTACATCATAGGTTCCCACCAGGTATTTCTCTTTAATGCCAGCATTCTGGATGTTTAATGTTTCGGATTTTTTAGTCTCTCTTACTACAGCTTTAAGTGCTTTGTACTCTTTGGAGTTTTCCCGGATAAATAAAGATCCTTGCGGTGCTTTAATAGTAATAACATTTTCTTTGCCTCCGATAAGACCTATATTCTTTTTTTCAACCCTTGGAATTGTATTCACAACGAGGTCATAGGTGAGAATCGCATCTACTTTAAGTTTGTCAGGTTCTCCCTTATCATCAAGGTAGTGAACGAAATCATAAACGGGTTCCCCGGTTACAGAATTAAAAAAAGTGATATTGACATTTGTTTCTGTTGGCTTGTTATCAATATCCAGAATTTTTACTTTCACAGATGTTTCCGATAAAGTCTGATGCAGAATCAGGTTCATCATGTTTTTAAATTTATTTTCATTAATAGCATTAAAATACTGGCCCATACATTCAAATGCTTTATCCCAGCTTACGTCGTTTCCTATGCCTATAATGAATGGTTTAAGAAAGATTTTTCGTTTTTGAAGTTCTCTGGAAAGGTCGCAAGGATCACCTCCGCATGACTCAATGCCATCGGTGAGTAGTATGATGACGTTTCTTGAATTTTTATCTATGGGAAAATCAGAAGCTGCTTCTTTAAGACTATGAGCAATAAGGGTGGTACCTTTAGGCTCAATGTTTTTAATTCTCATCTTTATAGCATCATGGTTTCCGGGACGGAATGGAACTTCGAGTTTAGTATCCTTGCAGTTGTTATATCTTTTATCCCATTCATGACCGTATACTCTAAGACCAATTTCCAGATATGGAATGTTTTTTAGAGAATCTACCAGTTCACAAAGTGTCCTTTTAGCTACTGTCATTCTGGTACTGCGTTCCCATTTATCAGACATACTGCCAGATGCATCCAGTATAAATAATATACGGGTTGTAGGAGGAGTTTTTTCTACTTTAGTCTGACAAAAAGTTTGCTGAACGTAAAGTAGAAATACTACTAATAGATAGACGTAATTTTTATACTTCACCTTTTATCTAAATAAAATAAAAAAGGAGTAGTTTTCTACTCCTTATTGTAAAAACCCTATAAAAGGCTCATTGTTTATTTTAATATCTGTTCAGTGTGGTTTTCTGTAGTTACTTTTGATATAATTTCTTCAATTACACCATTTTCGTCAATGACAAAAGTAGTTCTGACTGTGCCCATGTAGGTTTTACCAAAATTGGTTTTTTCCTGCCATACGCCATATAGTTCATTGATCGTTTTATCCGGATCGGCAATCAAGGTAAAAGGCAAATTGTATTTCTTAATAAACTTCTGATGTGATTTTTCATCATCACTACTTACGCCTAGCACGACATAATTGGCTTTAATCAGGGCATTGTAATTATCTCTCAGATTGCAAGCCTGAGCTGTGCAGCCAGGAGTATCATCTTTAGGGTAAAAATAAAGAACAACTTTTTTCCCTTTAAAGTCAGATAGCTTTACTACTTTTCCGTCCTGATCTTTGCCTTCGAATAGGGGGGCTTTATCTCCAGTATTTAATGTCATAGAAATTATAAGTTTTTGAAACATCAATATCATAAAACTAATACCCTAAATCAAGGAATATTGGTCGAAAATGTACTGATGTTTCCTGCCTGATCTTTTACTTCAAGTTTAAATGCACCTTTGAGTGGTACTGTTTTATCATAACGCTCAGACCACAACAGATTTCTCTTGTGATCATAGTTCATTAATATCCATTCTCCATTTAATGTGGCTTTAAAAGAATCTATTCCTGATTTGGAATCAGCAATAGTAAATTTTATACAATTGCCAGATACTCCCAAGCTTTTTATAATGGGCTTGACTGAATCTTCCACAATTACAAACTTTCCAAAGCTTTTGGTTTTAAAGGAAATGGTGTTTTCATTCCAACATCCTTTTTCATGCTGTTGACCGCGCATTTTGTTTTTTATGTTCACATAGGAACATCTTCTGTCTATTGCTTCTGGATGGGCAGCTTCATATGCAACATCTATTCCGGTGAAAAGAGGTGTTGAATAATGTCCAAGTATAAATGATTCTTTCCCTTCTAAAGTGGTATCTATATTGGTTTGCAGATAAAGCGTATCAAAAATGGCATCAGCAGGAATTTTTACAGTCATATTACCACTCCTGATTGTTTTTTCCTGTCCCGGTGGAATGCTCGCGACAAAATTAAAATGGAGAGTTTTGTTGTCCAAAGCTACTGAATCTGGCAGACCTTTTCTCAAATCATAAAGGTAGATCGCCTGTCCATTCTTAAAGTAGTCTGGAGTTAGTGTGGATAATCCATTTGAAGAATAGAGTTTTGCAGAGCAGTTGTTCGCTGCCTTACCTCTTATCTTTAATACATTTTCAGAAACTTCAAAATCACAGGTAGCTTTAGAATTTGGTATAATTGTTCCTTTGACAGGTTCAGTTGATTGAATGTTGAAGATAAGTTTTGAAATGTTATCATAACTATCTTCAATCTCAATTTCTATTTTATGATTCTGGCCATCTATAAGATTGAGAAGGCCTTTGCCCAGACTCCTGTTATAGGTACTTAATTTATCCCCATCACTGATATAACATTTCTGAAACTTAACTCCCCTTTCAAGAAGTGCTTCATAGTCCATGTGGACATTGATATATCTGTTTTCATGAAAACCGAAGGTGGACAGATCGTGGTCAAATATTATTTTTCCATCAGCGTATACTCTTATGTATTTAACTCCATATGAGTTGGCTGTTCCATTCATTTTGTCATTTACTTTAATCTGAAGACCGACATTGCCCCAAGCGGTTATTTTGGAAGGTATAGTATAATTGGTCCCTAACTTTGTTGCTTTAAATTCAAACCTGCCAAACTCCTGGTTTACTCTTGATTTTTCATCAGTGGCAATGAGGGCTATTTTATCAAAAGTAGGCGCAATGTTATCTTTCAGTTCTGAAAATTTAAAATCTAAAGGGTTTAGAAGGTTTTCTTTTGCATCTCTGATTTCATAGTGAAGATGTGGTCCCCCTGAACTACCTGAGTTTCCTGATAAAGCAATGATGTCACCCTTTTTAACAGGAAGCTTACCTTCTGTGAGCGTAAAATCTACTTCAAATTGCTGGTTTTCATATTGGAACTGTCGGACAAAATCTCCGATTTCCTTATTGAACTTATCTAGATGTGCATATACTGTTACCAAGCCATTTGGATGGGTGATGTATACTGTATTGCCATATCCGAAAGAAGAGACTTTTAACCTTGAGACATAACCATCTGCAGATGCATAAACAGGAAGACCTATTCTCATTTCTGTTTTTATATCAAGTCCACCATGAAAGTGATTTGGACGTAGTTCTCCCATATTTCCGGCGAGAAAATTTTGTTGGCCGGGTTTTATCGGAAACAGAAAGTAGCCAACTGGAATTTGTGTTTGAGAAAAAGAGGTAAGAGGTAAAATAACTAATAAGTATTTTATCAGCTTATTTAACTTCGAAATCAATAAATTTTTCATTTTCAATAAAGCCTTCTAATCTGTCGCCAATCTTAACAGGTCCAACTCCAGCAGGAGTGCCGGTAAAGATAATGTCTCCCTGTTTTAGTGTTATGAATTTAGATATATAACTGATGATTGCATCAAAATTATGTATCATTTGTCCGGAATTTCCGGATTGTTTTAGCTCGCCGTTTTGTATCAGTGAAAAGCTGAGATTATTCAGATCTTTAAAATTTGTTTTCTGAACAAATTCAGAGATAGGAGCACTTCCGTTAAAGCCTTTGGCTAGAGTCCAAGGTAAGCCTGCAGCTTTCGCTTTATCCTGAATATCCCTGGCTGTAAAGTCAATTCCCAGACCAATTTCCTGAAAATACTTATGAGCAAACTTCTCTTCAATATTCTTTCCTTCTTTTGAAATCTTAATTATTAACTCAACTTCAAAATGGATGTTATTGCTGAAGTCAGGATAATAGAATGATGAATTATTCCGGAGTAATGCAGTATCGGGTTTTAAAAATATTACAGGCGCTTCGGGCTGTTCATTTTTTAATTCCTTAATGTGATCTGCATAGTTTCTCCCTATTGCAAGAATCTTCATATAAAGTTTTGGCGCAAAAATAGCATAAAATCTCAATGTGAGTGTGTGGAAAACAATACTTTTCCCTTATTGGTTTCTAATATAGGACCAAAATGGATGAGATTGATGGAGATGTTGAACAAAGTGAAATTGATACTATTGTCATTTGCCATAGTTATTGGCTGCAGCAAGGTTCCGGTGACAGGAAGGAAACAATTGGATATTGTTCCTAATTCGCAGGTATTGGCCCTTGCAAAGACTGAGTATAATGAGTTTTTAAGAACCAATAAGGTCGTAAATAATACATCACAGGCTGAGGAGGTAGAAAAGGTAGGACGAAATATTGCCAATGCTGTAGAGGCTTATATGAAGAAAGAAAAGCAGACAAAATTGCTTGAAGGGTATAATTGGCAGTTTAATTTGGTGGAAGATTCACAAATCAATGCTTGGTGTATGCCTGGAGGAAAGGTTGTCGTATTTACTGGTATTTTGCCTATTACTAAGAATGATGCCGGACTTGCAACAGTTATGGGACATGAAATTGCCCACGCCGTTGCAAGGCATGGGAATGAAAGGATGAGCCAGGGGTTAACTGCTCAGCTTGGAGGTCTGGCGCTTGACGTTGCTTTGAGTAGTAAACCGAATGAGACAAGGAATCTGTTTATGGCAGCATATGGCGTAGGAACAAATGTTGGAATTTTACTTCCCTATAGCCGATTACAGGAGTCAGAAGCTGACCGCATAGGTTTAATATTTATGTCAATGGCTGGTTATGATCCTCGAGAAGCGATAAACTTTTGGGAGAGGATGGAAAAAGCAAGCCAGGGAGGGGAACCTCCGGAGTTTCTTTCAACTCACCCAAGTCATAAGACCAGGATTGAGGAATTGAAAAAACAACTTCCAGAAGCTCTGAGATACTATAATCAAGCAGTTAGTAGAAGATAAACTATCTTAAAGCAAAAAGCTTCCCATTGGGAAGCTTTTTGCTTTAAGTTTTATTAAATGAGTTATTGTTTTGGGCTACAGGCTCTGCAAAAGTATACTTTTAGTTCTTCTTCTTTAAAAAGCATAAAATTAATTTTATCAATTCCGAAAAGACTACAGAATCTAAGAGGATTCATATCTTTCGCTTTTAGAAAATAAGATTCAAATTCCTTTTTTTCAAAGAGTTCGGGCCTTGTAATTGCTATAGAGAGAAAGTTAAATAGCATATCCTCTGAATATTCCCCTTTTTGCATAATAGGAAATAAAATTTCAAGCGCCCATGCTTGACGACCACTTTCGGCGAAAAACTTTGCAACGGCAAGCAAATCATCAGAATTTAACTCAGTTGTTTTATAGTATTTTTTTACCAGATTTATGGCATCGTCTCTGTATTTAAATTTTTTATTGGTAAGAAAATATGGAGAAATCAGAATCTGAAAGTTGAGATATAATTTATTGATCAGCTTTTTGTCAATCTTAGTGTTATAAAGTGCTTTTATATTTTTCATAAAGCCTTCCGGCGACTGAAGATAAGCAGAATCTGCAGCCCAGGCTTTTAATGTGAGATCACAGATATTATATTTAATGTATACATTGGTTGGGTCTAATGCTGATGCCTGATTGAGCTCTCCTATATAATCAAATTTTTGACCAAGTTCCTTTCTGAATAGTATCTGATTGTTTATCAGCTGGGCAAATTCTTTTGTTTTCGGAGGGTTCAACGAAGTTAACAAGTCTGCAGAAAGTTCTCCATTGCTAATAGCATCAAATATAACTGTTTGAAGAGTTGTGGCTACCGGAATATCTTTTTTGGCCAATGCATTTTTGTAATGAATAGCAAGAGAGTCTTTATTTCTTGTCAGGTCTATCCTTTCAACAATCTTAAGAAACAGGATAGCTTTACGTTCTCTGGCAAGAAGAAATTCCATTGCTCTGGAAAGACTGTCTTTCTGGAGCTCTTCTTTTATTTTTTCTTTACTTAATTTAGTAAGGTAATTAAAAGGAGTATTTTTTACGTCACGGTAAAACTGGTCCCAGTTTTCCTGGGCTTTAATTACACGCTTTATGGTATCATTAAGCTGAAAAGACTGCAATACCTGGATGATGCTTTCGGCCCTGCTTTTCTGCAATTCCTGATTTCTTTCAGTACTACCTTCAATAGATGAGTAGGCAAGAACAACAACCTCAGTTATATTATATTTATTTAAATTGAGAGAGTCATAAAATGGTCTGATATCTTGTTCAGAATAAACAGACTTGTCTTTCTCAAATGGTATGGTAAATTTTAAATTCTTTTTTTTGGAGATTTCTGATTTCAAGAGAGTGTCAACAAAAAACTCTGTAGAAATAATCGATCTGCTGGAAGAAAGTCTGGGATAGTCTACATAATAGGTGCAGAGGTGATTGTCTTTAATGACCATCAGATTACACACATATTCATCGTTTTTCAATTCTGTCGGAATTTCACCAAGATATGCATATAGAGCATTGGAGGAAGCTTTCGTGTTAGATTTTAAAAGGTCTTTTAATGCAACCGGAACAAGCATAATTCCATCGAAAGCAAACGATCTGTGTACTATATTTCCGCTAGAACATGGAAATTGACTTCTAAGAACTATATCTACAGAAAAAGAAAATATTCCTTCGGTTTCAGGAAATGTTTTATTGAAAAGTCCGAGATCTCCAAAGGAATAATAAACCTTCCCATTTTCTACAATGATTTTATTTTCTACATAATCCGGAATTTTATTAAAATCTCCGGCACATTTTCCGCATATAACTTCATTAGAAGGTGCAATGCCAAAAGCATTTTCAATATTTATTTTTTTTGATGGATAAAAAGTCTTTTTGTCCTTGTTCTTTATAGATGAGGGGAAATTGTAAGCCATAGGTCCAAATACCTGAGCTATATAAATACATTTTTTTTCAGGAATTATTCCTATCCCTATTCCTGTAGCAGAAAATTCCCGGTTTACAAGGTTTATTGAGTTGCTGGAAGTATTCAGACTTGATCTTACAAAAGCAAGTGCTGCGCTTTCATAAGTATTTATTTTAATTGGCTCTTTTTCTTTATAAATAGTAAAAGGTCTGTCCGTATAAATGACATCAACATTTTCAGCTACCTTTTCATGAGTACCTTTAAAGCTTTCCACCCTTTGTTCCACTGTGGCCATATTGGGATTATCCTGATTATGGACAAGGTTGTCTACTTTTTTAATGTATTTTGCCTGGTTATTGGCAGCCGCTGTCAGTATGGAGTCTTTGACAAAAGGAGAGAGGCCCAGAGAATCACGTACCTCATTTAGTTTCAGGTAGATTTTCTGTGTAAGAAGTTTTTCGTCAAAATTATTAAAATCGATGGGGGTTTGAGCAAATAGTCCTCTGAAAGAAAGTAATAATATTAAAAATGAAAAAGTGATCAGTCTCATATTTTACCTCAAACCTTATCTTTACTAAACTTTATGATTAAATTTTCTAAGTTTTATCTCTGTCAGTTTTTTCTTAGTGCTTAGGGCAAAGTCTCCTTTCATCATCCAATCGTAGTAAGAAGGGTCCTTTTGTAATACGTCTGTAACCTTCATGTTCTTATACTTTCCAAAGTTGAAAACTTCTTCACCTTTGTCGTTAAGAACCATTCTACCAGCAAGATCCACAAATTGAGAAGCTGTGAGTTCATGCAATGCATTCATGTCGTTTTTAACAGGAATGAATTCTTTTCCGTCTCCATCTTTAATGGTACAGCCTTCATATTTAAGGATCTGAGCTTTCAGAACTTCGAATGTAGCGATGGTATCAGCTTCAGCACTATGAGCTCCCTCGAGATCTTTATTGCAATAGTACTTATATGCGGCAGAAAGGTTACGTGGTTCCATCAAATGATAGATTCTTTGTGCATCTACCATTTTCCTGTTGGTTATATCGAAATCGACTCCGGCTCTTAAAAACTCTTCTACAAGAACAGGTACATCAAAACGAAGGATATTAAACCCTGCGAGGTCACACCCCTGAAGCATTGTAGCAAACTGAGCAGCAACACTCTTAAAGGTTGGTTTATCTTTTACATCTTCATCATAAATACCATGAATGAGGCTGGATTCCAGGGGGATTGGTATTGTGGGGTTTATCCTGGTGGTTTTAATGATTTGCTCATTATTGGGCATTACCTTCAGGACGGATATTTCGACAATTCTGTCGTTGGTAATGTTTGTACCTGTTGTCTCCAGGTCAAAAAAAGCGAGAGGTTTTTTTAGATTTAGCCCCATTGATGTTTTACTGAAAATTGATAACTGGTTCTGATTTTCCACAGTGAAACTGAAGTTAATGATTCCTCTTTCAGTAAATAACCATGTTAAATATTTGACTAAAATAATAAAGCAATTGAAAGATTCCAATTGCTTTATTATTTAAATTATTGCTGAACTATCTCCTTGGCAAGTTTCTTCAGATCAAAACCTCCAAAGTTTCCTGAGCTCATCAGTAAGAGGTTTTTACCTTTCCAGTTTGTTTTTAAGATAAACTCTTTTAACGATTGATTTTCAGTGAATACTTTTAACTTTTCACTGTTAAAAGCTTTGATTACATCTTCCGGTGAAATCGGGTCAAGCTTTTTATGTTCAAATGTTTGAGGATTAAAGTATACAACCGGAAGGTCAGCAGACTTAAACGTATCTTTATATTGTACTAAAAATTCTTTATTTAAAGAACTGAAAGTGTGTAATTCAAGGATAGCCACCAGTTCATTTTCAGGAAATTGCTTTTTTACAGCTGCAGTTGATGCCTTTAGCTTTGAAGGTGCGTGAGCAAAGTCTTTAAATACAGTGGTGTCATTTGTTTTCTCAAGCACTTCCAGTCTGTCTGCTGCTCCTTTAAAACTTTGAATAGCTTCATAGAACATCTCGTCTGTTATTCCAAGTTTCGAAAGTACTGTTTTAGCACCACTCAGATTGCGCATATTATGCTTTCCGAAAATCTGCACCGGAATTTTTTTATTGTGATCAATCAAATATGTTTGACCATTGATAATATCATGCTTATGAGCAGTATATGCAATTCCTTGAACATCTTCTCTTTCTTTTCTGCAAATTACAGAGACAAGGTCATCGTTCTCACAGAAAATTAAGGTACCCCCTTTAGGAGATGAATCTGCAAAAAGATCAAATTGTTTAACGTATTCATCAAATGTGGGATATACGTTAATGTGATCCCAGGCAATTCCACTCATCAGACCTATATGATGATGGTAATGAAGGAATTTAGGGGTTTTATCTATTGGAGAAGACAAATATTCATCACCTTCAATAATAATAATCGGAGCATCCTCCGTTAATTTTACCATCAAATCAAATCCTTCAATCTGAGCTCCAACAAGATAGTCAAACTTTCTGTTGAAGTGTTTCAGAACATGAAGAATCATGGAAGTGATGGTAGTTTTGCCATGGCTTCCTGCTATTACTATTCTTTGTTTGTCTATTGATTGTTGATAGACATATTCAGGAAAGGAATAGATTTTTAATCCAAGTTCTTGCGCCTTTATTAATTCCGGGTTGTCCTTTTTTGCATGCATGCCAAGAATGACAGCATCTAACTCTGTGGAAATTTTTTCAGGAAACCAGCCAATTTTTTCAGGAAGAATTCCTGCTTTTTCAAGTCTGGTTCTGGAAGGTTCAAAAATTTCATCATCTGATCCTGTTACTATTAAACCTTTTTGAAGCAAAGCGAGGGCGAGATTATGCATTGCACTGCCTCCGATTGCAATAAAATGGACTTTTTGCCTTTTGGGGTTCATCAATTCCTATTTTGGGACTGCAAAATTAAAATAAATTAAGAGAGCTACAAACAGTTGTATAGAATATGACTTTTCCTGTGAATAACTATGAGGATAATTTAATGGAAAATAAAAGTGGTCTATCCCTGAAGTTTTAATGACTTATTATATTTTTGTTAATAATATGGAGTCAGAAAAATCGGTAAGAAAACCTTCAGGTAAGAGTAAATTAGCACAAACTGGTCTTATTCAGTCATTAGGGAAAATGCCTCCTCAGGCATCTGAACTTGAACAGGCAGTTTTAGGTGCTTTAATGATTGAAAAGGAAGCCTTAACCATAGTAATAGATATTTTAAAACCGGAAAGTTTTTATCACGAAAAACATCAGAAAATATACGCATGTATATTGGAACTTTTCGATGAATCTGAACCTGTTGACATATTAACAGTTACCCAAAAGCTTAGGACAAAGGGGGAGCTTGAGTTTGCCGGAGGAGCATATTATATTACTGAACTAACTACTCGGGTTAGTTCTGCTGCGAACATTGAAACCCATGCCCGTATCATATCTGAGCAGGCAATTAAAAGAGAGCTAATTTCCATAGCTTCTGAAATTCAAAGAGAAGCTTTTGAAGATACTACAGACGTTTTTGAATTGCTGAACAGGACTGAACAATCTCTTTATCAGGTTTCTGAAGCGAATATCAGGAAGAATTATGCTGAAATGAGAGCTATTTTAAGAGAAGCTCTAGATGAACTTGTTTCCAGAAGAAATCAGGAAAATGCACTTACAGGGGTGCCAAGTGGGTTCACAGATCTGGATAGAATTACATCAGGTTGGCAAAAAAGTGACCTTATCATCTTGGCAGCTCGTCCAGGTATGGGTAAAACTGCATTCGTTGTCTCAGCAATGAGAAATGCTGCTGTAGATTTTAAAAAAGGAGTTGCAATCTTTTCACTAGAGATGTCTGCTGTTCAGTTGGTAAACAGGTTGATATCAGCAGAAGCTGAGCTTGATAGTGAAAAAATCAAAAAAGGAAACCTGGAAGAATATGAGTGGCAGCAGTTGCATCACAAAATTAGAAAACTTGATTCTGCACCTATATTTATAGATGATACTCCCGGTCTTTCAATTCGAGAGCTTCGTACTAAATGTCGAAGGTTGAAAGCAAAGAACGATATCCAAATGGTTATCATAGATTACCTTCAGCTCATGACTGCAGAGGGCGGAAAAGGCGGACCTGGAAACAGGGAGCAGGAAATTTCTCAGATATCTAGGGCTTTAAAGAACCTTGCAAAAGAAATAAATGTGCCGGTAATTGCACTTTCTCAGCTAAGCAGGGCCGTGGAAACCAGGGGAGGCGATAAGAAGCCTCAGTTGTCAGATTTAAGGGAATCTGGAGCTATTGAACAGGATGCGGATATGGTGGTCTTTCTTTATCGTCCTGAATACTACAAAATTGATGAGGATGAAATGGGTAATTCTTTAAAAGGAATGGGTGAAGTAATTATTGCCAAGCACAGGAATGGTAGTCTTGATAGTGTTTTTCTCAAGTTTATTGGGAAATACACCAAATTTGCCGATCTTGAAAAGTCGTCGTTCGGCGGAGGTGGCGGTGGTGCTAGTCCTATGGAGGATAATTACAATCCTAATAATTTTGATTCTGGAGGAGCAAAGACTTTCAGCAGTAAAATTAATGACTTCGGAAAACAAAACAGCCCGGAAGGTGGTAATGACGATGACTCGGTTCCTTTTTAAATAATAAATCAAGGTTCATGAAATTTATATCCCATCAGGAAATAAACCCCGTCATTTGTGGATATTATATTCACCCAATGGACCTTGAAGTTCCAAAAGACAAAGAGTTGTTTATTAAGATTATTAAATGTCTTTTTAAACCAGGTGATGAAATGTATTTCATTGCTTATGGGAGAGAAAATAAAGATCTGGATTTTGATCTAATCCGGGAGCAATTCTACGAATTTGGAGATATTAAAGAAGTACAGCTGGAAAAGGTGGAAGATTTAGCTTGTCTTTGCAGGATAACTTATACCAAAGAAAGACATCGTTTAATTTTTGCTCTATGGTCATTTTTTAAATCACTACGTTTTTTTAATCCTTTGCCAGATCTGGATTGGAAAACATTTTCCTCTTACGATTGCAATTTATTTGAATCAGATCCAGAAGGCAGGAAAATGTTTGCGTTTAACTTCATGAATTTCCTTTGCATTAAAGGGTCCGGAGGGGAAAGTATGATGATCAATTATAAAAAGGAATATACGCTTCCTGATATACATCAATTAATAGGTATTTAATTTACCATTGAATTACTCCTTCTTTGTATAAGAAGAAATCTGTTGCATAAGATAAGAATAGAGCTCCTTGATTTCTGAAGGTGCATCTTTGCTGCCGCTTCCCCAGACATATCTGTATGTTTTGCCATCTTTTTCTATTTCTATAAAATGAAAAAGATTACCAGGCTTATTATATTTTATTGATTCAACTTTTACCTTTTTAAGTTCTTTGTTAATACTCTTAATATTTTTTTTATCTAATGTTCCTATTTTCTCCTGAGACTTGCTTTCGTGAAAGCCTTCTGTAGCATATATTTCACCATCTTCAGTAAAGCCATAAGTTTTTTCCATACCGGTAAATCCTCCGCCACTGCCAAACTCCACAGAGTTATATATAAGCTTTTTTGAACTTGAACAAGCAAACGAACCAAGTAAAAGCATCGAAATTATAATTCTGGGAAATGTCATCACTACAATCAGTTTTTTAAAATTAAATTCTGGTTAAAAATAAAAAATGCCTGATTAAACAGGCATTAAAATTACTTATATTTTTTCTTGAATTGCTTTTCTTGTTTAGCGAGCTTATTTTTTTTCTTTTCAAGCTTTATTTTGTCGCTATACATTTCATCCTGGTTTCTTAGTTTTTTACGTTCCTTTTTCAGTTTCTTAACTTCTTTGCCAGGACCAGCAAGGCTGATGTTATTGTCAGCAGCCATCAGTGAAGATGCGGAAGATAGAGAAATCATTGCAGCTGCTGCCATTACAAACAGTTTTTTCATAGCTTTTAATTTTTGATGAATAATCATTAATTGTTGGATACTAGACTAAACCTGCAATCAAAAAAAATAGTTCCTCCTGCAAATTCTCTTGTTATGATACTTTTTTTGTTCAGTGATATTTTTATCTATCTTTGCAAAAAAATATTCGGGGTGTAGCGCAGCCTGGTAGCGTACTTGTATGGGGTGCAAGGGGTCGTGGGTTCAAATCCCGCCACCCCGACGAACAAACCGCCTGTAATTCAGGCGGTTTCCTTTTACCTGTAACCGAATTGGCAGAGGACCTGCCAAAAGGAACATTTTTAAAAGACTTCATCGGAGGTGTAAAACTTGGAAATATCCAACATCAACCCTGATGAAAATTATACGAGCTAGAAAGAACGTGAAGGAGAATTCCATTACTTCAAATCCAACCAAAAAGAAAACCTTATACCCATACACTCTTGGGCGCATTGTTAAACCCAAGGATGAAAATGGAAACATTACATTAGATAAAGATTGGCATGTCGAGTATTGGATCTGGAATATTGACCTGGAAAGACTAGTAAGGAAACGCGAATCTGAAGGGATTAATAAATTCGCCACTATTAGCCAAAGGTTACAAGCTGCAGAACTTAAGAAAAAGGAGATTGATTCTTTTCTAATTGCGGGAGCTGTGGCTTATTTAAAAGATGAATTACATGAAGCAGAAAAAGGAATTGATATTAATAAGGCCACACTGATTGAAGCTTTTGATTACGCCTGTCTTTGCAAATTTCCGGACCTTGAAAGGGGAACCAGAAAAGGATTTAATGCCCTCAGGAAACATTTGGTGCGGTGGATGGATGTGAACGAGAAATATAAAAATGCATTATTCACTTCTTACACAACCCAAACCATTTATAAATTTTTAGATTTCCTCAGTGTTTATGTTGTAGACGAGAAAAAAGGGAAGATCATATCAAAGAAAACATATAATAATAATATAGGATATCTTTCCGGGATATACAATTTTTACTTAGATCGTGAGGTAATCAGTTATAATCCGGTTTCGAAAGTAAAACGAAAAAAAGCTTTATCAGGCGGACATATTCCATACCTGGATGACGAAATAGAATTAATCAAAAAATACTTAGATGAGACCGGAGATCACCAGCTGCTTCTGTTTATACAATTTATCTATTATGGCTTTTTCAGACCGCATGAAGAATTGAGATACCTGCAGGTTGCGCATATCAAAAAAGACACAATTTACATTCCTCCGGAAATTGCTAAAAATGATACAGGACAATATATCCGGATCCCCAAACCCCTTGAAAAGCTAATAGTGGAGAATAACCTTAGAAATTATCCCAAGAATTATTTCATATTCACTAAAGACCAAAAACCAGGTCCTGTAATGGTAGGTGAGAATTATTTCTATAAACGGCATAGAAAAATGCTCGAAACTATAGGTTTACATGGGTTAGATAAGGACCTATATTGTTACAAGCACACGGGGAACATTAAGCTCTTTAAAGCCGGGGCAGATATAAAAACCATTCAGGAACAAAATCGCCATTCAACTATCCAACAGACAGATACCTATTTGAAAAGCTTAGGATTGTTCCGGGATGGCACCGAACTTGACATTTTCCCTGAATTTTAAAATTTATAATACGAACATGAAAAAATTTATAGCATATTTTGACTTTTTGGGTTTCAGTGATTTTATAGAAAAAAATGATTCAGCCAAGCAGCACAAAGTAATGCGGAATATTTACCTTGCAATTGAAAATGCCTTAGCTAATTGGGTGTCAGTAAAAAATCATGCAGGTTTTTATAATCCAGATATATCAAAATCAACATTAAGCACACTCAACTTTTCAGATACTGTAATTTTCATCACCCAAGATGATTCTATGAATTCATTTTTGGAAATTATGAAAGTTGCATTTGAGTTTAATTCCTATTCAATAAGATTGGAATTTCCTGTTAGAGGGTGTATTGTTTATGATGAAATATTTTTCACTCCTTTTAATCAAAAAAATCAAGCCGGAGGAGTCTATCATTTAACTTCTGTTTATGGAAAAGGCTTAGTCAAAGCTCATATAATTGCAAATAGTCAAGATTGGGCAGGTACTATTGTTGAAAAAAGCGCAATCGATTACGTAAATGCTTTGCCAACAAATACAGAAATTGAGCCTATTCTAGAAGAGTTTACTAAACGTTATCATGTACCCTTTAAAAATGGGGATAAAAAAGAAGAATATGTACTTAGAATCACTAAAGGAGACTTAGATGATATGTTAATCGAAAACCTCAAAAAAAACATTGCGAATAACTTTATTCAATACAATAAAAGCATAGAGGATTCTAGTGTAAAGCAAAAGTTGCATAATACACTAGAGTTCATTGAAAGTTTTAGAAATGAGAAAAAAGGTTAATTAACCTTTACATCAATTGGAGTAGTATATACACCAGGAGGAACACCGTGACCTCTTTCAAAAAACATAGCAATATGAATAAATAGGAGATAGCCAATAAATAGCACCAATATTGTTGATATTGTGGTTGCAGCAACAAGTTTTCCAAATGATACAGGTGAATTCATATTTTCTCTTTTTTCTGTTTTAAATAATTATTAATAGCAATTACCCCTGCAACAATGCTGATAACTGCAGCAATCACCTGAAGGAATACTAAAACGGTTCTTAATTTCATTTTCGTAAACATTTACTATCAACGGGCCTTTCTTGAATATTGCTCCAAGAGGCGGTTTGACCGGCAAGATCAGGAGTAAAAACAAATGTTTTCATTAGAGGCTGAAGGTCCTCCGCTGTTATAAGATCAATCTGTTTATTCTGCTTTTCGAGCAAATGAATGTAATAATCAAATATAATATGATTGATTGCATAACAATGAAGACAAAATGAATACCTGGCTAAAGATAGATTCCCTTTATATTTAGAAGGCTTTAAACAATGTTCAGCACCAAACAATATCATTTGCCAATCATTCGGCAAATGAGGAAAATACAGATCTGCCAGATCGTTTATTTCTGGCTTAAAAAAGACATCATCTTCCAGAATCAAAATGCTTTTATAACCTTTTACTTTTGCATCCTTAAGGATTTTTAAGGTAGTAAGTAAGAGGCCGTAAGCACCTGCATTCCAGTATAGATCATCAAAGGCTGAATAACTCTGAACCGTCAAGTTGAGAGCGCTACCATTTACGGCGCTAACCCTTTCAAATGGAAGCCCGATTTTATTACATTCATTTGTAGCACTCTCAAGACGGTCCGTTCTTTCGTCGAGATTGATCAGATAAACATGGTCAACCTTATCTTTAAGCATTAGGAGATTGTCAAAATTTGCAATTTGTCCTGAGCAGTTTTAAGCTCACTTTTAAGAGCAGTAAGTTGCTCATTTGTTGTCTTAAGCTTTGCAGTTGCTTCCGCATTTGCAGGATTCTTTGTCAATAGCTTGTTAAGATTAAAAGCAGTGTATTCCAAATTTGCAATCTGCTTATTCAAATCTGTAACTTTTGCGCTTAGTTGCTCTTTACTTTCAACAGGTTTTCTGTACCACTGAAATAAAAAGTATGCGCCAACGGCCAGCACAAAAACTGCAGCTGTAATCATCAAGATTTTTTTGCTTGGTAGTTTCATTTATAACTTTCTTAAAATTAAAAATAGAAGTAAAAAAAAGGAGAATATTATCCCGAGAAGAAACTCAATGAAGTATTTACCCTCATAGAATAATACTCCGGGACACTTGTTATTAAGGGCTGGAACACTAACTTCAGCTTCCTTATGAACTGCAATATCAGCCCTATTTACTGATTGTTTTAGAATCCCATTTTCAGTCCAGGTCTTAACAGTCAAATCCGGATATTCATTAACCAATGTATCCTTTATAAAATTCTCCTTGTAAATTTTCGAGAGTTTATTTCTTGTTTTGACAGTAGCAATGTAAATCAAACTATCATACTGCTCTTTAGGAATATACTTATTTCTTAGAGCCTGAACAATTGAATCCATTGCCAATTTAAGCACCTCATCAACAGATGCAGTATCCTCATTTATTTCCGAAGTACTTTCCTTTGTATAACCAGGAATAATTGTATCTAAGGAAAACTTTACAATTGAATCCTTTTTTAACTCAGGATACCGCTTTAAGAGGCGATTCAGCTTTCTTTCTCCACGAGATAAGTCATTATTCCTGAAAAGTCCGCAACTCGTTGTGAGAAGCGTAAAAATACAAAAATATACAAGTCTTTTCAGAACCATCTTGAAACTGTGTAAATTTGAGACTTTAACCTATATTTTCTCAAAACTCCATCGCCTTCACGGGAGCCTGCAGCATTTGTATTACCTTCAACTGTGACTACTGTAGTTTTTGAATAATTCCAATTATCAATAAATCCTACATGACCAACTCTTTTTAAGTTGAGGAAATAGATTCCAAAAACATCTCCCTGAGATGGAGACGGTTTTTCCGGGAGACTCTTCCCATTTTTAAAGATTACATTTTTATTAGGAAACCAGGACGGGGCCCAGGCTGATTTTATTGCCTTAATATTTGCCCGATCAAATACCCAGGACACAAAAGCAGCGCACCAGGCATGACCTTTGGGCAAACCGCAAACTCTTAGGTAAGCTTCTATCTCAGGTCCGTCATTGTTTCCAGTCAATTCGTGTACACCTATCTGACTGGTATACAGGTTAACTACTTTCTTTTTTATATTGCCTTCAGTATCTCCACCATAAGCCAGAAGAGACAAAAAAAGCGAGCAAAAAATAAGATAGATCTTTGCCATGCGGTTAAATTTTTAAAGTCAGTAATTTGATTAGGTTCTTCACTTGCCTTATAATAATTATAATCTGCAAACCAATTGAATTTTAAGGCCAGGAATATAATGCCGTTAAAAAATATCATGCAGGCAGCTGCAAATATTGGCCTTTGAATTACCCCAAGATCGTAAGATCCGGCTCCAGGATTGAGATACCAAATCACAAAAGGAGACAGCACAAAAATAACGCTGGCAATTGGTACACTCCATAACTCAGGCCATCTGCGGATAAAACCTGGTAGTTTTACCATTCTCTTTTTAAGAGAAAAAAAGATAAAAAGGAAAAAATCCTTTAAGTATCTGATCAGTTGAAAAAGTAAGTCGAACATATTTTTATTTATTTTTTACTTGCAATTATTTCCAATATTTTAACCGAATTACTTCTTACCTCATAAAGATCAGACTTAACATCTCTAAGCTGTTCTCTTAATTCTGTTAGTGCTTGCTCATCAGGTTTTTTTGCCAAAGATTCTTCAATCCTGGCTAGCCTTGTTTCGTGAACAGATAAACTGTTATTGGTAGTGAAATAAAAGCTATTTGCCGTGATAATAGCACCCGCCAGAAATGGAAGGAGAAAACCGGCCAAACCAATTAATAATTTATTTTCCCGGAAAAATTCTTGAACGTTCATTTTCTTAATGCAAAAAATAGTATGAATCCTGTAATAAAAATTAAAACCAATGCACCAACTCCCACCATTATCAATTTTTTCTTTCTTTCCTGTTCCAAAACCGCTTCATCAGTTGTCAAAGCAGTATCAGTTTTAGTTGTAGCAGAAGATGAAGAAGCAGATGCATTTGAGGCGGTTGTTTCAGTTTTAGGCTTTTCGGCAAGAGGAAAAACACCCATTACCTTACCCTCATCTTTACCCTTTAAGGCATTTAGATCAACAACCGGAGCGGTTGCTGCCTGAACACCTTGACCAAGGAGATTACCCAGTTTTGTATCGTAATTTACCTCTATTGACTTTCCAGATATTGCACTACCAATTGCAGTGGTTGCCAAAACTGGTGCTGCTACAGAAGCTTTTACGGTATCCTTAACAAAACCTACTGCGCTTTTAAAAAATCCCATATTTCAAAAATCAGATTAAAAAGTAAAATCTTTAAAATACTATAACGTAAAACTTAGGTCTAAATATTTACAATTAACAATATCCCAAATATATTAATACAATGCCTCTTTAAGAGCATTGATTAAGAAGTCTTATATAGTAAAAACAAATTTGTATCGAAAGCTGTGACTATTTCACCATAAGAGATATTATTAGGGTGTAGGCCATCTCCAGTACGATTCACACGCCATTTTCCAGAATTTCTAGATGTTTCAGCTTTATCAGCACAGTCAAAATACCCTATTGCGGGGTGACCATATTCTCCAAACCTTACTATATTAGAACCCGTAGCTCCAATTGCTGCTGCAGCTTTCGTAGTAATATCTATAGGCGCACCATCCCTTATCCAATCGTTCATCCCAACCCTGTCAGATTCGAAGGACATAACAGTTTGATTTTCTGTAGTTGTCCACCCATCTGTAGATGTCGTATTAGGTGTAATTGTGCATTGATATGCCTCTACCCCGCGGGAATAGAAATAGTACCAAAATTCAATTGTTCTTGATATAATAGTAGCCTTGGACGAGCCAGCCCTAAAATCGTTTATACCTAGATTGCATATTACATAGTCACAGGATGAGAGCAGTTCGTCGTAGGCCCATGAATTACGACTAGAACTTCTGATCCACGCTATAATTCTCTGTCCGGACATATTGCATCTCATTACGGGCCACTGATCTCCAAATAACCGTCCAAGGTATCCGCCAGATTCTCCATTTCCTAATGAAGGTTGTCCTGAATCTCCATGCCCTGTAACTATAGAATCTCCTGCCCAGAGTATTGAGGCTTTATTGGTATCAGAAATTCCCACAATAGCGCAAGGGCCAAAGCCGTAAGATTGGCTATTGGGAATTGTTCCGCTCATAACTAAATTACTTCCAGTTACTACACCTTCCCCAGGCCCAGTATTGCCAGCATTTGTAGACCTTGACTTTTGCCACTTTTCACCTGGGTTTACGGTTACATTAGTTCTTATCCTATACCATGTATTAGGTGGAATGTAGATATTGATTGTATCGGAAACGATGCCTGATCCCCTTCTTAATAGAAAGTTGGTAGACCCATTATTAAAGGTAATTCTTGTCCATGTTCCTATTGGATACTCGACGGAAGCTTCAATAGTTATATCCGCTGCTTCGTCTGGCACCGTGGCGTTTATAGAGTCTGCGTTCAAAAAATAAACTGCTAACTCAGTCACAATACCAATATTTTTGCCCACAAACTGACTAGTTTCAGTGGTTGCTATACCATCGCTGAACTGATCAACAAAATTAGGTGATCTACTGCCAAAGGCAACTACCTTTCTTCCTGCAAACTTCCCTGACCTTCTATTTGCAATATTTCCAACTTGTATTTTTTTTGTCTCCCCATCTTGAACTACTGGAATAAACTCCTTCCCTGAAGTCTTAGAAGCTAGTGACAATTCACTAATTGATTTATCTTCTGCTATTTCAGCCATATTGATTTATTATAATTTAAGCAATCCGCCTGTTTCTGTTGTTAAATTGCCTCTGCTCTCAGTAAGCAAGTGAGGTTCTGCATCAGGTCCTGATGCGAAAGTTACTGTCCATTTATACTTTTTAGGGCCTCCTGAACCAGACCCATCAACAGTTTGATTTTCTGCAACCCAAATCTTTTCTTTCTGGGTTGCTGGAGTGCCGTTGCTAACACCATAGCTAAAGCCTGATGGCATTTGGTACGTGCCTGATGGAGCATCATTTGTGCCTCCGATGTTTAAGGTCTTCGGCACTGCATTATTAAAATTATCCAACCCTGAATACCAATTATCTATAGTGGCATTTACATTAGTAGAATTCATGCCATTATTAGCAATATTTATTGTTGGACATTTAATTCCTCTTGGACTTACTCCTAATGGAAATGTAATATTTAGTTGACAATCATTAGCCGTAAATATATTTGAAGTAGAAGGCATATTAAGAAGACTCAAATTATTTATTGCAGTGATGGGATTGTACTCAATTCTTAGACCCTGCACTATTGTATGATTGACAGCAGGCAAAGAAATAGAAGTAAATTTTCCAGGGGCAGAAGATATTCCGTAAAGTAATATAGTCTGCATTGTAACACCAACTGTTTTACTTGATAAGTCTAATACCGGACTTCCTGTTAATGAAGTCAATCCTGAAAAATCTATTGTAGTTATAGAATTAATATTAAAAGCAGGTAAAGAAGTAATAGGGTTACCGCCAATAGCTAATGATGTTAAATTTAAAGAAGCAAAACTTGGTAAAGAAGTATATAAGTTTGAATTTATTGCTATATTATTGATACTACTAGGAAATGAAGGTAATGATCCTGATAATTGATTAGCATTAGCAACTAAAACACTACAAGTACTCGGTAAAACTAAAGTAGATATATCAGTAAGTTTGTTGTTAGATATATTAATTAATGCGAATCCAAAATCTGAAAAATTCATAGGAGATATAACAGTAGCTCCCATTCCTTGAATTAATAAAGATCCAGTAGTAAACGGTCTATTAATAAATATAGAAAAATCTCTAGCAGTTCCGTCATTGTTTTTACTTGCAGCATTACCTGACCCTGCAACTACATTTACAACACCATCCCACCATTTAACTACTAAACCAGGATTTCCGGCCCCCTGCCATGCAATCCCTGATATACTACCGTTTTGGGTAGTTGTTACTTTTATTTCTCTATATTTAGTACTTCTTCTCATTTATTAAAATGGATTAACTCTTATATAATATTCAGGAGTAACGCCAACAACTCTTGCTTCTATAATTATTTCAAAATAACTATTAGCAGGACTGGTTAAGATAATTGTGTTATTTACAGCATTACCGATTCCTATGCTAGCAGTTGGAACAGTAAATGTTAAATTAGAAGCACTTTGTTTTTTAACCTTTACCCCCACCACACCACCATCTCTAAAATTTAAAAAGTTCACTGTTATTGCTGTTCTCGCTGTTTCCAGGTAATAGTTCCGGATAAAATTGCTATTGGCATTTATTGCGATTATGGCAGCATCGGTTAAAGATTGGTAGTTGGAACCAATATCCGCTTGATTTTTAGCTATTCCCATATTATTTAATAAGTTGCTGCGTTTATTTGCCTTAACCCAGTTCCAAAATACTCACTTCTTAACTCCAACCAATGACCTCTTTCTCCATTCAATACAAGTGTTGAAGATTCCAATACAATATCATTTTCAGTTGCTGTTGCAGGATCTACGCTATTAACCGTTAAGCTTATAGACACAGGAATCAACACAAATGAATGTTCAGGTGGATTATCAATTGTATTTAAAGTTTCAGATGAATTTGAAGATGTGAGTTTAAATACATTGTAATTATGATACTCTGCAAGGTCAATTGTGGTTTGTCCGGTAATATCAATTACCGCTTCATTAAAGTATCCCATTGCAGTTTTTTTGACAAACTTTACATTTGGGATGCTTTTGTCAGTAAAGCACTGTTCAATATCTTCACTAGAGTAGAATAGTTGCTTTTCTGCGACACCACCTTGTTTTGTTAATGGAGTAATCTCAATCCATGATGTTTTATCGCGACCTAGTACAAATAGTTTTGCAGGTTGATATTTAAATATAGTTAGCCGGGTATTTGGCACATTGACGGTCACATACAACAAACCTGTCTTAGTGTCAAATACAATAGATCTGGTCTGCCCCCCTACAGGACTTGTACTCATCACCAGTCCGGTCTTTGCCTCTATTTCGACGATTGTCCCTGCTCCGAATACGGGAACAAAAATCGAATCTTCATTTACAATAAGATTCCCCGCGGAACATGGCCGATTTCCAACTATAATATCTTTTTCGAACTTATGTTCCAATAGATCAATAATAGATACTGATTCACTACCATTGTTTGCAACATATAAGTTACAGGAAAAAACAACTGCGTCTACAGGCGTAGTTCCAACATTTATAGGAGAAAGGAAATCATCTAATTCAGTATCATAAATCAAAACTTGTCCTGCCACACGAGCCATAAAAGGGATTTTGCCTTGATAATTAACGTATGACTTTTCTCCTTTATCAGCACGAGTTGCAACGCTAGTTGTTTCTGCCGGTACTGTTAATGTTTTTACAATGGTATTGTTATAATAGTTTAAAACTATTATTTGTGTACCTGTAGCACTGCAGCAAAATATTCTATCTTGTTTTTCATCTACCGCAAATGTAAATGCAGTAGATTGTGCAACTGTTGTAATTAGGGAAAATGTGAGTTTATTAATAATATATACTAAGCCTGAACCTCTTGAACCGATATAAATTTTGTTCTTATGACATATTCCGGTAAGAGTGTTTGTCCCGACTGATATTTCTAATCCGAAAGTATCATTAGCAATATCATAATAAGATAACCAGCCTTGTTGAACTAAATTTGATACTATAAAATATAATTTATTATCATTGTAAAATAAAACTCTGCTATTAATATAACTTGCCCCAGTAATTACTTTTGTTGCAACTAATGCATTACCTTCAAAAATATCGATATTAATACCTGTATTACTGCTATTTCTTGCCGAATTAAACACGTATACCCTATTGTCAACCTTAGAAATCGTTGAGGGAGCATCGAGGGTATATTGAGAATCAGTATTAAACTTAGCATTCCTGTAATAAAACATTCCAGGAGCTTTATTTTTTTGATTATCTCTATTTTCATCCGAATCGCCCTGCCTGTGACCTCCTAATAATAACTCTTTAAGTTCTTCAATTACTTCTGTACCATGATCCACAACTGATACATAGGACAACAAGACTTTTGTACCAGGTATGGTTGGAGTTGTGGCCGAAACATCCGGAGTACCCTCAATTACACTAGCAACGCCACCTACACCTAATACAATTGCATCAAATCTTTCTAACTCTTCTCCGGCAGATAGAGTCAAACTACCACCATCATAAGTATATGCAACGCCATCAATCATATAGGTGGCAGGAGCAATATTTACTTTTAATTTATCAGTATCATCTATGGTCACCTCACCACCCGAAAGAAGAATTGTAGCTGTACTTTCTCCACCTTCTCCCGGAGAAGATTGCAAAAATGAATCAAAAAATCCGTAAGCCATTTTCTTAATTATAGGTGATAAACATAGTTTATTTCAGAATCTCCATTTGCTTTTATTTTTATTCCCTTGTATCCGTGAGGGATAGGGGGAAGACTAAAGTGAGTCCCGTGTACCGTATCAACCCAGGTTCCGTCTGGCTTTTGACAAGATAAAGTCCAAGTTCCGGACAGTCTTTCTATCATAAGAGTCACTATCCCGCATTCAAATTCCTTTTCTTGGCCTGGGCTTAAATTCCCATTAATTAGAATCGTTTTGTTAGCCATTTTTAATTATTTATTAAAGAGGGACTTGGAAATGAAAAATCCTATAGCAGATAGCACAACACTTGCAACAATGACTGCTCCAAGTTTATAGAAAAAGGAGTTTGGAATGTCCACAACTACTTTAATTCCATCCTTTTGAACACTATTTAGAAAATCATTCATCTTATTTAAAAATTGTAGTTTGAAAATGCCCTATTGATATTTTGTTCCAAAATGTTTCACTAATGTTTGTCCGCTTCTTATGCAGTAAAAGGGCATTTTCTGTTTCCTGATCAAAGACTCCATTAATGCCGGCAGGAAAAAGAGAGCTATCCATTTTTTTCAACCAGATTTGAACCTGTTCAACTCTTTTACCCCTCTTACCAATTTTAAGCGGAAATGAATCATCATTCACATTCTGCACTTTTACTTTAGCCCTTTCTTTACTCTTAACAAATAAGAATATCAACAAGAAAAGACATATAAAAATTATGAGACTTCTTTTACTCATACCCCTGGTAAAACTGTAGAATTATACAAATCCTTGGATACCTCATTCATTGGAGGTGCAATCCCATTTTTTATACCAGGTAAAGTACTTTTCTCAAAAGCTGACTGAGTTAACATTCCCCAAATGCCATCTATACAAAGTCCCGCATTAACGGACTTATTAAGAAACTTTTGAAGGTTTTTAACCTCAACTCCTTTTGAGCCTTGCTTCAATGGAAATGTAGCAGCATTATTGTTTTGATTAGCAAAGTCAGAACATCCGGGGGAAGGAGCGGAGGAATCAAGACCATTCTTTTTGAAAACAAAATAATAAGCCGTCAGTGTCAGCACAACAATGATAAGCCCGATTGTAATAATTACTTTTGCTCTTTTCATCTTAATTATATTTTTTTGCCTCCTTTGGTATTGTAAATATTACCATTGTATTCAAATGTACTGGTACCTGCTTTGGTGCCTTTAGCCCAAGCGATTAAGTAATCGGTTTCAAAACCAGATTGAAGATTTGCAGAGCTATTACCCGCCTCTGTAATTATTTTAATTGCTTTACTTTTAGTCAGCCTAAAAACGAAAAAATACAGAACGCCTGCAGCGATTAACAAAACAGAAACAATTAAAATCCACTTTTTAGACTTCATATAGAAAAATTATTTTGCACTCTTGACAATATTCAAAACAGCTTGATACCCTGCTGTATCATACCCAAAAAGATCACTAAAGATGGAATTCAGATGATCATTGAATTTTATTCCATAGGCATTTTGAAATTGAGCACAAATAGCTTTTATCTGCGCTTTAGATTTTCCTGCAAGGACCTGATTAATATACTCCGGATGATCAGGAAATAAATAGGAACCTTTTGCATTTCTTAATTTTTCAAGATCTGCCTGAGGTAATGTATAGTTAGCAGGAGTAACATTAACCAAAACGCTGTCAATATCTTCTCCTAATAGGCCGACATCGCTATTGATTGTTTGTCTAATTGTAGATATTTCTTCGGCAATCTTTTTTTTCCTTGTTATGGCATAAATGATAATACCAACTATAAGTATTATAAAAAAGATAACGCCCAATGTGATCTTCAGATTCTTTGTCATTTTCCGCTAAAAGTTTTGATGCCGTCAACAATTACCGCTGGATTTCTTGCAATGTTAAAAACCAGTATAAACAGAGGAATTATTATCAGAATGAATAAAATGATAAATACTGTTTTGGTTACACCAAATGCCGTTGTAATACCCGTTTCAATATCATCCAAAAGATCTGCCGGATAACTCATTAAGCCATCACCAGAAATTTGTATTCCCTGATCTTCAAGGAAATTTCTTAAGGTCGTGGTATTTGCTTTTGTGCCCGATAAAAAGTTAGAAGAACCTCGTCTCCGTTCCCAAGCAGAAAGAAATAAATCATTTGCATTCCTTTTTCCATACCTTTTCCTCAATAGGTTATACCATGAAATCCACTGTACGTCTGTAGAATTAACAGAGGGAATATTTTGTAAGGCAGGTATCTCCATAAAAAATGTTATTATTTAATAAACGGAAAATCATATTGGGATTATTTAATTAACCCAATTCGCAAAAAAAAAGACCAAACAAAACCCTTATTTCAAGAGGAAATTGAAAGAATTACTGTTTTAAAAAATGATCAACGATATTCAATTTACTTTTCCTTACAATGAAAAAATAATATGATAATATCAATACTGCTATCGCTGCAATGAATATGAAAATCTTTCCTTTGTTGTTTTTTATAAATTCAAAAGATTCGCTTCGGGACAGCCATCCGGAGATAAAAGAAGAATCAGAATTTGCCAAATACCTTTGCTCTCTGAATTTTTTAAAAGCCTCGAAAAGCTTCTCCTGATTGGCTTTATTTATTGCCGATACAGTATCTGAGTTTATAGGGAATGTAGGTTTAACAGTGATAGAAAGCTCTGTGAATGCCTTTTGAAGAATACTTTTCATTCCCCCATTACCTTGATTTACATGAGTATCAAATAACGCATTAGCAAAGCTTTGATTTTTAATTTCATCGCCTTTTATCGGAACCCAATACTTTGTATGATAAATCTTGATAGCAGTTTCTCGACTGAGATTTTTCATTTCTGCAGCTGTAGGACAACGGCCTAACCAGTCTTTTAAAACAGGAGCAGAGATGCCGAAGTTTGTCCCTACATTAACACCACAAACAAAGTTACCGTTGTCTTTTGGATTATTCTGATAACCCTTTTCATGATCAAGAACAATGTCTATTGCTTTAGAAAAACTAGCCATTTTTTAAGTCCAATTTTGAATAAAATCCTTGATTGCAACTATTCTATTTTCTCTTTCAATCCTTAATCCTGCATCAAGATTTGGCTTCATAGTTTTGAAAGTTTTTGAAAATGCATATAGAATTTCTGTTTGAGAAAACCCAAGATTAAGTGCGAGCTCTGCAGCAAACTTATCACAAGCAAATTCATCTGCAGTTTTTAAAAAGTAATGCCCGAATTCATGCGCCAAAAGAACAAAAATACCTGGGACAGTATGTTTTTTAAGCTCCCTGATTGAAGCTTCCAGATGTCCAGAATTTACGCTGACAGAAATTGGAGTATCTTCTTCCTTTCCAGTAACCCTATTTTTGACCTTATCATCTATTTTAATTAACCATCGACCATCTTCAGAGGTCCAATACCCTTTAACCATTTTCCGAAGGTTTAAAGCCACGTCTGAAGCAAATCCAATGAATGACTTCATTTCTGGAAGGACTACAGCATTTTTAATAACCAATGGTTTAAATGGAACAGGTTCATTTATTATAATACCCTCAGAACTTCCATCACTTAAAACTTTAATTCCCAGTTTTTCAGGTGCAAATGGAAGAGGTATTTCATAAATCTCTTTTTGTGACTTTCTTCCAGGAATCTGCCGGTCAAAAAAAACAGTTGCCGGGAATGAGTAATCATAGCCTATAATCCTTACACCTGCAACTTTTTTAGTATAGGTCACAGGAAGGAATATCACTTTAGGTTCTTTATTTAAGACAATGGAATAGCCCATTATTTATTTCTTTTAACAATAAGAAAGATTATTATGAGAAGTGCGATCACTCCAAGCACGATCCAGACATATACAGGAACCTTTCCTGTGTTATCCGTTTCTAAATTTGGATCAGTGATTGTTGATTTAGAGCTACCTTTCAAGCTTCCAAACAAACCAAATACAGAATCTACAACATTAGTTGCTTCATTTATAGTTTTGGAAAGTCCGCCAGCTGCCAACCAGGATTTAATTTTACCTGCTTTTTCTGATTTACCTTCCTTTTCAAGCTTTGCCTGATATTGCTCTAATGTTAATCCCTGTGCTTCGGCCTCTTTCTTTAGTGTCTCAATTTCTGCTTCTGTTGGCTTATCAGATGAGCCAAACAACCCACCAAGAAAATTTGCCGTCGGCTCTGTTGGAGCATCTACCTTCAATCCGACCTGGGTATTATACTCCGTACAAGTCTCAGTCATCTTAAGCTTAAGATCCTGAAGCTTTTTTATTGAAGCGTCACTTAAATGAGTTATCATAGCGATTAGAATAATAATTTTTTCAAAACAAAAATGATAAGAAATACAATTGTCAGGTTAATGATAAGTTTCTTATGTTTCTCAAATTTACACTTAAGGCACTCATCAGTTCCCGTACAAGTTTGAGCAGAAGGTTTTGTTTGAGACTCTATTTCCGTTTGAATCTGCTCTATTGGCTTTTGGATGAACAAATCCAACTCTGATTTATTCGAAGCAATGGACTCCTCTTTGACCGGCAGATTCTTGCCAGTAAGAAATAACATCACTTTAGTATAATAATCCTTCAATACACTGTTCTGATCTTTATCAGCAGGGACAGAGGATCCAAAATATTTTGCCACCCATTGTGCAACTTCCTCTGGATTATATTCGCTACCGGTGAAGTTAAACACCTGGTTACGGAGTGGAGATAAAAATTTCATAGGTTTCTTTTCTTAAAAAATATTGAAATCATAATGACAATCAATGAGATTGTTGCAAGGCCAATTACCAGAATATAAAAATTAAAGTCTTCCTTTTTCTTCCTTTCATTGGTTGCTGTTAAATAAGTAACTGTTAAAGAATTGAGTTCATCTTCTTCCTGAATTTGGGCGGTTTTGTCCTGATTGGCTTTTACCTTTTTGCCAATTACCTTATTGATAACCTCAACTATCCAAGCCATTTAATTTTCCTATCCTTTTTTTCGGAATATCAGGAATAGAATTATTCCCATCACTAAAACAAATCCAATAACCAAACCTACCATAAGACTGGTATTGGTACCGGCTCCGGAACTTGCCTGATTGGATATCACATTAGCCAGCTGTTCTTTAAGATCAGCGGAAGAAGCTTTATCTGCAGCGTTGAGAGCTCTGTTTTCTTTACAAGTCTTTGATCCAAAGCACCAACCCATACTTTGTGCGAATTCTACAAATGCCATTTTTTAAATTTTTCTTTTTTTATAGATAATTAACCCTATTAACAAAGCGACTACGATAATTATCACAATCGCTGCAATCCAGATATATTTTGAGTTGTTATTACCCGCAACACTTGATAGATATGAAAGATAACCTTGTGTAGTACTTGCATCCGCTTGAGCTTGTGAAGCTTTTAATTGCTCTTTACTTGCTTGAAGGTTCATTATTCCCCCTATCATTCCCATCCATCCACCGCCACCGGAAGAAGAGGAAGAGGAGGAGGAAGAGGAGGTATTGCCCCCCCCACCAAATAAGTTGCCTATATTAAAACCCATAACTTATTTTCTTAATGCTATTACAACAATTACAAGAATTACTATCAGTGCAATGGTTTGAAACTGATTTGAATGCCAGAAGTCATTTTTTGAATAGATTGACCTGAGATCATCCAACGACACCGAAGGTTTAACATTAGCTTTCTCAATTGCCTGAAAACTTATATTAGATTCTTTCGCTTTATTAAGCTCAAGAATTGCCTCCCGATCCGGGTGGTAAGAATACAACTTTTCAATAGACTCAAGCCCTCTATCCTTTACAATACTTAAAACTTCCGGATATATCTCACTGATATTATTGAATGTCGTTTTTTTGCCGTAATGTGACAAAAATGAAGTAATACCATCTGGATTATTGGTGGTAATATATTGGATAAGGCTTTGAATATGTTTTGAACTGTCGGTACAAGCCATATTATTATCGGGTTTTAAACAAAAAAGGCCGTGGCCAATCGGCCCGGCCTTTTTTATAACAGTTGAAAAAATGATTCTTAGTATGACTTTCTTCCAGTCGTTACAACTGTTTGTGCCCTAAGTGCATTTGTCGCATCGAACCTTGCACCAGTTGTAAGAGCCAATTGGACTGTTTTTCCGGCACCTACCACAACAAACAGGGTTGTCTGAGCATTAACCACCATGAAGAAATCGTGATCTTCAAGTACAGTGTTAATGTTGTTCGCCAGATTCTGTTTGTTCTGAGGGTAATAAGGAGTAGTGATGTATGATACACCATCTTTTTTCCTCATTACAAATTTTTTCTTCAGCTGAGTATTATCACCGAAATCATATCTCAGCTTTGTGATTGTAAAAGGAGAGTTCTCCGTCATTTTTTTCAACTCGTTATGAGTATAATCCTGAGGAGTGATGATAATTCCCTTACCTGATGATGCAGTATTACCGGTAATAGTATCTGTTACACCGCCATAAGGTGTTGAGATCCCTTCATTTGCACTGAAAATTGGTGCAGCAAGATCGAGTGAGTCGGTATTCTCAATAGTGATCACAATCTCGTTAGGGACATCGCCTTCTGAGACCATTCCAGAAAGATTAAAGTTCTGATTAGAACCTAAAAATTCACTTCTTTTACCGCCAAAATTTTGAAATGATTGTTCTGCTTCTCTTTCGAACGCCTGAACTAAATTATTTACTGTTTTCATAGGTCAAAAAATCAAGTTTAAAACTTAGAATCCTTTTATTAAGCAGCCGGAACCAGAGCTAATTCTTTTTCTTTTTCCTGCCTCTTTTTCCACGCCTCATGGGCTAAAATGGCAACAAAAACGCCGACTACGACAATTAAAAACTGGATGATAATTTCCTTTTGCTTTTGAGAGAGATTCATAAAAAATGTTGCTTTTAATTAAACAGATTTCTTACAAAACGAAAATTAATAATTAAATATTTAGATTGGCTAACCATTTAACCAACAATACAAGAACAAATTATTATTCGATTATTTAATTATTGGCTTTTTTTGTTTTGTGTTTTTTTATAAAAAAATCACAGATCAATATTATTGCACCCATAATAAGATTTGATTTTAATAGTATAAGGTTAAATTGAGGAATTACTATTTCATTAATATTTTCTACCCCCATTGGATTAGCAATCCAGGGGACCTGGCACGGCTTTTTTATAATGTAGTAGATTAAAATAGTAATATTTGTAAATAGGATGAATTCATTAAAATTGTATAACATCCTGCGAAACCAGGTTAGATATTTAAGTATTTTTGAATATGTTCTTCTATCCATAAATGCCTTGCTTTTTCCCTGTCAGCATGAACAGGAGTTGATCTTTTATTTTCACTTGCCACAATAAATGATAAATGGTTTATTGTTTCTCGTGGATGACTAGTTGTATATTTAATTGCAGCTTGCCGGAATTCTTCAACTGTACACCCTTTAATTTTCCTTTCTTGTGTATCGAGATACAGAAAGAAATATTTATTCGGATGCGCTTCTACTATCAATTGAGCAAGCTTGAATAATTCGTACTGCTTGATTCTATCCCTGATAGTACTTACATCTATTTCATCTTTATGGATTCTGAATTTATAACACGCTTCAAAAAGAATAGGTCTTACAGGGTTATACGACTGCATGTGAATGATTATATCCTGCCCTTTGTGTCTGATATTCTTAAAAAGGGAAATGATAGAATCCTCAGCGAATGAGATTACATAGGCATTAATATCTTCCAATAGGATCAATGCTCCCCTGACATTTTGCAGGATGGTAACCATTGTTAATTTCATCTGTTCTCTGGTCATTGAGTCCCCATATCGGTTGTATGGAAGAATCCTACGAATTTCAGGTTTTTTAAACTGCTGAAGATTCTTTTCGCTTTTACAAACTATCCTCCTGTTTTCCTTCTTTTCCTTCTTGCGGGTTGCCTGCACTTCTTCAATGTCAAATGCAAGAGTTTTAAACTTATGATATGTATCTTCATTATTAGGATCAAAAACCAAAATAGGCCGCTTCAGAAGACGTAAATATTCTAATATAAATTTATTGGTAGTATGTGATTTCCCGACTCCCATACGACCGGTAACAATCATTAAGCTTGGCTCTCTTTCGTCTGCCATTATTCAGGATCTTGTTTCTTTTTCTTCAAATCTTCTAACCTTCTATCCAGATTTCGCAGTAAAAATCTGTTACTTGCATTTACTTCTTTAACAGACATCCAAAGCATTCCCGCAACAATAACCACTCCTATAAGAAGTTTAGCCCAGGCAGGAACCTTAACATCCATTCCGTTTTCCTGCAGCCACTCTTTAAGAGGAGGATAAATATTATCCTTATGCCAACTCTTAATTTTCAGAGATTCTTTATTATTTACATTAGCTCTGGAAATTGTATCTTTTATAAGGTTTAAAGTCTCAATATCAATCCCTGATTCATCATATCTGGTTTCATCTATCTTAGTGGTTTGATGAAGAATTTCAGGAGTAATATTTTCGAAATTATTCCAAATCCAATCAGCTGTGGAGTTGGCAGCTTGTTTGGCAGCTTGATCAATAACAGGAGGAGCATTTTCGCTTGTATCAAGAACTTCCTCTCTTTTGTCAAAGGTCATTTCTGGGGAATCCGGAATCTCAAAACGGCTGGCCTTTTTATGTGAATTAAGATCAGGAACGGGTTCAGACTCAGAGTCTCTTTCATGTTCTGCAGCGACATCAACTTCTGTTTCTGTTTGGGATTCAGATTCAATTTCTTCCGGTTCCGGACCACCTGATTGTTCCGGAAGTTGAATTCCTTCAGCGTACGCTCTCTTTTTAATCGGCTGTAACATTCCGCTATCAGACAAATTCACATCGTCTTCCTTTTTTAACTTTTCTTGCATATATGATTTAGTAATAAATCCAGAGATAATTGCAGACCTTGAATAAGCTTTGTCCTATCATTTATGCGCTTTTTCTCAACCTGTTCTTTTACTTTTTTAATTGCATTGTAAATGTGAGTATGCTGTTTGAACTCAAACAATTTTGCGATGGTGCGGTCTTTTAATCCTGCCTGATTCAATACATAATAACATACCTTTCGAATGTTATAATACCTCGCTTGTGTACCTTCTCTTATGTCAGAAATTGGGGTATCAGTAAGAACAGATGCAGAAAGGAGAACAAACTTAAATTTTGCTTCTTCATCCTTAATCCTTCCCATGCGAACACTATTAATTGTATCCATATCCAACATTCTAGCAATTTGCTTTACCTTATTTTCATACATTGCTACTCCTTAAGCTGTTTAGTAGAATCATTTTTAAGTTCTGCAGCAATTACTTTCATCAGGTCCTTAAGCAGGAATCGTTGGAAAGGTATGGTTTCGTCTGCTACGATTTCATTGAGGCAGATCCCTAATTCATCAGTCTGAACACCATCTTTTTCCACAATAAATACTTCAAATGATACTGAACGACCTCTTTTGGCCTGAAAGTTTTTGATAACCTCAACTATATGAGGTTGAATTTTAGGAATAAGAGGAGCAATAGCCTTATCTATTTCCTCAAATGAAACCTTTTGTCCTGACATCATTTTCATTAGTAATGATGTTGGGATCATTCCCATAATGTCACCGAAATTATTAAACATAGAGCTCTAAGCGATTTAAAAAGTAATTTTTCAGCTCATTTTGTTTTGACAGTTTTGGTCGTTTTAGTGACAAAAATGTCATTATGTTATTAAATTTTTTTTTCCTTCAATTCTTCTTTCAAAATTTTTTTCAGTTTATGCAGTCGAGAGTTTAATTTGTCTATACTCCATTTTACCTGCTTTGCAATCTCTTCACGTTTATATCCCTGCATATAGAGTATAACTATTTTCTTGTTTTCTTTAGAAAAGCTGTCAATTACTTTATAAAGATCTGAGTTGTCGATAATTGCTACCCCTGCATTTGTACAAACCCCCTTGTGATAGTCTTTAATTTCAACTTCCTGTATATTCTTCCTTTTTCTAAGAGCATCAATAAACAGGTTTTTAATTATTTTTTTTGCCCAATGATTGAAATTTGTACCTCGATTAAAAGAAGAGGCATTTTTGTACATGTTGATATATGAATCATGTACAATATCCTCAGCTTCTTCTTTAGATTTAGTCAGACTAAATGCATATTTCAATAAGACAGACCTATTCTTTATAAAAAGCATTGAAATTTCCTTAACAAGAATTTCAGACATGCTTTAATGTTTTATTATTTTATAGTTGTTAGCAAACTTTCCTTTTTGAAGGGAAAAATTAGATAGCTTCTCCCCGGTACTTCCTAAATTTCTTGTGTTATAACCATATTTCACCAAATCATTATGCGACACTTCAGTTTTTCCGGAGTTAAGAAAATTTCTGAGGATATTTTCCTTTATTTCCTCATGAGTAAGATCAGCAGATAGCTCTTGATCAATTTCTTCAGCTATTAATTCACATAACTCTTTATCCAAATCCTTAAGTTGAAGCTTTATTTCTTTAATATCATCAGGATCTTCTTCGTCTTCCAGATCATATTCAAGTTTATGAAATTCCCCTATAACAGTCTTAATTTCTGCCGGTAGATCATCCACTACAATTGAATTTTTCTCCAATAATTTCTGAAATTTGTAAGCCATATTTTAAAGATTATGAGAACTTAATAATTGATTAGCTTTTTTCCAGAGGTCATATTCTTTTGAATAGGTATTAGAAGAAATAGCCTCTTTGATTTTTTTGGTCAGATTTTCATTCTGAATTTTTTTTAACCTGGTAATTAAATTTTGCCAATTTGCGAGGCACTTCATTTTTTCCAGGTCTTCTGTTCTCTGCTCTGCATATAAACTGACACGTTCTAAGTAATGATCAAAATTCTTTTTATAAAAGTATAATTTAGTGACAATTTCTGTCACTTCAATATCAAATTTTGCACATTTAATTTTTAACTCCAAATCATCACTTTCCTTATTTTCTTCAATAAATTCCTTTAGAAATTTAACAAGAGTTTCGTGCTGTTGGATAAGGTCCTTATAATATCCCAGTTTGATTTCTTCTTCTATCATTATCAAAAATTATATTATGATTCCAATTAGTATTTCGATGTTCACAAAGGATTGAGGTATCAAGCCAGGCAGTAATACCCGCTTTAAAAATATCATGGTAAAAGAAAGCATCTGGATGCATCAGTTTTGTTTTCTCATATCTGAAACTTACTTTTTCTAAAACTGATCTATGAATTAAAGTACACCCTATTCCGCACGAAAAAACCCTCTTTAATCCTCCATCAGCAAACATTATATCCGATATCCTGTGATCAATCTTATTTGCATTTCTCACATTTCCAAAATCTTCTACAACATTTATAAGTAATTTACTTCTTGAACCTTCTCCGTAAAAGTACATACCGGAGACTACGTCAACACTGTGAAATAACAGTTCTTCTATTATTCCAGAAGGGGGGAAAACATCACTTTCAAGGTGTAATAGAAAGTCCGCATTTGTAGATAAAAAATAATCTCTTACCTGGTTGTGACTCTCGCATAATACCTCAATTGTAGTTTTACCGGCAGGATCTATATGCCCAACCTTAGCAAACCCTTTAAGAAAATTCGAATAATTTAAATCAAATGAATTATCAGAAATGAATAACTCAAAATCTGGATAGGTAAATGATTTTACATTACCTATCCAGTCCTGAAAGCAATAGTCTTTTGCTCGTGAAGTGAGACTTCCGACCAATACTTTAGGCTTCATCATCAATTTTCAATGGTTCCACTATAGTACTGGATTCTTCCATTTTTTGCTTTTTGTCGATGAGGAATTTTAAATATTTCTGTTGATCTCGTATCTCCTCATTTCTGAATCTTGTTTCAGAGTCCAGGTAGCGGGCAATCCTTCTATTCATTCTGATATTTGAAATTAATGCAAGAATGCATACAACTAAGAAAAGGAAGGAAGTTGCACCAATTGTGATTTCAATAATTTTCTTTTGATCTTTCATTTTTAACTGTTATATGGGACATGATTATGAAATACTCATCAAGTATACAATTACACCTATTGCAAACAGTATCATTACTGTGAAAAATAGAGGATAGACTTTGTTTTGTGTTTCTTCTGACATATTATTGATTATGGTGTAAGCCTTTAATTTTTTCAGATATTTGGTTCATCTGATTTTCAAATTGATTGATCAACTTGTCATCATCATTTGAAATTCCCGAAAATGCGAGACGTAGTTTTTTAAACGCATTAGTAAATAGGGAAGTGGCTTCATCAAATTTATCTACCTTGATTTTATTTACCTTTTCCGGTACCGCTTCCCTCTTAACAACCTTTATGATATCCTCTGTAAATTTATCAACCAGTATATCCGTTACCTTCTTTTTACCTACAGAGCCTTTTTTAACAGGCTGATAGTTTCCAAGGACATTTCTGATATCTTCAATTACTATTTTGCAGGAAGCAGCCTTTTCCGGGGTTAATCTCCTTTTTGCTTTTTCTTCAGCTTTAAGCCTTTCTTTTTCCTTTTCCTGAGCTGCTTTCCGAATATCATTTCTTTTACTTTGAACCTCGGTAATTTTTAATTCTCTATACTTCAATGCGAACTCATAATACTTACTATCAATATCTTCGAACTTACTATATAAATGCTCACTGAAATTTTCAGTATCCTCTTTGAATTTTTCAATTGCTTCACGGAGCTTTACCGGCAGTGATTCAATTTTCTTTTTTGATAATGTTTTTACCTTATACATAAATTCAACAATTTAATTTATTAGTGATCCATGAATTCACCCCAGATATCATTGTAAGCTTGAACATTTCGGCACTTTTCACATATATATTTATCATCCTCCTCCGACATTAACTTTAAGTCCTTTTCTGAAAGTTTTTCGAGACAAAAATTACAAAGGGGATGATCAATAAGTATATGACATTTCATTTTAGTTTACTTCATCCACTTCATATCCATTTCCATTTCAAGAACTGATACCATTTGATTTTGCACCCTTCGTGAAAGTTCTATAGTATCCTTATTCTCTTTTTTTTCGGGAGGAGCGGGCACAGGTTCAATTTCAGGCGTTTTTTTATCTTCGCTTTTTTTATCCTCTTTCATACCGGTGAAAATAGTTGCTATGTTATTATCAAATACGGCCTGCAATGCATACCTCCAAGCAGGAAGGTTTAATCTAATCGATTCTTTCTTGATAGTTTTTTCAAATTCCGGGCATACGTTTTTTACAATTGTCAGAAAAGAATCTTCAAATCCTCCACTAAAGCCCGGCTTTACAATTACCATAGTTCCTTTACCAACGGTCTGTTCGCTGCGGACCTCAATTTTTGTCTTAAACCGATCTTCAAGAAATCTTTTTACGTGAGTACCTTTTGTGATCTTATCAATAGCTTTACTCATGTGCTTTAAGTATTTTTTTTATATCTGAACAAATAGAATCAAAGTCTGCCTTGAATGTATATTGTGATGCAGCGAGAATGGATTCGCATTCTAAAATTTTCTGAACTCTTAAAGTCTTAAGATTCGAAATTTTATTAATGTCAGTAGTGGAAAAAATGGATAGGTTGATATTTTTAATTTCAGATTTTAGAATATTCAGCTGCTCATTCAAATCTTTGCTTAATACTTGCCTTACAATTATTTCTGCATCGGCCATTCTTTCTGAAAAGTGAATATTGATACCATGATCAGAAACTCTGATCACATAGGGGAATTTTTGCCCGACGAGAGGATCACATTTTTTAAAGTACTCTTTCTTGAACATCAGAGAAAGATATAAACTCTTTGTCTGCTTCGAATGGCGGTAATTCAATTCCAATTTTGAAGACTTTTGAAGCTCTTCAGCCAGGAGTTCAAAAAGTTTTCCTTTGATATAAGAAAAGCAAGTATTTTTAGTGTCAAAAAGTGTCATAGTTATGACATTATATAACGAAAAAAGTATGCTCTTATATTTTGATGTTCAGAAGTTTATTTTAGAATTTCATGGCAAAAAAATATAATTTACTGAGATATAGAGGGAATAAAAAAAGGGGAAATCCCCTTTTTATGGAAACTATTCTAAAGGCTGAGTATTAGGATCGGCCAACTGTTCAAAAAAGGCCCAAATAAACATAATATCTTCTTTTCTTTCCTTGCTGACACTTGAATAAAATTCTGTGTTTGTAGATAACTCCATACACATTCTGTTAAAAGTTTGTCTGAGATCCTGAGCATCTGAAAAATTAAGTAACCGCTTCACTGGACATTCTAAATCCGACTGACAGCAATTTGTCCCTCTGCAATTCTGATTCATTGTTTAATTAAAAATTTTTAAAAAGAATTTTACAATAATTACATCAAGAACGAAAAGGTAATTTAGATGTTGGATATTACATGAAAAACCCATGTACTGAATTTTTCAAAATAGATGTTACCACGCTTAAAATTCAGGATTACTGATTTAGTTTAATAGATTAATTGATTCAAAATTTAGATAAAAATATATGAGTGAGATGTAAATAAAATTTTAAAAATGTTATTTTTCTAATAATTTATTGTAATATTTCGTAACTTCTGGATTTAAAAGTTACCTTTTTGATCGGGGAAAACTTCCATTTAAAAGGACTTGAATAGAAATTTTATTGCATTATTTATGTTAAATCTTACAAAGGTATTCAGCATTAAATGTTTAATAAATACGCAATTGCAGTAAAAAAGGAAAGCATTGAAAAATTATGAAGAAATGATAATGTACTAAAAAGCCAAGGTTTCACAGAAAAACCTTGGCAGCATAGTTTTGCTATCTAATAGCCGTTTCGAGTAATTCAAAGATACTGTAATTTCAATAAATATTAATACTTTTGATATCTCAAATTTGTCATAGACAAAAAAAGTAACCATAAGAAAGTCAGATTTATTCTGACTTTTTTAGTTTAATTTCTACAACTAAGCAATTAGCAATCCATAAAAAGATAGAAAGAATTAATGACGCTTGACGCAAAGAATCAACGTTATGAGGTGAAAGTAATGCTCCTCCTCTTGGACCGAATGGAGAACTTTTTGTAATATCCAAACCACAGGCATTACCCGGAACATATATATGCTCCGGGCCCCATTCCCCCCAATAAACTTTTAATCTATCCATACTATGTTTAAATCCATGATCTTCCAATAACTTTGGGCCTAACTTTTCAAATGCATTATCAATATTTTCCTGTGTAATACCAGATTTTGAGATTGCATCTTTCCAGTCCGGGAATAACTCAATGCTAAAAGCAGCTCCGTTCATCTTAGGTTCAGGACTCCAATTTGTTATATGATACAGCATAAGCTTTCTATAATTTGATTAGATTTTTGTTAGTTTTTGAGGCTTTAAATTCATTTTTAAATAAAGTGGATGCCTGGGATTTCCTGTTTTTGTTAAAGACAAATAATAAAATTTCCCAATATCAATACCTTTCAATGGTTTACTTTCTGTTTTTGGATGATTTCCCCAGGCAGCTATCACTATTTGACATTTCTGTAACATTTCAGTCAAATGTTTATTATTGTCCGGCCCGATAGGATCAATGACCTGTTTAATAACTTCGGGTTTTGTTGATCTATAAGCAAAAATATTCCCTACATAAATCCCTCCATACCCCCACGATTTCGCAAAATTAACACATCTTTTTATTGTCCTGTCATCTTCACTTTCGTCAGCGGTTGATGGATTGTGCATAATGAACATTACAAATGGTTTTGACTTATCCCATATCCTCCACAACCTGTATCTATAATTTTTACAGGTGGAGATAATTGCCCCTGATTCATCGTATATGTTTTTCATTGTGCATTGTTTGTTTTAGTACATAATTCATGACCATACAATTTCATTGCATCTGAATGATTGTACAAATTGATTAAATGCGCACAGTCTACGCAATAATATTTTTTTGTAGAATGATTATACCAATCCGCATGTTTATTACTACATGCGGACCGGTTACACTCCTGATTAAATTCTCCTTTAGTTTTTATTGATTCATCCATGACTAATGTTAGTTATTGAAGTAATCTGACCTTTTATATTCGCCTTTAGAGAGCTTCCATCCATAATAAACCAGAGAGATTAACTTCCTTTCTGATTTGCACATTTTATCGGGATGTATTAATCTATTTTCACCCTTTTCGAGAGCTGCAATAAATTCCATATCACGAGCAGCTTCAATGAAAATCTTATTTATACCATAATCGGAATTGCTATGCATTGAGGATACATTAGCGATTGGAGCAATAAGGAAAGCCTCAATTATTTTGAATAATATTTTCATCTATCTGCCTTTCTAATTGTCCTCTTTTCCATTTTAATCCTAGTTTCTTCACAGATTCATTATTATTGGGAATTGCCAATATATTTTTTCCGCAGTAAGGCACTTCAATGAATAACTTATCTGCCTCTTCTTTTTTGACTGGAAAGCTAGATTCCGTATTGTGGTATCCTTCTTCCGGAACTTCGTAAATCCCTGCTTCTGATTTTACCCAGAAATATCCTTTATTGTCACGTCCCCACAGGGTAATAAATTCGTCGGTTTTACGGGTGTGTTTCAATGAAATGATGTAGTACATATAATTTTTATTTTGTGTTAATTAATCTCTTTGTCAATATCAGATTCTAAATCAATATCAAGCTCATCCATCAAATCATATACTGATTCACTAGCTTCATCACAAGGATCCTTCATCACTGCAAATAATAGCAATAGTAGTATTGAGGCGATTTTTTGAATCAGAAATATGAGTTCCATAGGTTTAGGGATTTATTCGTTATGTGAAATAATAAACCAAGAGTTACCGCCATCATTACTTTGTAAGAGCTTAATTACAGGCTTATCAAAGATGGGAGAGTGTTGAAATAACCGTTTAAAATATGGCACGGCTATTTTAATATGTCTGGTCACTAGATTTTCCAGTTTACCATATCTGACTTTATATAAAGTATTCATTAATTAATTTCCAGTTTGATTAAAAATTCTTTAGTGAGAAGATCTCTAATGAAGAAGATTTTAAAATATTCGGCTATCTTGTGAAGGTCTTTAATACCGGGTGTTACCCGGCCTGTCTCCAAGTCCCATGCACGATTTTTACTAATTCCTAACTCTTTAGATAGCTCTGCAGAAGTAAGCATTTTAGAGAACCTCAGTACTTTTAAATTCTTTTGAAATCTGGTTAGAGATTCTTCGTTAATTTCAATTGATATATTTTCCATTTTTTACCAATAGGGATACATTTTCTTACAACATGCGTCTTCAAGTAGACTCTTATAGTAGATTTCAAGATTATGTATTGATTTGAATGTGAGGGTTTCATATAATCTCTTACGACTTTTAGAAACGCCGTCTGGATTGATGTATTCAACAATCTGTACTATCCTGCAATTGTGAGCTCCTTCACACTCATAACTTCCTCTGTATTCAGGAAATGATTTGATGACTTTACCTTCAATTATTCGAAAGGGCTCATCCGGGGTATTATCAACAAAAAACACAGTCATAGTTATTTGCCTTTTACTTTTTTCAATGAATCTTTAGCGTTGTAAATCGCTACACTCAATATGGATGGATTATCAGGAAGAAATCTTTTGCTTATATCAATCAAATCCTGAAGCGACTGGATGAGCTCCTCTTTTTCTTTCTTAAGCTTTATATTTTCAGCCAATAGATCAGGAGCGGAGGCAACTAAAATAGCATTTTCCAAAATCTCTTCAGATGTTTGAAGACCTCCACCAACTTCCCCAATAAAAGCATTACTAGACTGAATATAATAACCAAGAGACTTGACAGGTTGCTCTATGAATGTCCAAGGTCCTGGTGTATGTGTCATTTCAATTTCCATGTTTTATTATTGATTAAATATTTACTTCAATTCAACTATCTATATTCTTCTTCAAAATACCTATCTAGTGAATCTTCGCAGCTTCTACATACATAATGACCTTTGCCGTTGTAATCTATTGAGGCAGGCGTAGCATTACATTTTTTACAGATACCATATTGTTTTTCGGCAGCTTCAATCAGTTCAATTTTTTTACTGAACTCCTTAATCTTACCTTCCTCAATATTTATTTGCTTCCGAAGTCGTCCAATCTCATTTCTTGACTCTTCAATATTTATGAGATATAATTCTTTTTCTGTTTTCATGTCTTTATTATTTTGAATTGTTAAACTGCTTCTTTTAAAACCATCTCTGAAATAGCGGAGTAGCTTCTTTCAATGAGAGCCTGAACCATCGGAGGAGGAACCGAATTACCAATAAATTTTTTCTGATCAGTTTGATTTCCTTTTAATATGTACTCTTGCGGGAAGCCTTGTATTTTGAGCAATTCAGGAACTTTAAGCATTCTCATTTTTATATCGACAATGCCATACAAAGCCATGAATTCTTTAATCTTTCTTACAATTTCACTATCTGTTTCAAATACAGGAATTGCAATAATTCCTTTTTCTACAGAGACATAATAAAGAGGGGCTTTATCCTGTCTTGCTACTATTGTAGGGCACGGAGATTCAATTCCGGTTGAATGACCTCCCCAGGCGGGATTTAAAAGGTATTTTTCACCTGAGATACATTTAACAAGTGAGTATTTATCTTTTGTAAGAATTGAGCCGGATGGCTGATTAATATTTTGATGATTGTGCATGCCTGAATAATGCTTATTTATAAAGTATTGGGAAGTCATCAAACAATGCTTATCATTTGTCAGAATTGCACCTGCAGGTGAATCTATACTCTGATGATTGTACCTACCTGAAAAGTTCTTATCAAGCCAGAATTTTGGCTGAACTAATGAAATTCTGTCTTTAGTTGTCAATGTGCTGCATACTTGTCCTACACTGGATAATTCGCCTCCGTTACTATAGTATTTTGCAAGAAATTTGGTTTGAACAATCGCTAATCTGTTTTGACAGGTAATTACAGGGCAAGGTTCTTCAACTGACTTGCCATTATTAATTCCAGATTTTGAATCATTCCCAAGATATTTTTTCAGGAAGGAAATTTTAACATAAGAATGTGCATCTGAAGTTTTGATCGTGCCGGCAGGTCCGGATGTTGGAATTACTTTGCCCTCTGGCTTTCCAGAATAGTACTTAGCTAAAAAATCTTCATATCCACCTGCAACATACTTAATCAATCCTGCATAAATCCTTTCATAGCTTTTGGTGGATAATGGCTTTTCCCGGAATATGCTTTTACCCTCATCCTTGAAATCAAGACAATCCTTCACCGGTTTCCATTTCTGAAGATTGGAAAACAGGTCAATTGAAGGATTTTTACTGTGGGTGGCTGCAGGCCATGAAATTGGCAAACCTGATTTTGCGAATTGTGCAAAATACCTTTTGCGTGAAGTATATGCACCGTAATCCGCACAGTTAAGAATGCGGTAATCATATTCATAACCATAGGATTTAACTATCTCAACCCATCTCAAATAGTCACGTCCATTTTTCCTGCTTAAAGGCTTTCCGTTCTCATCCAATGGACCCCATGCCATGAATTCTTCTACATTTTCCATCCAAAAGTAGTCAGGATTCAATGCCTCGATATACCTGAAAAGATGATTTGGTAAGGTCCTGCTATCTGCATCACGGGGAAGTCCTCCTTTAGCTTTACTGTAATTCGTACATTCTGCAGAAGCCCATAGGCAAATTTTAGCATTAGGATCTTTTTTCCGGATTGTTGCTACTAAAGCCACTAGGGCGGAAAGATCAAGAGTTCGAATATTCTCTATAAAGTGATGTATGCCTTTATGATTTGCAGAATGACTTTTAATAGCCAGTGGATCATGATTCACACACGCAATCACTTTAGCAATGCTTTTTCCTTTAAATTTTGCACGTAATATTCCTGTCGTGACACCACCGGCACCACAAAACAGATCTATAAAATATAGATTCATGTTAACTTTCTTTTTTGGATGGATTAAATGTGAGCCTCTATTGATTTAGGGTTATGCGGACAGCTGCCTGAATGCACCCGTGCTGAATTTGGGCTATCCTTTATTTCTTTACAGTGTTTGCACCTGCAGGCATCTTCCCATTTTTGTTTGTACTGAATGAGCTCATTGATAACTTCATTGGCTTTTTCCCTGTGAGATTTTTCACGATTCAATTCTGATTGCAGGTGTTTCACTTTGGATTCATCCTGAATTTTATTTGATTGAATGGAATTAAGCTCTGTACTCACCTGAATGTAGTCTGATTTAACCTGAATCAACTCTGAATTAAGCTCATTCAACTTTTTTTCAGCCTGAATATTTTTTGAATCAAGCTCATTGAGAGCAAATTCAGCCTGATTTAATTTTGATTGAAGTTGATTCCGCATTGATTGAGTATTTTCCAAATCTGATTGAAGTTGATTCACCCACAATTCAGATTTATACTTCTCTGAAGAAAGAATTTGTACCATGTTTTCACTTTCTTCCAGATCAGATTTTAAGCGTGACATTAGTTCGGCATCTTCCTTCAGCTGATCCTTGCTTTTGAATCTTGTCGAATGCAGAAAAGCGAATGAACTCACTCCATAGCCGAACATCAATGTAAATATCAGTTCAGCTGCTCTTCGATTAAAGTCTTCTGAAAAGGCTCCCGGCCATTCGTAATACAAAAGGTTGATCAGAAACATTAGCACCTGGAAAATGACCGCTTCAGGCCACCGTTTGAGATGAATCCAGACCACAATTGACAAATCAAGTACTATGATTACAAGGATCGATTTGTACCAGTCAAGGTTTTTAATGTGAAATATTTCTTCCAGATGCCTTTTTCCTATGTCGTAATAGACCTTTGTCAAATGATCCAAGTTATTTAGCATATACAGGATCACAATTGCGAGAATCAGGTTTTCCAGACTGAAGAGGTAATTTTTAGTTTTAGCGATTTTAATTTCAGTCATTACAATATTTGTCTTTTAGGTGTCAAAAAATGACACTGATATTTCAAAAAAAAGGTGGTCAAATAGTCCTATTTTTTGCCATGATTTTTTTTGTTATCAGTTTAATAATCAATGTAAATACTTCTCGTTTCTTATAACCTTAGCAGGGTATTTTGAATCAAGTAATATGAAAATTCCCTGCAGCTGTGGTGAAATTTGGGTTCTTATAAAACAAGCAACCAAGGCCATTTGCTCAACTGCATTTACATTTAATTTAATGAATTTTTTCTCTTCCACTGAATATACCTTAGAGGAAAGCTTTTGACCTATTTTGGACAAAATTTTATGCCGGTACACTTCGCATTCCTGAACAGGATTTTTTTCCTGTACAAAGGTCAGGTACATATTGATTCGGTTTATTACTTCAATAATCTGAGCCGAATCCATGACTATTTTTATCTTATATTCGTTAAGCATAGCTTATGATTTTTTAGGTAAAATTCTTACTCTGCAATAATCTACATCAACCGCTGATCTTATAGCACTTTCACCACCAGACCAGTCTTGTTCAGTTTCTGTCAAATTTTCCCAAATAAAATCTGCCTCATTATTTAGTTTTTTCTTTTGATCTTCAGGGATTTTTACAACCTTCTTTTCAAAGACAATCTGAGGAAATGTTATTTCAACTTCTATAAAATTTTCCATAACGTTCATAGATTTTTAGCCAGTTTACTGAGTCTTTTAAATACTTTATTGAATTCCTTTTTAGGTATTCTGTTGAGCTTCCTGAGGCTTTCAAACTTGGATTCATCCAGATCATAAATTTGAATGTATGTTCCATTGAAAAGGGAAGGATTCTCAGTAATGGCCACACATTTTAAGGCTCTGATTTTGAATAATTCATTTTCATTTTTTCGATAAATTGCTCTAATCATAAGTGTATAGTTTAAGGTTAGAAATTTGCAGGGAATGAAGGTGATTTTTTCGGTACCAAAATTCCGGATTTATACTTTTCAAGTTCTTCACCAGATATGTTATCATAAATGATAGCTGTTTCAGTATTTGCAGCATATTTGGCAATCAATATTCGAAGCCTTGAAAGGCCCAGTTCCTTTGACCTGGTCTTTGAGTTTTGATGCACCCAGTCCATCGAATAGCGGGTAAATTTTCCTCCGTTTTTGTCATACAAAATGGCCTTTGTGAAGCTGTCAATTTTTAATTTCCATTTCGGCATAGTATATATTTTTTAGTTAATCCAAGAATGATACTCTGATACCTGTCTGCATACCGTTGATCTTTTAGATTCAGCATAGCCCTTAAACCTATTCTTTGCAGCTCAATTGGGTCCCTTCTCTTAGTTTGAGGTTTTCTTAGGTTATTTTCAAAAGCTCTCACATGCCGTTTCAGTAGTTTATCTGGTTCCCCCCCAAACTTTTTGAAATCAGTAAATTTCTTGAATAACTTTTCTACAGAACCGCTGAATCCATAAGCATAATCCGGATCAAAGTACAGGTGCGGAAGCACGGCATAGTATTTACCTTTTGAATTTTTTATCACAGTGGCATGATTGAGCAGTTTTGATACACAATAGTTGTGAAAATCAGGTAAATTATATGTGTGCTGCTTGTCGTAGTAGTAGGTTCGGAGCATGTTCTTTGCTTGATCTTTCTGCGATTCTGCAAATGTTTTATCCTTCCATAGAAACGAAATTGCCATTTTCAACAGGTTATCCACATAGTATTCGATCTCCTTTTCTCGCTGCCTTTCGGGAGGTGCGAAGGCATATCCTTCGCTCTCCGTTAGGCTAATTGGAGGTTTTGCACCCCGGCATGTATCTTCTGTTTGGCCCGCCCCGCCTGCGCCCCCGGGCCCCGCCTCGGAAATGTTTCCCAGATCCTCTTTATCATGATTTTTGTACACAGGCATGTGTTTTCCAGTCTTTTTTGCCTTGCCAGTATGTGTCTCCGGTCGAAGCTCTGCTTCGTTTTTAACTGAAGTCGCAGACTTCTCCACATTACTATTAAGTATATTATTAATTTCTTGAGTCTCTGAAGGGCTGAAATTTTCCTGCATTGTGTGAAAGTTTCGAGACTCTTTTTCCTTTAAATTAAATTCGTGGCGAATTTTTTTAAGCTCTGCTTTTAAAGTTTCGGCATCTTTTTTTTCACCAGTAAAGATAATTTCCGGTGAAAAGGATAGGTCATAATTGTGAAACCACCCGTGATTTTTTGTAGATGTTATAAATCCGGCTTTTTCCAGCCTTTTTCTCCTGTTCCTGACTGTATCTTTACAAATTCCCACCATAGATGCCATCTGAGCATTATTCGTGCTGAAATTTGGTGTATAGTCAGGAGGAAGCATTGAATTAATTCTGCTTATCTCTAAAGCATAGACAGATATCATTTTTTGAATAAGCCTTAAATCTCCATCTTTTAACCTCTCTTTGCGAGGCTTATTCATATTGTATTTATGGAAGTTCAACTCTGCAAGCTGATGCGACTCTGTAATTAATATCCTTCTCATTTTTTCTGAAGGTGTGGTGGAAGAATAAGACCAGGTTTGGCGGAGGTTGCTATTGAATTCTGAATTTTATCAGATAGCTCCTTTACTTTTATCATGTCCGTCTGGACATATAAAAGCTCCCTTGTAATAAGCATTATAGCAATGCCAAACCCTAATGAACAAGCAATATCCCCTGTCAAAAAACAGGGATTACTAGATATCAGATCTAAAATTTCCTGTCTGGATTGGTTTTCCTTTCTAATGATCTTGCCTTTATTTGTGGCAACTTCCAATTTATCTACACCTTCCGGAAGAACTTGTCTTGCAAGCTCTGTATTGATTAAAGCACCTTCCATATTAATTTGAAAAACAGACTTTAGAGATAAAAATTCCTGCTGCAAAGCTCAAAGCTATGCCCATATATAAAATTTGTAAATCCATAATAGTTACTTATATAAAAACCATAAAACCTTTACATGTACCAGTATTAACAGGCTGTACAAGACATTAAGTATTAATGAGCAGTCAAAAATGAGATTGATAACTATCATAAAAAGGATAGTATAAATTGTATTTTTAACCAGATAAACAATTGTTTTCCTTGTCCTGTAAGGAATGCTAAACCAGAATGTTAAAGCCCGATAAAGCAGAATGAAAATTCGTTTGTATGAAGACATGTAATTTCTCTTTAACGACAAAAATGTCACTCGTGGTTCAAAAAAAATCCTTTTGAATTCAATCTATTCATTAAAATATCCTGACATTCTAATTGAAGATCCATCAGGAAGATTGCTCTGAATGATCGACTGTTTTTAATGATTATCCTCTGCAGCTTTGAAATATAAGCTTTAAGATCATCCAGTGATTCAAACCGGTCACAAATCTCCTGTGACTTAGAAAGAATTATATTGTCCCTTTTTGACATAACTTTTTAAATATTGAGGACAGCCCGGAATCGAACCGGTAATATGGAACGTCTCCCATATTATTGAAATAGCAGCCAGCTATACTGTCCTTTCCGACATGTAAGTTTAACCTGCAACTAACAGTACATGTCACCCTTTCCGCGCGACACCATGTATTCGGGATTTCAAACCCTTGTACTTAAAGTACTCACCATGGACAACGGTGGGATTTCTCGTGGAGGTGGCCGGATTCGAACCGGCAACCAATTGTCTGGTAGTTTTTTGGCTTAAGCTGAGTTCCGTATTGTTTTCCTATCGCTCTTACACAATATTTGTTAATCAATCTACACCAGTCAGCATTGCGTTTACCAATTTCGCCACACCTCCAAATGCTCGTCTATTCCGAGCTGTCACGAGTCTGAAACACTTCGAGAGTCCAGCAACCCGCATAACTTCCCAGTTACTATATTTGCTGATTTATTCGGGCTTCGTGGAGATGGCAGGAATCGAACCTACTTTAGCACAACTTATGAATCGTAATTCCAACTGCCCGACTTTAACGGTAAAGTATTATGTGCTTCACGATCTAAGGGCAACCATGCGCCACACCTCCAAATTTCTGGAATATTTGAATTCTGTTACTATTCTCCTATGAATACTCTTACATCCCTTCCTATTGCTGTGAAAATTGCTTTTCTATATGTTTTATGTCTCCCGCAAATTCCGCCATTATGATTAATTTCCCTGAAGATATACCCTCCATTATCCTCCTTTTCCCCAGGTTCAAAAACTAATTTCCATCTTTCATAATAGGCTCCATTTTGTTGAATATACTTTATGCCAGTTCTTTTTATTGATTTTATTCCCACCGACCAGGGAATACTTTCTTTTAAATTCAACTTCCATTCAATTGTAGGTTTAAGTCAAACTTTCATAAATAAACCGGTTTCTCTGAACTCCGGTAAAGTCACCTGTCCTTATCAGGTCCGCATCAATTCTATTATGTGAGAATTGAGAACTACCATGATGAGCCATACATTTTAGAGGTTGTTTGCCATCAATCTACCTTCCTCGAGAAAGTGACCGGATTCGAACCGGTACGAGCTGCAGCATCGCAAAAAGATTTTACTGTCTCGAATATCAGCGTTACCAATTACGCCACACTTTCTAAATAAACCGGCAACGAAGGCGGGGACGTTGCCGGGTAATATGCCACTGTACTAGGATAAAACCTTCCTGCCTTTATATCCCGACGTCTTCGGGATTGTTTCTTTAATGTTTGGTAAGGAGGTCGGAAAGGGAGGCCGACATCTCCTTTGTTACATACCTGGAACATAACAAAGACGCATTATTATGCCACTTCCTTACAAGGCCACAAGGGCGAATATCTTTAAAACTTAATTTTAGCTTTGTTAAAAATCATCTTGAATTCCTCTTTTGAAATCTTCTCAAATGAAATATTGATCTTGCTTTCATGCATTGTCAAGATGGAATGCAGTGGGTTTCCCTCTTCATAAAATGACTCCATGAAAATCGTTTCTTTTGAGTTGTAGTATAAGCTTACTACACGGATTTTTGAATCTCCAATTCTTTCGAACATCATTGAATCTCCGAAATCATCTTTAAAAAAAATCTGTTCAAACTGCTTCAGATTTCTAAGAGAAAATTTTGTATGCAATTCCGTTTTCATGGGTGTTTTAACTGGCTCGTCTAACTTTATTTGTGATGATCTTCTGAATGATTATCAGATCCCTATTAAGTATGCCCTGAATTGTAACTCTCAGTTTATCGACGACATCACAAAATTTTCTTTCATGTGAGAATTTTACCTTTAATTGATCAAAGCTATTTTCACCTTCGAAAAGTCTGTTAAACTGCTTCCTCCTGTCAATCAAAAGTGCTCTTAGCTCGTCTGGATTTTTTTCCTCAAATTCAAGCAGCTCTTTATCTCCTTCAAGTATCTGGTAAGTAAGCAAGTCGAGGATTCGCACTGCTTCAATATATTTTTCAGATCCGGTAAAGCCACTGGACATACCAAGGATTTTTAAGTCACCTTCCAGGATGCGGAGAGGGCGTTCACTTATTCTTATCAGATCTGAAATTTTCATGGTACCTAATAGTTTATAAATTTGATGCCTCGTTTCTTCATTCTTTCATCAGTGCTTCCTTCGTATTTATAGCTTTCTACTGCGAAAGAAGTATTGTATAGTTCATAGGGCTGAACTTCCAGAATCATTGCGATTTTCACTAAGTCAATTCCGGAGATGTCTTTGTATGTGGAACAGTCCAACTTTTCATAGTTTATTACTCTATCAAGTTTTCGCTCGCTCCATTTCAATTCCTTTAGGATTCTAAGAAATACACGTTCAATTTCAGAACCAGTAAGTTTCTGAGACATGATTTCATGCAGTCTATATCTAAGCTTAGATCGGTTTACTTTACGCAATCTCATATTTGATAAAAAATTGTGTAATACATTTTTTGGCACACTTTTTAAGTAAAAAAAGGCATCTCGGTATTAAACCGGATGCCTTCACACTTAATCAGCGATTCTTATAAATGACTTCCACATCAATAGAGAAGAAACCGCTGAAGAGTATCTTCCAGGAATAAATATTCTTATGTTTTTTGAAGTTGTGGAAATCATTTGGGTAAAATTTATTTACCCAAAGGTAAAATTGTTTTTAATTAAGTTCCAAATGAATTCCAAAATATTTTTCCTAAAGGTAAATATAATTGATCTAACTAATTGAATTTTAAACATTTTCTTTACCTAGTTTTGTTTTATGGTAAAAATCGGAGTTATAATTAAGGAGAAATTGGAGGAGCGAGGGCAAAGCGGTAAATGGCTTGCTCAAAAAGTGGTGATGACGAAACAAAACATGTATAATATCTTCAATCGAAATTCAGTTAATTCTGACCTGTTATACAATATTTGCAAAGCAATGAATTATGATTTTTTCAAATTTTACTCTGATGCTTTGGCGGTTGAAAATATAAAGAATGACCCTGAAGCCGAAAGTGGACCGATTAAAGAGTTAAGAAGTGAGATTATATCCTTACAAAATGAGAGTTCAGCGCAGATTGAAAAAATTAATCAACTAAATACCAGAATCAACGATCTAAATGAGATCATTGCCTCTAAAGATAAATTAAACAAATTCTATGAGGAAGCTCTTAACAACTGTAAAGAAAAGCTAAATCAAGCTTCTTAATTATTTTAGCCTTTTAGAGACAAAAAATGACATCTTAATGACAAAACAAAGAGCAATAGGAGAGATCATAAAGGAAATAGCGAACAAGCAAGAGGTAAGTGCTGATGATATCGCTGAAAAATTAGGTCGTACCAAAAGAACCGTTTGGAGGCTTTTCCATGCTGAAGACGTTTCAATCAAAGAATTGAGGATACTTTCCAAGTTGTTAAATCACAACTTTTTCAGCGAATACCTTCACATCGGAAAGAAGGTTATTCCGTATGAAGAACTTATCGAATTGAAAAAGTCACACTCAAAAGAAATTCAGGAAAAGGAAAAAAGAATTAAGGAGCTTGAAGATCTTATTGAGCACTACAAGCTATTAGCTTCTAAGAAAAAATAATTATTTATACTATTTTTAAAATTCACTTTTAAACAAACTAAAGAAAAATGAGAAAAGTAATTTATCTATTTGCCTTGTTAGTGGTTTTTTCATCTTGTAAAAAGGACAAGGAAAATCCAACTCCCGCCAGTAATGAAGATTTGATCGCAGGTACAACTTCAAAAACATGGGGAATTACAAAAGTAACCCAGGCAGGCCAGATTAAGACAATGCCAGATTGCTTCTATGACAATATCGTTATTTTTAATAAGAACCTGGTTTATCAGGAAATTGAGAATACCAAATGTGATGAAGAAGAGGACAAAGATCTCTATACTGGCTCATGGAATCTAAGTACTGATAAAAAAGTAATTAACATCAATTCGGACGGAGATGCTTATAGCTTTACCATTTTAAAATTAACAGAGACTGAACTTGTTGTTTCTACAATGGCAGGAGCTGCTTTGATTGAAATAACTTTCACAAAAAAATCTTAAATAATTGAAAAGGGGAGTTTAGTAATATTCCCCTTTTTGATTTAATATTTATTTATGGAAGCGTAAAGGAGATAAATGCGAGAGGTTTATTATTAAAGTGATATGGTACCAAAACTAGGTGATCATAATCAATTTGATTCTAATCTAATAAATAAAAATACCCCAAAAAGGAGATACTTATGATGGATAATATTGACGAGTATTCTAAGGAAGTTTTTGAAGCAATTATTGATTATGGGTATGTAGTAAGATTTTATAATGAATTTCGTAAGCTTAATTTAGCTTTAGATTCAGACCCAGGAAGTGCAGAACTATTTTTTAAAAGAGGGTCACTTTATTACGATAATTATAAATATGAAGAAGCCTTAAAGGATTTTGATAAAGCTATATTAATTAACTCTAAATATTCCAGTTGTTATAATTCTAGAGGGTGTTTATACGGGAAGATGAAGAGATATGAAATGGCTGAATTGGATTTTACATTAGCAATAAAATATTCAAATAATGAATCCAAAGGAATTTATTTTGCTAATAGATCGGCGTGTCGTGAAGATTTAAAAAAGTATCAATTGTCAATCGTAGACCTAAAGAAAGCAGCAGGATTAGGGCATAAGGCAAGTATCAAAAAATTAAAGAGAAGAAATATAAAATTTGGAGAATATAGAGAAGATGAAAAATATTGTCCTGCTTGCCAAGAAAAACCTTGTATGTGTAGTTCGTTCAACCCTTGAATTGGATCATAATTTAAAAACAGATTCAACAAGATTTTTGCAATTTTCAGCAAAAACTTTGCCTATTATCGACAAGATTTTTGCAATGAAATGGTTTATTAATTAACTATTTAACATTTTTAATAATTTCTAATTGTAGTAAAAATACAAAATGGAAAATGTCAGAAACTGGCATCTGTACTGGCTTTCAGAGGTCCAAAAAAGGCATTGCCAGAAAAAAGCGGTTCTGTAAATATGCTTTGTGTTAACAACTTACAGGTTATCAATTGATTAAAAAATAAAAGACAGCGGGTTCAAATCCCGCCACCCCGACGAATATAACTCTGATTGTCAGGTGGTTGTCTGTGACAGTCGCCTTGGCAGGCAGAAAAAAAGCCAATTTTTTGTCAAAATTTTTATAAATAATTAGGGGAAAACACTCTTATTACCCCTGATGAGACCTAAAATCAGAAAGTATATAATTGAAAATTATTCAGTAAATGATTCTACTTTATATCCATATGAATTAGGAAGAATAGTAATTCCTAAAGATGAAGCAGGAAGACCAGATCTTAAAAGGAATTGGCATGTAGAATATCGGATATGGAACATTGACCTTGAAAGGCTAGTAAGAAAAAGAGAAAGCAAAGGCTTAAATAAATTTGCCACAATAAGTCAGCGGAACAAAGCAGCTCGAATTCTTAAAAAAGAAATAGACCTCTTGTTAATTAAGGGAGCTGTTACTTTCTTAAAAAGCAAGAATGGTCAAAGTGGTATTGATCTTAATACAGCTACACTCCTGAATGCTTTTGACTTTGCATGCAAGATAAAATTCTTGGATTTGGAAAAGGGGACAAAGTCAGGATTTAAATCTCTTAGAAAGCATTTAGTATCGTGGTATAGCCATGAGCCAAAGTATGAAGCCTATCTCTTTAAAGAATATACTACTCAGATAATATATCAGTTCTTTGATTTTTTAAGTACTACCATTGTAGATGCTAAAACGAAAAAGGTAATGAGTAAAAAGACTTACAATAACTATGTAGGTTACCTTTCGATTATTTTTAACTTTTATCTAGATAGAGAATTGATTCGCCACAATCCAGTAACTAAAGTAAAAAGGAAAAAGGCCTACTCAGGAAAGCACATACCATATAGTGATGATGAAATAGAAAGAATTAAGAATCATATTATTGAGAAAAAAGATCATCAACTATTATTATTTATCCAATTCATATATTTTGCCTTCCTCAGACCAACCGAAGAGTTAAGGTATTTGAAGATTGATAACATTCAAAAAGATACAATTTACGTTCCCCCGGAAATTGCAAAAAACGATAGAGGGCAACATATAAGGATACCAAGAGCTTTAGAAATAATCATTGAAGAAAAGAAATTGCGAGATTATCCTAAAAGTTTTTATATCTTTTCTGCTGCAGGAACACCAGGGCTTGATCATGTTGGTCAAAATTATTTCTATAGAAGACATAGAAAAGTGTTAGACTCTCTTGGTTTATATGGATTCGGTAAGGACTTGTATAGTTATAAACATACTGGAAATATTAGGCTCTTTAAAGCTGGAGCAGATATAAAGACGGTACAAGAACAGAACCGACACTCATCGATGCAACAGACTGACACTTATTTGAGAGGTCTCGGGCTTTTTCGGGATGGGAGAGAGTTAGATATTTTTCCAGATTTTTGATATGTAAAAAAAGTATTTTGATGTTATAATTTTTATATAAATTATAGCAACTTATTTGTTGTTTGATAAAATTAAAGAACCTGTAATTTTTTCTAAATGAATAACATTGTTTATAATAATTCCATTACAAACTCTTCTATAATTGGTAAGATACCAAATTTTCCTCAAGAAGAAGAAAAGTTAATTTTTGCAAATATATTTGAACAGCTATTACTATTTGATAAATTAGTTTTAAATACTGATTACGAAAATTATACACTTTCCTTTTTAATTAGTAAACTGGGTTTAGCGACTGTTGAAAGATTGATTGCAAGTAATTACATAAACTTTTCAATAAAATCATCAGTAATTTTTACCAGCACAGGCAAACAGAAAAATGATGGAACAATTGATACCTCTTCTATCTATTCTCAGCCTCCTATAGTTGGCGGAGTATTATCTGATAATGAACTTGACCCTGAAACCAATATTTATAAGGCACTAAGAAGATTCAATATTGACAAAAGTAATAGAAATAGACTTATTAAAATCATTACACCAAAGTATATAAAGATTGACAATATGAAACTTGGTGTAGATACAACTAAGTTTATAATTGATTCATATACAAATAATACTTTAGCAAAAGTTGGATTACCATTTCTAAAAGACCCATTTGATTTAGACATTGTTGAAAGACAAAAATTACTTGAGCTTGGGCACTCTATTTTGGAAGCAGGAATAATAAATAAGAATGGCTTTAAAAGTTACAATAATTACAATCATTTAGAAATTGTAGAGCAAAGTTTTGAAAATATTGGTAAGGCTTATCATATAAGTGAGAATGTCTCCGAGATTTTAAGGATTGAAAATACTCCAGATCTAAAGGAAATATATTTACAAAACAGCTTTAATATGTCAGATATTTTTAAATTAAGACATTTAAAAAGCGCAAAATATTTTAGAAAATGGATAAATGAGGTTGGAGAAAATTCTAATGCAAAAGAAGTAACTGAAGCCTACATAGCGGAGATAAAAAATGCAAAAAGATTTTTCGACTCTGCTAAAGGAAAGATTATTAAACACACAGTTTTATTTGGTGCAACTGCTGGATTAGGAGGATTAATTGCAGGTAGTTTAGGATTAGCTTTGGGCGCGGCAGCAAAAACTATTGTCGACCCCGCAGTAGATTATGGTTTGGGAATGATTGAGGAGTTTACTGTAGATAGATTGCTTGAAGGTAAGAATCCTAAAATTTTTATCGACAAAATGAAGGAGGAATTAAAGAAATAAAGCAATTGACAAGGCATAAAAGGTACGGAGGAATTATAATTAAAAGAGCGTGGATAATGATACTACCCAAAAGCTGAATCGCAATTTTACAGACGTGCACATTTAAGAGATTTCGGAACTTTTTTGTAATAAAACAGACTTTGAAATTTTCCGGAATTTTAAATCACATTTTTTATGGATAAAATTAAAGTAGAATATATTGTAGTAATTGACACTCAAGATGGCTTCTGTAGCACAATTCAGGCCTTTAATAATTACTTAGAATCTAATGCAGATATTCAAATTATTAACAAAGGCAAATGTATAAAATTTAAAGAATTGGAAATTGCCTATGACGTTTTATTAGATAATGTAGTTGATCCGCATTTTAAATCATTTCATACTAAATTTATTTGTAATAATGTTGGTGGAATAGAAGTGTTTTCTTCCTTTCTGAAAGTGATTAGGGGACTTTTGATCACTGCATCGGGAAAGAAGCCAGTTTCGCTATGGGATGATATTAGTTTGTATTATTCTCAGCAAGCATATCCCAAGATCAATGAAATTGAAAATTTGATGCGGAAGCTTCTTACAAAATTTTCAGTCACAAAGCTAGGTAGCAAATGGATTGATGAAAACATACCTGAAGAAATTAAAAGCTCAGTAAAGAAAAAGGAAAAGGAAATGTTCTCAAACGAAGCAGACTATTTATATCAAACCGATTTTAAAGATTTAACTACATTTCTTTCCGGAAAAATAAAGACTCCTGATATTAAAGAGTTACATGAGAATATAAATAATGCTTCTAAGATTGAAGATTTAGATTTAAATCATCTTAAGAGTTTTATACCAACCAATAATTGGAATAAGTACTTTTCAAAAGTTGTTAAAATAGAATGGAAGGATTTTGAGACTAAATGGCTAAATCTATACAAGCTCAGGTGTAAAGTTGCGCATAATAATTTTATAAATAAAAATGATTACAATGAAATAGTTCAACTTACAACCAAGTTGCGTGAGCCTCTTGAAATGGCAATTTCAGAATTAGATAAAATTGATCTTTCACCGGATGATTTCAATCATCTCACAGATGCATTTTCTGAACGTTCATTTTATTTAGAGGTTAAGTTTCAAGAAAAGATGCTAAGTATTTATGCCTTATTTAAAAAATTGGCTAATCAGCAAGACAACCTTTATTTGGACTTATTTGATGACGATAACATGGAGGTAGCTATGTATCTTATAGGAAAAGGTGTACTACCTTCTTCAATATTAAGCGAACTTTATGCTTTAATCGGAATGGAGAAAATTATAAAATCTGGCCATGGCAAGGCTTCTTCTAATGATATTGAAAGATGTATATGGGATGCAGAAGTATTTATGCACCAGCTTTCAAATTTTCTAAAACAAGAAGATATAAAATAAAAAAAATTACATCCATTTCTCATTTTCCCTTCCATTTTCTGATAATCAAAATTTTGACCGATTTCAACATAAATTAGGATTGAATACAACAAAAAATATGTCGATTTTCGACAAGATTTTTGTAATGAAATGCTTTATTAATTAGCTATTTAACTTTTTTAACTTATATTTGATTATAGTAATAATCCAAAATGGAAAACGTCTGAAACTGGCATCTATACTGGCTTTCAGGGGTTCAAAAAAGGTAGTTGCCAGAAAAAGGCAGATCTGGAATTAGGTTTTAAGTCAATAACTTACAGATTTTCAGTTAATTAAAAAGTTAAAAACAGTGGGTTCAAATCCCGCCACCCCGACGGATATTACTTAAATAGCCGATCATTTTTGTGATCGGCTATTTTTTTTACTCTTCTGAAATTTCATCCAGAAACTGATTGTATGCAGATCTTAATTCCTGATTTGCCTTCATATCTTTTACTTTAAAAGTAATTTCCAAACCTTTCTTATAAACTTCTTCCGCTTTTTCAAGTTGTCCTAATTTGAAGAATAGGTTAGCTGCATGGTAATATGTCCCCGTGTAATCTTCATGATTTTCCAGAAGAATTGAAAAATAATTTACTGATTTCTGAACATCTGTATTGAGGTACTCTATAGCTAATGCATATATGGTAAATGGATCTTGAGGGTCTTCCTTATAATATTGCAAGAGTAATTCAAGTCTTGAATTATTCATTAATTTTTATTTTTATTAGTGAAATATGTAACTTCATCGCAAATTTATAGTTTATTAGAAGGAATTAAACATATTTTTATGAAGATATTAGTTTGTATCAGTAACGTTCCGGACACCACTTCCAAAATCTCATTCACAGATAACAATACAAAATTAAATACTTCCGGTATCCAATATATAATTGGTCCATATGATGAATATGCGCTTTCAAGAGCTATTGAGCTGAAGGAAGCTGCCGGGGGAACTGTTACTGTATTAAATGTTGGAGAAGCCGACACCGAGCCTACCATAAGAAAAGCCTTGGCAATAGGAGCAGACGATGCTATCAGAATCAATGCATTTCCTAAAGATGCATTTTATGTAGCAAGTCAGATAGCTGCAGTTGTTAAATCTGAAAATTACGATTTAATACTAATGGGTAGAGAGTCTATTGATTATAACAGTGGACTTGTTCATGGTATCGTAGGAGAGTTGCTGGGAATTCCGTCAGTATCTCCTGTTATGAAACTTGATATTGAAGGCGGAAAAGCGATCATGTCTAGAGAAATTGAAGGCGGAAAAGAAATTGTTGAAGCCCAGCTTCCTTTGGTTGCCGGATGTCAGGAGCCTATTGCTGAATGGAAGATTCCAAACATGAGAGGCATTATGTCTGCAAGAACCAAACCTTTGAAAGTTGTTGAACCTACTGATGTAGCTGATAATGTAAAGTTGCTGAATTATGAATTGCCTGCTCCGAAAGGTGCCTGCAAAATGATCGATGCATCAACTCCTGAAAAGCTTTTTGATTTGTTGAAAAACGAAGCAAAAGTTCTTTAATTAATTAATCTAATTTTTAAATCATAAACTAAATTTATATATGTCAGTTTTAGTTTTTGTAGAAGGCGCAGGCGGTGAGATTAAAAAATCTTCTCTTGAGGCTGTAGGATACGCTTCAGCACTTGCCAAAAAAATCAATACTCAGGCAGTTGCATTAGTTATAGGAAACTATTCTGATGATCAAATAAGTTCCCTGGGCAAATTCGGAGCTTCAAAAGTTTTATCCTGTAAAAATGATAAACTTTCACAGCCTTTACCGATGCCCTATGCTTCTGCAATTGCTGAAGCGGCAAAAAAGGAAAATGCAGACACTATTATCCTTTCAAGGTCTTCTGTTGTAGATGCTATAGCGTCAAGGCTAGCGCTTAAACTTGGAGCTGGAATTGTAACCAATGTTGTTGACCTTCCTGACCTTTCTTCCGGGTTCAAAGTTAAAAAATCCATTTATACAGGTAAAGCTTTTGCTTTCTACGATTTAACTTCTGCTAAGAAAGTAATAACAATATCAAAGAATGCATATTCTGCAGTGGAGGGTAGTGGTTCAGCTACAGTTGAAGCTTTTGACCCCCAATTATCTGACAGCGATTTTAAAGTCCAAATTAAGGAAACTCAAAAGGCAACCGGCGATGTTTTATTGACTGAAGCTGATATAGTTGTTTCTGGTGGCAGAGGTTTGAAGGGTCCTGAAAACTGGAATCTGGTTATTGATCTTGCAAAAGCTTTGGGAGCCGCAACAGGATGCTCTAAACCAGTTTCTGATCTTGACTGGAGGCCACATCATGAACATGTGGGGCAAACAGGTGTAAAGGTCAGTCCAAATTTGTATATTGCATTAGGAATCTCGGGAGCAATTCAGCATCTTGCAGGTGTGAATTCCTCAAAAGTGATCGTCGTTGTTAACAAAGATCCTGAAGCGCCGTTTTTTAAAGCAGCAGATTATGGCATTGTGGGCGATGTTTTTGAGGTAGTGCCTAAATTAATTGAAGCTGCCAAGGCATTAAAATAAAAAAAAGTGGATAAGATCAAGTTAGAAATATTAGGTCTCTCTTCGAGCCAGTCTCAATCTGGCTCTTTTGCATTAGTATTAGGTGAAGAAAGTGGTAACAGACGGTTGCCAATTATTATTGGTATGTTTGAAGCTCAGGCGATTGCTATAGAAATCGAAAAAATTGTGCCAAACAGACCCATGACTCATGATCTCTTTAAATCATTTGCGCTTGGATTTAATTTCACAGTTGATGAAATCGTGATCTCAGACCTAAAAGAAGGGGTATTCTTTGCTAAAATAGTTTGTACGGATGGCATTAAATCCATTGAGATAGACGCCAGACCTTCTGATGCCATTGCAATAGGCTTGCGGTTCGAAGTTCCTATCTATACTTATGAAAATATTCTCTCTGAAGCTGGCATTGTTCTTAGCGATCTCAGTGAAGAAGAATCAGGGGTAAAACCTGAAAAAGAAAAAAAGGAAGAAGCAAAAAAAGCAGAACCCAAAAATCTTTCTGATCAAATTAAAGATACTTCATCTGATCAGCTAAAAGTTATGCTCGATGAGGCCTTGATGAAAGAAGATTACGAAAAAGCTGCTCGAATTCGTGATGAGTTAAATAAAAGAAATTGATTAAAACCGGAGTCCTTCTCCGGTTTTTTTATTTTTGAAAGTTTAATACTATAAAATTTTTGAACTCAATTTTGAACTTGAGTAGTACCTTATTTTTTTAAATCCTGATTTATTTTAAGCTGCTTCTTTCTACTTCTTTTCCATTTGTGGAAGAATTACTATCACATCATTTTTTAGATTAAAGTGATGGTTTAATAAAATGCTTCAGTTGAATGGGCAATTTGAGCTGATTTTCTAATCCTTTGATTTAAAATTTTAACCTCACTAAAATGTCTTTGTATAATTACAATATGTTAACCTTTTGCTTTTCAGTTTGTAGCATTAAAACATAATAGCTAACATGAAATCAACTCTACACAAAATTCTATATATCTTTTTTCTTGTTATAATTTCTTTTGGAAATTCTTTCTCCCAACATGAGGAAGAGGAAAATGAAGACATTCCTGAATTTATGGAAATGCGAAAACCTGATTTCCATAAAATATAAAAAAGAGCCAACCGATATTTCAAACACAAGAAGCTTAGGGAAAAAAATGATGGTCTTTCCAGAGATTCATTTGCTACTGAAAATGTAATGGGTGGAAGGGTAGAAAACAACGAATACCATAGATATAAAAGATGGGAATGGTTCTGGCGAGACAGAGTTAATCCGGATGGAAGTTTTCCTGATCCTTTAAAATCATTTGAAGTATACAAGCAGATGCAAGGTCATGTCAAGCGTTCAAAGAATGCAATGGCACAGTGGACAAGCATTGGTATGAAAACTAATAGTGGAGGCTATTGGGGCTTGGGGCAAGCAAGATCAGTTGCTGTGTTTCCAGGTAACCCAAGCATTTACTATGTCACTACTGTCGGCGGTGGAGTATGGAAAATTACATATGGCGGTACTTCTTATACTTCGGTTGGTGATGGTTCACCTCAATTATTTTGCGGAACTGTGCTTGTTGATAATCAGAATGCAAATATAGTTTATGTAAATATTGGTGGTACAGGAGAATGGTGGCTTCCTGGCCTGGGAGTTTACAAGTCATCAGATGGTTGTCTTACATGGTCTGCTACTGGATTGACGGGCACTAAGGCAAATGGTATAAATGTAAAGAAGATGGCGATGAGTCCTTCCAACTCTCAGATCATTTTAGCTGCAACAAACAAAGGCCTTTACAGAACAACAAACGGTGGTGTCAGCTGGACTGTTGTCAGAACAGGAGAACATGGTGATGTCGTATTTCGTCCGGGAGATGGAAGTACTATTTATGCTGCATCAGATGATTATTATATTGGCAGTGAACTCTTTCATTCCGTCGATGGTGGTGCTACGGAGTAAGGTAAGCAGTTTAGGTAAAACTAAAACAAGGATTTGGCTCGGGGTTTCCGCTTCTGATAAGGAGTTTGTCGCTGCTGTTTTTAAAACAGATGGTTCTACAAAAGACTTGTATGTATCAAATGACAGAGGTAACTAATTTAGTTACAAATCTAATACAATGTCAGATGCAGATATTTTTTACGTCTCACAGTTGAATAAAAATATAATGTATGGTGGAGCTGTTACATTGAAACAGTCAAAAGACGGAGGCTCAACTTGGACTGAAATTACAAACTGGTGTTGTGGAAATGATGCTGTAAGAACTGAAGTGAATGCTGACTTCAGAGGTTGTTTTTCATAATCCGGCAAACCTATCAGAGATATATTTTTGCAATGATGGTGGAGTGGATAAATTTAATGAACAGTCAAGGTCTGGACAAGCCTTTCAAATGGACTTGTGATTACAATGTATTACAGAATAGCTTCGGCACAAACCAATAATTTAATGGTCTCCGGGGCGACCCAGGACGATGGAGGCAATGCGAGGCTTTCAAATGGAAACTGGAGAGTTACGACAGGAGGCGATGCCACCATGTGTATCATTGATCCGACCAATGAAAGCGTGCAATATTCTTCTTATATCAAGATGATGGAATAGTGAGAACTACTCAGGCATGGAATAATTCCAAGGATTTGACTAATGCTTTAAGAAAGGCTGAAGCTGTGGGGGGGCTACACCATTTGCAATAGATCTTACCAATTCTCAAAATCTTGTTGAAGGGTATCAGGATGTGCTCAGAAGTACTAATCGTGGTGACTCCTGGATCAAAATAAGTAATAACCTTAAAGGAGAGCTAATTTGCAACATATCACAATAGCTCCTACTGATGGTAAAACAATTTATACCTCTAACGGAAGTAATTTTTATCGCACTTTTGATACAGGAACGAAGTGGACAAAAAAATTCAGTCTGCTGGTGATATTACCAGAATTACTGTGAGTCCTACTGATGCTATGGCTGTTTATTTAACTACAAATGGAGGAAACGGTAAACGCATTTTCAAGTCAACCAATGGCGGTGATACCTGGACAAATATAACGCTCAATTTTCAGAATGATGTAGGTGCCATTTGTATCGCCTATGAAAAAGGCACCAATGAAGGATTATTTATAGGATCACCAATCGGTGTATTTTATAAGAATGCTTCACTAACTCTGTGGATATACTACGGTCATGGATTACCAAATACGGAGGTTAATGATATCAGTATTGCATATGGAGCAAAGAAGTTAAGGATTGGAACTTGGGGAAGAGGAGTATGGGAGTGGATCTTTATTCGGATCCCAAGGTATATCGTGAGCCAGAAAATCCTCTAAGTGTAGTAAATATTATCAGAAAGGTTATGATATGCTTCCTGATTTTTCTTTGGAAACGCCTTTATGGAAAGGTGCAGTAATAAGGTCATTTAATACTTCCTTTGATCATACCGCTGATAGCTTTGCAGTAAAATACTATGGCTATATTGATGTTCCTGCAGATGGAGAATATATCTTCTATACAAATTCAGATGATAGAACAAAGCTGTATATAGGAAATCAACTGGTTGTTCTAAATAATGGGATACATGGTATGACTGAGCAATCAGGGAATATCCTTCTTAAAAAAGGCAAGCATGCTATTGCACTTGAATATTTTGAAAGAAATAGTGGAGATGGGCTTGAGGTTAGCTACAGCGGCCCCAGCATATCTAAGCAAATCATTCCTTCGAGCATCCTTTACATTCCTTCGATGCGTGATCCTGAAAACCCGGTAGGTTTTGCAGTTAATGGTTTAGATTATAAATTTTATACAGGGACTTATACTATTTTACCTGATTTTAACTCTCTTGTTATAAATAAATCTGGTCGTATCAATCAGTTTAACCTTACTATACCAGAAAGAACTTCATCCAATTTAGCGGTTAGATATGTTGGATATATTAATATTCCTTCGGACGGAATATATACGTTTTATACAAGTTCTGATGATGGGTCAAAGTTGTATATTGGAAGCACAATCGTCGTTAGTAATGATGGCATCCATGGAATGATTGAAGCTCAGGGTAGTATAGGACTTAAAAAAGGAAAACATGCGATTGTTTTAGAGTATTTCCAGGGTACAGGTGTATTGGACTTGAAGTGAGCTATTCAGGTCCTATGTTAACGAAGAGAATAATTCCAACATCATCCTTGTATAGAATTGTTCCTCTTAGAACACCAGAGAATCCGGTTTCCGTAATGAATGCAGTAAATTATTCTCTTTATCCGGATTATGAAGGAAACGTTATTCCGGATTTTACAACTTTGGGAAATGCCTCTCGGACAAACCGTGTAAACCAGATCAACCTTAATATTGGAGGATTACCAGTAGATCATTATGCCATAAGATATACAGGATATATTGAAGTCCCGGAGGATGGAGAATATACCTTCTAATTAAGTCTGATGACGGCAGCAGACTTTTTATCGGTAATACAATGGTTGCTAATAATGATGGTTTGCATGTAACCACTGAGCAAAGTGGCTATATAGGATTGAAAAAGGGGGGTACATGCTTTTACCGTAGAATATTTGAATATGATTATGACCAGATACTTACAGTTAGTTATGAATCTTCTAAAATAACAAAGACTATAATTCCATCATCAGCATTATATGCGGATGCAATTATAACTTCGTTGGCAAAATTGAATCAAAAGAATAACATTGAGGTATTTCCAAGTCCGTTTACAGATAAGCTAAGTGTGAATTCACAAAGTCAGATTCAGTCAGTAAAACTTATAAGCAATGAAGGTAAAAATGTTAACGAGGCTGCTATGATTTCTTCTCAATTTCAGTATATAATTTCTGTTCCTCAGGAGCTTCCATCAGGTGTTTACTTTGTTCAGGTCGAGATAAATGAAGGTTTGAAAACAATTAAAGTATTGAAAAAATTACCAAGTTTCCTATTGACATAAAGTATACACGTAATCAGAGGCCTTTGCTTAAAATGAGTTTCAAGCTCTCTCTGAAAGATCTTTTTTAAATATCTTGTTCTATTATTTGATTCTCTGAAAGGGGCTGTTATCCTAGCTATTACATGTGTAATGCAGAAAAAAAGTCTAACTGTGAATTAGAAGTTAAGAGTAGTTTTACATGTGAAATAAAGTATAAGGCAGTTAATTAAAGTTAAGTAATGCCGATATCTTATTTGGTATTTTTAGTATATAATGAAATTCCATTAAAAGAGAAGTTAAAAAATAAAGCGTAATTTTATTGCTATATTCAATGTAGATGAAAAAGCGAGATCAAAGTGTTTATGGTCTGCTAAATATGATATCTCATTTTTAATATTTTTTTTTGAGATATTATACCCCCCAATATTGACTATATGTTTCATTATCAATAGATGATTATGAACCCCCATTTCTTTCACAGGAGTTTAAATCCTAATGTATCTTTTGTTACCATTTTAATTCTGTAAAATCTTTTACTTCGGGCTAGCATGAAAATACCCCCGAATAATAATTAGGGAATTAGTTTAAAAGAAAGTTTTATAAAGCTCAAAGGTGAAATCTGTTTTCATATCCATTATCCTATTTTCCTTTTTGTTTGCTGAATTAGTCGGATACCTGTATTGGGAAAATAAAAGGGTGGAAGCTAAAATAGCTGCAAACTCTGCAATGGAAAGTAATACGGAGCTATTGATGAGGATAGCGGTAAAAAAAGATAAACATACTTTAGGCTGGAATAGATCAAATGAATTTTTACACAATGGAATAATGTATGATGTAGTTTCATCAAATGTCAGTAAAGACAGTATTGTGTTTTTGTGTTTTCAGGATAACTATGAAAGCTGGATAAAAAGAGAAGTTGATAGATATCTCAATATTTTTTTTGGAAAATCCGGACATAAAAAAAAGCCTAATTTTTACAGTAAATATGGTAGCAAAAAACTGATACAGCCTATTAATATTGGTTTAGAAAAAATATTTTTATTAAAATATTATAGATTTTGTATTGATTTTATCTTTCATTATCAGCTGATGATTACCAATACTCCTTTTGTCCCACCGGAATTTAAATTCTAATGTATCTTTTATAAAATGAAATTCTATAAAAGATAATCTTAGTAACATCAATAATATTATTAAAAATTAGACTTCACTCAATAATGAAAAGATTTCTATTCTTAAATCTTTTCCTTTGGGCAATTATTTCCATGTCTTCAGGACAGGAAATTTTAAGAGGAAAAGTGATCGATAAACAAACTAAGTCTCCTTTATCCGGAGCAAATATTTTTATTAAAAGCCAAACTGTAGCTAGCACTGATGAACTGGGGCAATTTGAAGTTGCTTGTAAAGATTCGTTAAAGATTACCGCTTCATATATAGGTTATCAGGATTATCAATTAAATGTGGTTAGTTGTCAGGATGTTCTGATAGAATTGGTTCAATCAGATTCGCATCTGAAAGAAATTGAAATTTCAGCAACGTCTAATGCTAATAAGGCCATTCTGAATCAACCTCAATCAATCGTTAAATTGAACGAAACAGAACTTAAAAGAGGGACAGGTCTATTCCTTGATGATGCTATTAATACAAATGTTCCTGGAGTATATATGGAACGAAGAACTGTATCTGCAGGCCAGCAATTTAATATCCGGGGATATGGTAATGGAGCAAGGGGGACAAATGGGATAAATAGCAATTTTGACACTCAGGGGTCCAAGGTTTACCTAAATAATATTCCCATAACAGATGCAGAAGGTATCACCCTCATGGATGATATCGATTTTGGTTCTGTAAGCAATGTAGAAGTAGTCAAAGGGCCTTCAGGATCTCTATATGGACTGGCAATTGCAGGTGTTGTAAACCTTCAAACTAAAAAAGCAGAGAAGGGGAAAACTTCTGTCAGTCAGATTGCAATGCTGGGAAGCTATGGCTTGCAAAGGTATACGACTTCTCTTGAAATAGGAGGGGAAAGATCTTCTTTGTTGATTAATTATGGTAAACAAAAATCAGATGGGTTCATGGCACATTCTGCTTCTCAAAAAGATTTTGTTAATGTAATGGGCGATTTTAATCTGAATGCGAGACAGGGAATAACCGCATATTTTGGATATAGCAATAGTTATGATGAAAGAGGTGGAGAGCTTACTATTGAGCAATATAAAAATAGAGATTATTCAGGCAATAAGGCTTATATTAAAAACAATGCACATTCTGAAATAATAAGCTTTAGAGCTGGCATTGGACATCTCTATAGAATAAAAAGAAATATTTCCAATAATACGACAGTCTTTGGTTCCGGCATGAATAGTAATGCCAGCTCGGCAGGAGGCTGGACGGATAAGAGGCCTGTCAATTATGGTTTTCGTTCTACATTTGATACCAGATTTGCTCTAGGTAGTAAAATCAGTTTATCCGGAATTACAGGAATAGAATTTCAAAGCCAGCATGCCCAGATCATTGGTTACGGAATGGTAGCGGATAGTTTTAATCTAAGTGGCTATAACATTATAGGTCCGCAAAGAAGTAATCAGTCTACCATTACTTCCACTTCATCCTTGTTTTCTGAATGGACTTTGACATTACCTCATGATATATCATTGACAGCTGGTGTTGGCTGGAGTACCATGAATATAAGATTAGATGACAGAAATTACCTTGCTTTAAATAATAATCCGTCAAATACGAAAGCGAAACATGTTCCTACCTCTTACAAGGCTTCTTATACAGATATGGTTTCTCCAAAGTTCGCATTTAATAAGGTGTTTAGCAGACAAATTTCCGTTTATGCATCCTATAGTAAAGGATACAAGGCTCCTGTTAGTTCTTATTTTTATATTCCAACAACGGGGGAATTAAATCTCGGGTTGAAGCCAGAAATAGGAACTCAATTTGAAATAGGTTCCAAAGGAAATTTGCTGGACGAAAGACTGCAATTTCAGGTAGTTGCTTTTAATACAATATTTTCTAACAAAATGACAACAGTTGCTGTTCAAAATCCGGCAAATACAGCAACCCTCTATACATATCTTGTAAATAGCGGAAGTCTTAATAACAAAGGCCTTGAAGTAATGCTTATTTATACTGCTTATCAATCAAAGAATGCTGCTTTTACTTCAGTTCGTCCATTTGCAAATTTTACCTACTCGCATTTCAGATATGATAACATACAATATCAATCAGTAGCAAAAACTAAAACAAATAAAGATAGCCTGGTAACAGTCGATTACAGCGGAAATGCAGTAGCTGGAGTTCCTCCTGTTACTTTAAATGCTGGAATTGATTTTCTTACTAAATATGGAGTTTATGGAAATGTAAATTATTCATACAGAGATCAGATGCCTTTTACTTCAGATGGAAATAATAAAGCTGAAGGTTACAGTTTGTTGAATGCTAAAGTAGGATATCAACATAAGTTTTTTGATCATCTTAATGTAGGTGTCTATTTTGGAGCTAATAATATTACAAGCACTCAATATTATTATATGGTTTTCCTGAATCAGCTACCTGATGCATATCTTCCTGCCCCATATAAAATAAATTATTTCGGAGGCTTAAACCTTAAGTATTCATTCTGATAAAATCCAAGACGAGGCATTCTTTTTTAGAATGCCTCTATTAATAATGAAAATTATGAAACGACTGATTTTACCTGTTTTAGTTTTGTTTGTTTGTGATGCTTGTGGCCGTTTTGGAAATGAAGTCAAAAAGGAGGGCAGGCAGGAGCGTATTGTCTGTATTGCCAAACAATATAATGAGATTATTTATGCATTGGGAGCTCAGGATAATCTTGTAGCAGTGGATGTTTCAAGTACCTATCCTGGTGAAATAAAAAAACTTCCGACGGTAGGTTATCACCGGGCATTAAGTGCGGAAGGTATGATTGCGGCTCAGCCATCCTTAATTATTCATGATAATAATGTTGGTCCAGAACATGTGATGTCTCAGATGGAAAAACTTCAGATTCCCATGAAAACGTTTTCAAGAGCCAAAGATATTGAAGAAACAAAAGCTTTGATTAAAGAAATGGGAACGTACTTTCATAAAGAAATTCAGGCAGACTCACTCTGTAGAAAAATTGACAATGACTTGAATGCCGCCTTAAAAAGTGAAAGGCCAATTGTGGATACTCCCGATGTGGTCATTATTCATTATGGAAGAGCTATGAATGTTTATCTTGTGATGACCCAGCTAAGTAATGCTGCGCAAATGGTTACATGGGCGGGGGGGCGAGTACCAGTAACTGGAGATAAAGGTATGCAAAATATTTCAGCTGAAATCATAGCTGATGCAAACCCTGATATTATTCTGCTTACTGACTTCGGATATGATCGTCTTGGCACTCCTGAAAAGATCAAGGAGCTTCCCGGTATCGCAACTACAAAGGCAGCAAAAAAAAACAGGATATACAGATTCGAGGAGCATGATCTTGTTTATTTTGGTCCCCGGATTGGTGAGAATATCTTAAAAATGAAAAAGTTATTTCATTCTGATGAATAGATTTGATCAACAGCACAGACCTATATTCTTATTTCTGCTTTTGATATTGTTTATGCTTGCATTGACTTCTGTGAGGTTTGGAGCAGTGAGTATTTCATGGATTGAAATCCTAAGTTCAATTCAAAAGTGGATAAGATCGAATGAAGAAGCACTTAGTTTAAGGGAAAATATATTTCTTCAGATAAGATTTCCCCGAGCTATTCTTTGCATTGTGACAGGTGGATCACTGGCTATTGCTGGTGTGTTGATGCAGGCTTTATTTCGAAATCCAATTGTAGAACCTGGACTGATCGGCACCTCCAGCGGAGCCGCTTTTGGAGCCGCTTTATACCTTGTTCTAGGGACAACAATGAAAATTGATGCCGGAGAATGGACATTGACAATTGCAGCTTGTATTGGAGGAGTCATTGCAACAATTCTGGTAATGATGTTTGCAAGTTCTGAAGAAACTGGTAAATCATCCGTTGTAGTTTTGTTACTTACTGGTATTGCAATTAACTCTTTGTTTATGAGTGGTGTTGGCTTTTTATCATATATAGCAAGAGATCCACAGGCGAGGTCAGTAACATTCTGGAATTTGGGCACTTTATCCGGGGCAAGTTGGAGTGCTGTCTGGGTTGTCAGTATAGTTTGTGGTTTATGTTTTTTGATAGCGCTTCGTTATTCAAAAGCCTTGAATGCTCTGATGTTAGGTGAAGAAGATGCCTTAATGCTGGGCGCAAACATCACAATGATTAAGAAGAATATAATGGTGTTAAATGTACTTCTGATAGCAGTGACTACAGCTTTTGTCGGAGTTATAGGCTTTGTCGGTTTAATAGCTCCTCATCTTATCAGAATTCTGATCGGGTCGGATAACAGGTATCTTATAATAGGAAGTGCAATGATGGGAGCAATTTTACTTACAAGTGCTGATCTCATATCCAGGCTTTTGCTTGCTCCTGCAGAACTGCCAATCGGCGTGGTTACTTCTTTTGTAGGGGTTCCCATTTTTTTATATCTGTTAAAAAAGAGAAATCAATACTTATTTTAATTATGTTGAAGGTCTGTAGTGTGAGTTTTGAAATTGGAGGCAAAAAAATTTTACAAGATATTTCTTTAACATTGGAACCAGGTAAAATGAACCTAATATTGGGACCTAATGGCTCTGGCAAGTCGACATTGATCAAGGTGTTTTCAGGACTTTTAAGGCCCACGGCAGGAGAGGTAAGTGTTGGAAATCAAGCATTGCGAAGTTATAGCAATAATGATCTTGCAAAAGTAAGAGCTGTTTTATCTCAGCAAACAGACTTACCTTTTTCATTAACAGTTCGTGATGTGGTATTAATGGGAAGGTATCCTCATTTTGGTGGCAAAGCTACTCCAAAGGATCATCAGATATGTGAAGAGCTTATGAAGTATTTCGAGCTTTATGAATTAGCTGATAGGAATTATCAAACCCTGAGTGGAGGAGAAAAACAAAGAGTGCAGTTTGTAAGGGTTATGTCTCAGATCAGTCTATTGTCAGACGATTCATCAGTAAAATACCTGATTCTGGATGAACCTCTTACTTACCTTGACATTTATTACCAGCTGCATTTTATGACAAAGCTTCGTGAAATATTAAGAGCAAACCTTGTTATTGTTGGAGTAGTTCACGATTTAAACTTGGCAGCTCAGTTCGCCGACAATCTGATCTTAATGAAAGAAGGAAAGATCCTGATGCAAGGTCCTCCGGAAGTTGCAATGACGAGCGAGACACTGTATGAGCTTTATAAGGTTCAGGTAAAAATTAAACGTCTGGATGAAGCACCAATGCATTTAATATTTACATAAAAGGGAAGAAGCATATTGAAGTTGTGATAAGCATAAAATAAAAAAGACATCATTTCTGATGTCTTTTTATTTTTTAAGATTAAGCTTCTTATTGTTTAGCAGCTGCTTTCTTAGCTGCGGACTTCTTAGAAGCTGTTTTTTTAGAAGCTGCTTTTTTAGAAGCTACTTTCTTAGAAGCTGTTTTTTTAGAAGCTGCTTTTTTAGAAGCTACTTTCTTAGAAGCTACTTTTTTAGATGCTGCTTTTTTAGATGCTGCTTTCTTAGATGCTACTTTTTTAGAAGCTGCTTTCTTAGAAGCTGCTTTTTTAGAAGCTGCTTTCTTAGAAGCGGCTTTCTTTGCTACTTTTTTAGCAGCGGCTTTAACTACTTTTTTCACTTTTTTTAGGGTTTTGGTGTCTACTGATTTTAAAACATCTTCAAGTGATTTGAGGAACCCGTCCTCTATGATCTTGAAAAGTTCTTTGTTACTATATTTTGACATTAATTATATAGTCTTAATAAAAAATAAAATAACAGTTCTTATTACTTTATTGTATTTATACTTAAAAATAATAAAAAAGTTTTTTTTTTTACAAATATATGGCAAGATACTTTTTAAAAAAAATAATTTTTCTATCTATAAGTTTACTCATCAAGTGAAAATTTTTAACTGAAATACTTATTACTATTTTATATTTTTTTTATTGACCTTCTGTTTCCCTTTGATATCAATACGTTTGACGTGTATAATGTTTATGTGAGCTTAAAGATTCATATATTATCATTACCTCTTTTTATATCAAATAAATAAAGTTGAAGCTTGAAAAAAATATGTATTAATCTCAACTCTGAGGTAATTTTATGATAGCTCTTGTTCCTTCATCTAGTTTGCTTGTTAGAATCAACTTTCCCGATAACCTATGAACAGCTACTTTTGCAAGATACAACCCCATACCTGTTCCAATTGAATAGTCCGATCCTTTGTAAAACATTTCGAATACTCTTTCCATTTTATTCTCAGCTATTCCAAGCCCATTGTCTATTACTTCGAATACGATTGCAGAGCTATCTTTACTTACCTTAAGTTCAATAGTTGGCTGCTGTCTGGTCTTCTTTTGAAATACAAATGCATTCAGCAACAAATGCTTTAGTGCGATTCTGAATACTCTTATATCTGTGATAAAGACCGGCAATGTTTCTGGAACGGAAAGTTGAACATTGTTGAATAATACTGGTACTTGTTTTTGAATCTCATTTTTTAGCTCGGAAATAAGTTGATGAAGATCTATTGCTTCTTCAACTATTGGTGTCGCCTGGACCCTGGATAGCTCGAGCAAGGTGGTTATAAGTGCTTCTAACTTATCCGAACATGTTCGGATCATGTTTAAAAATGGAATGAATGCACTGTCTTTCAATTCATCTGCAGCAATATCAAGTACACCGTTCAAACTGGTAAGTGGCCCTTTAAAGTCATGTGATACCTTATATATAAAAGTATTTATATCTTCTTCTTTCTTCTTTAGCTCATTCTGCTTTAAAGAACTATTTGCATCTGGAAATAGCGTAATGATATTTTTATCCACCAAAGAAAGTATAGATGCTACATAATCGGAGATATGATCATTGAACTTTAGTTGAAGTGGAATGAAGAAACAATCTCCAGCGTAAAAGGTATCTTCATAGAGGAAATTACCTTTTTTGTCTAATAATATTTCTTTTAAATCCATCTCTATTAACCTTCCGGATACTGCTGGATTTATATTTTCGAATGCTTTATTGTATGAAGTTATTTTAAGATATGTGTCAGTTATTATAATAGGATAAATATATTCCTGAATTTTATTCTTAAGCTCTGTAGCTGTAAAGTCGGGTCTTATCAGGCCGTTGAGCGAAAAAGAATTTCCATTATCATTTAATTTAACTGTCCATTCAATCTCCAGAAAGCCTTTGTTGTTTTTATGTCTGAGAATAATTGCAGCTGGATTATTTTTTTCAACTATAGATAGAAAGGAAGTAAAAAGTTTAGCATATTTATCCAGACAGGTATTATGAAAGTTTGATGATGGTTGCATTTCCTCGTCTAATAAGATGGTTCTGCATCTGTCGTCAACCTTAAGAAAAGTACCGTTGATGTCTATCAGGCAAGAGAGCCTTCTATGTTCAATTTGTCCGTTAGATTTTTCCATATGCGGTAAAAGAGAAACTCTTCAGTCTGTAACTTGTTTAATAAATGTTTGAATTAACTCAATAAATCGTTAAGATAAATGATTGCCAGAATATTTCCAGTATTAACAATTGGTTTGTTTTTAATTTTAAACTCTGCATGTGGCCAGGGTGCATTGACAGAATTAAAGAAACTATCAGAGACAAATGATTTGAAGCGGGGGAGTATTTCTTTTTATGCTCATGAATTGTCTACCTCCAAAACGATCCTTAATTACAATGGCACCAAACTATTGATACCCGCATCTAATCAAAAGTTGCTGACAACAGCTGCTGCATTAAACATACTTGGATCTGATTTTACATTTAAAACATATGTTGAACATGATGGACAAATTACTGATAAAGGAATCCTTGAAGGAAACATTTATATCAGGGGAGAAGGAGATCCCACATTTGGTAGTGGCAGAATTTCTTCATCTCAAGCATGGAGTGAAGTATGCAATAAAGTTTGTAAAATATTATCTGATGCTGGTATCAAAAAGATTAATGGTGGTATAATAGGTGATGCATCGTGGTTTGAATATAATTCTATCCCTGACTATTGGATCTGGACAGATATTGGTAATTATTATGGTACAGGTGCCTATGGGTTAAATGTAAATGAGAATACATATAAGCTTTTACTCAAACCAGGAAAAACAATTGGTGATTCAGTTGAAGTTTTGGGAACAGATCCGGTAGTACCTAACATTCAATTTCTCAATTCTATTAAAACTGCAGCTGAAGGAACCGGCGATAACGGTTACATTTATGGTGCACCTTTTACCAGTTTGAGAATTTTATCAGGGACTATTCCTAGAGGAGGGAATTTTTCCATTAAAGGCTCAATGCCAGACCCTGCATATTTTGTGGCATCAGGAATTAAGGAAGCTTTAGTAAAAAATAAAATAGAGATTCTTCTTCCGGCAAGTTCTTTATATACTTTTAATGGTAAGGCAATAACAGAAAGGAAAGTACTACACACCTTTACCTCTTCTCCTCTAAAAGATATAATAAAGGAGACCAATGTTAATAGTCTTAATCTTTATGCTGAATCATTATTAAAAACCATTGGTAAAAAGTTGTTTAATGAAGGTTCTACTAAAGCAGGAATTAAGGCATTGCAGGAATTTTGGAACTCTAAGGGGATAGATCCTTCTGCAGTTATTATTTTCGATGGTAGCGGACTTTCTACTTTTAACTGGACATCTTCTGAAGCATTCAGTTATGCACTTTTGCAAATGAGCAAAGAAAAGTATTATTCTGATTTTTATAACTCACTTCCAGTTGCGGGCGTAAATGGTACTTTGAAAAAGGTTGGGAAAGGTACTATGCTTGAAAATAATATGAGGGCTAAAAGTGGCAGTATGAAAAGGGTTCTATGTTATTCCGGATACATTAAAAACCCTGAAACCGGAAAGGAATACTCATTTTCTGTTATGGTAAATAATTTTGATTGCTCTGCTTCGTCTTTATTACCGAAATTGGAAAAAATTCTTTTGTTGGTACAGAAAGGTCAACTTAATTAATCTTGAGGATATTAATTGATGAGACTTTTGATTCTTGAGGAATGATTTTTTGATTATATAAAAGTGAAGATCAGTATTTTAAAATAAAAGTATTGAGGAAGATAGAGATCGGGTGCCTTAATAATAATAGCACATCATCCGATTCTAAAACCAAGTTGGAAAAACTCTTTGTAAGGTAAGACCTGTAATAACAGGCTTACTTATTTTCATTAGCTTCTACAGAATTGTCTTTAGGCTCTTCATCTTTTTTAGGAAACCAAATTGAAAAAAGAATTGAAAGAGCCAGTATTCCTGCAACTATCATCAGGGCATACTTCATATCTATTTCAAACCAGCCAGCTCCTCCGGCAACAAGCTTTACTCCAATGAATATCAAAATTAAGGAGAGGCCGTAGTGGATGTAATGGAATAATTGCATTATACCAGCTAAAGCAAAGTACAGAGATCTAAGGCCTAAAAGAGCAAAAACGTTTGAAGTATAGACAATGAAAGGATCTTTACTTACTGCAAGGATAGCAGGAATTGAATCAGCAGCGAAAACAATATCCGTTGTTTCTACTACCAGAGTTACAATAAACAAAGGTGTAGCAAACAACTGCCCGTTGATTCTGGTGAAAAAAGAATCTCCATGGTATTGTTTCGTTACTCGTAAGAATTTGTTTACTAAAGTTATAATGGGATTTTTTTCAGGATTAATTTCTTCATCACTTCCCAAAAACATTTTGATTCCGGTAAATACTAAGAAAGCTCCCAAAACGAAAACAGTCCAGTGGAATTGATTGATTAAAGAAACGCCGACAACTATAAATAGAGCTCTTAGTACAAGCGCTCCAATGATTCCCCAAAACAAAACCTTTCTTTGATATTCAGCAGGGACTCTGAAATAATTGAAGATCAGCATGAATACAAAAAGGTTATCTACGCTTAAAGATTCTTCAATCAGATACCCTGTAAGAAATTCAAATGCAGCGGTTTTACCTTTCCAGAAATAAACAAAAATATTAAAAGCTATTGCCAGACCTATCCAAAATGCAGACCACCATAAAGCAGATTTAACAGTTACAGTCTCATTTTTTCTATTCAGAACAAACAGGTCCAGAATCAGAAGGCCCAGTACACAAATGTTAAAGATTATCCAAAAGTAAATGTTATCCATTAAGTTGATTTGTCAGCAGATACCCTAATAAAATTCAATAAAATTAATTAAAAGAACAGACATTGAAAGTAAAATATTTGAAATTTTTTTCAGATCTGCTCGTTAGTCTTTTTAACTTTCCGTCTTTCAGAAAGGTAAGTTTTTATGACAGGAATCCACGTAATGACTACTATTCCTCCTATAAATAATTCAAGGTGCTCTTTTATTTGAGGAAACATTATACCTAAAAAATAACCCAGTAAAAGCATTGAAAAGACCCAAAGTAATCCACCTATTACATTATAGGCAAAAAACTTTTTAAAGTTAAATTTTACAACTCCTGCAAATATAGGTGCAAATGTTCTTATGATAGGGAGGAATCTCCCCATTATTAAAGCCAGTCCTCCATATTTTATAAAAAAGGCTTCAGCTGCCATAATGTATTTCTTTTTAAACAGGAGGGAATCTTTTCGGGAAAGTAATGCTTCTCCCATTTTTTTTCCAAATGCATATCCTGCAAGATTACCAAGTACTGCAGCAAGGGATATGGTACCTAGTAGAAAGAGAATAGAAGTGTTCAATATGCCTGTAGCACAGAATATTCCTGTTGTAAAGAGAAGTGTGTCACCCGGCAGAAAAAAACCGAAAAACAAACCATTCTCAACAAATACAACTATAAGGATTAAAGTTACACCTCCAAACAGTATCAGTTTCTCGGGATCGATCAGTTGCTGGAAGAGGTGTAGTATAGAATCCATTACAAGAATAATTTGATAAGACTTCTGCTTTAAGTTAAAGACTTTATAGCATCAATAAATAGGCCAGGAGTTACTCCAAGTAAAATTATTATGCAGCCTATTAATACTAAAACAGCTTTATTTATAACAGTAAGTTGTATTGATTCCGTTTCAGATTCTCCTGAATACATTGAAATAATTACTCTGAAATAATAGTAAACGCTTATTAAAGAACCTAATACAGCTACAATAACCAACCCTAAATAGCCTTCCTGAAGTACAGCTGAGAATAGATAAAATTTAGCAAAGAATCCTACAGCAGGTGGAATACCAGCCAAAGAAAGCATGGAAATAACCATTATTACAGCCAGTAAAGGATGAGATTTTCCAAGACCACTGAAAGATTCAAATGAATCATTGCCTTTTATTTTAATGACATAATGTAAAACTGCAAATGCACAAAGTGTTGAAAGTGCATAAGAGGAAGTATAAAGTACCAACGCATCTTGGCTTTCATACCTGGTAAGTAGAATAGTCATTAGCATGTAACCGGCCTGAGCAATACCAGAATATGCTAGCATTCTTTTGACACTTGTCTGATATACTGCTAAAATATTTCCGGTTAAGATGGTAAAGATAATAATCACTGAAAGTGTAGATCCCCATTGAGGAAGCAATGAAACAAACGAAGTATTGAATAATCTGTAGAAAGCTGCAAACGCTGCTGTTTTTACAATAGTTGCCATGAAGGCAGTAATAACGAGAGGCGCTCCTTCATAAACATCAGGTGTCCAGAAGTGGAATGGTACTGCAGAAACTTTGAATGCAAGACCAATCATAACCATAAATATACCTGTGTAAAATAAGACAGATACAGAACCTGAATTATTTGACGCGATTAGCGCAATTTCATGAATATTGAATGTGCCGGTGGCTCCATACAAAAGTGCAATACCAAACAATAAAATACCGGTAGCAAAAGCACCCATTATAAAATATTTTAAAGAAGCCTCGTTGGAAGACAGTTCTTTTTTTCTGCTACCTGCCAGAATAAACATTGGAATAGAAAGGATTTCAATTCCAAGGAAAAGCATTGCAAGATGGGTAAAAGATACGAGTACAATTGTACCTGTTAAGGTAAACATTATCAGTGAATAGTGATCTGCCTGATTGAATTCATTGGAATCATATTGATCTTTAGAGATAAAAAACCAAACAAGAGCCATTAGAATAATCAGACCGGAAAATACTCCTGCATAATGATCAAATACAATCATATTAGGAAAGTACTGATATGCAGAAGTTAACTCAGATAGGTTTACACAAAATACTCCAGTTAGGCCAAGAACTAAAATTGTCCAAAGGTATTTTCTGAATCCGAAGATCTCGGATAACATTGAAACTATGCCAAGTAATGCTGTTAGAATTAATGTTTTCATCGGTTATTTCAAACTTAAAGATGTCCCTGTCCCTTTGATTAATACTTTAACTGCTGGTTCCGAAATTTCAAGGAATGTTTCAGGGTATATCCCCATCCAGAATATTAAAATGATAATTGGAATTAATACCAGTTTTTCACTTGTAAACAGATCTGTAAATCCTGAAGTTAACTGGTTCGTTTCTCCCAGCATAATCTTCTGGAAGCTAGATAACATATATACAGCACCAAGAATTATAGAAACTCCGGCTACTGCAGCTATCCATGGATTGTACTGGAAAATTCCGACGAAAAGAAGGAACTCACCAGGAAAACCTCCTGTAAATGGAAGTGCAATGCTGCTGAAAAGCAAAATGATAAATGTAACAGTAAAGAAAGGAGCAACATTTCTTATTCCTCCTAAAGAAGATAGTTCAAGTGTTTTGGTTCTGTCAAACAGAACATCAATCACAAAGAATAATCCTACAACATTAATTCCATGGGATAACATCTGAATAATCCCACCCTGAAGACTTTCTTCCGCAAGCGTGAATATTCCCGCTGCAATCAGCCCTACGTGAGCGATTGAAACATAGGCAATAAGCCTCTTGAAGTCTTTTTGTTTAATTGCTATAATTGAAGCATAGATAATTCCGATGACACTAAGGATAATTGCCGGCATTCCATAATTATGAACAGCTTCTGGTACAAGGGGAAGAATCCATCTTATAACTCCATAGATACCCATCTTTAGCATGATTCCGGAAAGAAGCATTGTACCTTGAACAGGCGTAACTGTATAGGTATCAGGTTGCCATGTATGGAATGGGAATATCGGCATCTTAATAGCAAATGCCAGGAAGAAAGCAAAGAACACAAGAGCCTGATCTGTTGAACTTAATGTACTTCCAACGGCATAGAATTGATTGATGTCAAATGAACTGTTTGGAGTCTGTAAATACAGATAAATGATAGCAATTAGCATTAAAAGGCTGCCTGCCAATGTATAAACGAAGAACTTGAAGGTGATTTTTTTTCTGTTTTCTCCACCCCAGATCAATGCAATGAAATAGATCGGGATAAGCGCAAGCTCCCAGAATACATAAAATAGAAATGCATCACGAGCAACAAATACACCAACAAGGGCAGACTGCATAATTAATATAAGCCCATAGAAATAGTTGCTGTTAGCAAATGATCTTCTGAATGATGAAAGGATGATTAAAGGTATAAGAAAGGTGGTAAGCATTACCAGAAGTATGCTAATTCCGTCCATTCCTACGCTGAATGATATCCCCATTGATTTCACCCAAGGTATTGATGTAGCATAAGCCAATGTATCTTGAGGATTAAATTTTAAGAGTAAAACCAGAGAATAAGCAAATTCAGCTAATGTGGCCGCAAATGCAAATTGTTTTGCCCTATTGTCAGGAAGCAGGAATGAAATTAAGCCTGCTACCAGCGGTAGAAAAATTAAAATACTGGTTTCCATTAAAACTTGATAATCGTGTTAAAGAACAATATTAATATGATGCCAATAACCATAGCAAACATGTAGAAACTGATGCTACCGTTTTGTAGAAATCTTAAAGCTGCACTGCCTTTGTCTACTCCTTTACCCCATGCATTTACAAAGTTGTCAATAATTTTTATCTCAAACACTTTGTAGAAAATATCTCCAAGCCAGTAAAGAGGTTTTACTACCAGAGCTCTGTATATTTCGTCGATGTAGTATTTGTTGTAGAGTATTTTATGAGTAGCAGAAAGATTGGATCCCTCAGGAGCCGGAACTGCTTTTTTGGATATGTAAACTAATGCAGTAATTGCAATTACCAATAAAACTGCTCCGACTGAAATACCCATTAGCATTAATTCTGTTGAATGGCTTAGTGCATGTCCCGCATGTTGATTAATCGGCGCTATAACTGGGCTAAGGAATGATTTAAGAAAGTTATGACCTCCAAGGACTTCAGGAACACCTACAAAACCTCCAACAACTGAAAGGACTGCAAGTACCATCAATGGGATAGTCATGATAAGCGGAGACTCATGCAAATGCGATTTCTGATGTTCTGTACCTCTGAATGATCCAAAGAAAGTTAAGAAAACCAAACGGAACATATAGAATGTAGTCATTAAGGCACCTAAAACTCCAAGTGCCCAAAGGATAGGGGAGTGTTCATAAGCATGAGCCAGTATTTCGTCTTTAGAGAAAAATCCAGCAAATGGAGGAATGCCCGCAATAGCAACAGTTCCTATGATAAAAGTAGCAAAGGTAATTGGAAGTTTTTTCCAAAGTCCGCCCATGCTTCTGATATCCTGCTCGCCACTCATAGCATGAATTACGCTACCAGCTCCAAGGAAAAGAAGTGCTTTAAAGAATGCGTGAGTTGCTACGTGGAATATTGCTGTTGAATAAGCTCCCATTCCAAGTGCGAAGAACATATATCCCAACTGGCTAACTGTAGAATAAGCAAGTACCTTTTTGATATCGTTTTGAACCAGCCCTATTGTAGCTGCAAAAAGAGCAGTTGTAAGACCGATAATTTGAATTACTTCAAGAGTAAATGGAGCTAATGAGAAAAGTACATTTGATCTTACAATCATGTAAATACCTGCTGTTACCATGGTTGCTGCGTGAATTAACGCTGAAACCGGAGTAGGACCTGCCATCGCATCAGGTAACCATGTATAAAGTGGAATTTGTGCACTTTTACCGGTGGCTCCAAGGAATAATAACAAAGTGATTGCTATTAGTACAGGCTGAACAATACCTGGTTTGAATATAGTTTGAGCTTGTTCGAAGACAACGCTATATTCAAGACTACCGAATGTAACGATGATCAAAAGCATTCCTAATAGGAAGCCAAGGTCACCGATACGGTTCATTATGAATGCTTTTTTCGCAGCATTGTTATAGTCATTGTTTTTAAACCAGAATCCGATAAGGAGATAAGAGCAAAGTCCTACACCTTCCCAGCCTGCAAAAAGAACAAGGAAGTTAGAGCCCATCACAAGGATCAACATGGAGAAAACAAATAGATTCAGGTAAGCGAAATACCTTGCAAATCCTTCATCATGAGACATGTATCCGGCAGAATACAAATGGATTAAGAATCCAACCCCTGTAATGATTGTCATCATTGTAACAGAAAGCGGATCTATAAGAAATGAAAGCTTTATATCAAGTGAACCTGCTGAAATCCAGTTGAAATAAGTAAGCGTTTCAGATTGAATGCTTCCGTTTAATACATTGATCAAAAGGGAAAGCACAATAAGGAAGGATCCAAGAATACTTCCGCAACCAACAATTCCTACAAGGGCTTTGTTTAATTTTTTATTAGCTAAACCAATTATCAAAAATCCAATAAGAGGTAAAACAGGTATTAACCAGGCTAATTGTAACATCTTTTATCTATTTATTCTACCACTTTAATTTATTCAGAGAATTTATATCTACCGATCCTGTATTTCTGTATATCATTACAAGAATAGCCAGACCGACCGTAATTTCAGCTGCTGCAACTGCCATGATAAAGAAAACGAATACCTGTCCTGACGCATCATTATGAAATACAGAAAATGCCACAAGCAAAAGGTTTACAGCATTCAGCATCAGCTCGATGGACATAAATATGATAATGATATTCCTTCGTACAAGAACCCCCATGACGCCTATCGCAAAAAGGATACTTGCAAGAACAAGGTAGTTTGTAACTGTGTTTGATAAAACTTGCATGATCTGCTATTTCAATTATTAATGATCTTTAAGATTCTTTTTTCCCAACATCACAGCTCCGATCATTGCAGAAAGGAATAGTGTGGATGAAACTTCAAATGGAAGTAAATATTCATCAAAAAGGATTTTGCCCAGATTTTTAACTGAACCCATATCTGAATTTACCACCTGTGCTGCTTCAGCCTGATGAAGACCTTTAACAGCTCCAAGCAATACAATCAACAATAACCCTCCAGAAATAGCACCGGCTATTTTAGGTAGCATAGACTTGTCTGTATCGTTAGTTTTGTTAAGGTTTAATAGCATGATAACAAAGAGGAACAGAACCAAAATTGCTCCCGCATACACTATAATATGCACAATGAAAAGAAATTCTGCATTCAAAAGAACATAGTGGCCTGCTATAGAAAAGAAAGTCAATATCAGAAATAATACACTATACACCGGGTTTTTAGAAAATATAACCGCTAATGCAGCACCTATCGAAATGATAGACAAAATCAAAAATACCAACTGATCCATTGTTACTTTTTGTAAGGTTTATAAGTTTTAGGATGTGCGCTTGTTCCTATTGGTTGAACAAGTTTATCTTTTCCGAAAATAAAATTCGACCTGTCGAAGTTTGCAGGTGCAAGCTCTTCTGTAAGATATACTGCATCTTTTGGACAAGCTTCTTCACAAAGACCACAGAAAATACATCTAAGCATATTTATTTCGTATGTCTTAGCGTATTTTTCTTCACGATACAGATGTTCTTCACCTTTTTTTCTTTCAGCAGCAACTATTGAAATAGCTTCAGCAGGACAAGCTACGGCACATAGACCACAGGCAGTGCAGTTCTCTCTGCCTTGCTCATCTCTTTTCAGAATGTGTCTGCCTCTGTATACCTTACTGAACTCTCTTTTTTGCTCAGGGTATTGAATGGTTGGTTTTCTTTTAAAGAAGTGCTTGATGGTGATCATCATCCCACCAAATATTGCAGGAAGATACATTTTCTCCTTCAATGTCATTTCTTTATTTACGACAACCTTTGATCTGTTAGATAAAGAGTGCATAACTGATTATTTTAATACTATGATTAAAAGTCCTGTAATAATTATGTTGATCAATGCCAATGGTATAAGCATTTTCCAGCCCATTCTCATCAATTGATCATATCTGAATCTCGGAAGTGTCCATCTTACCCACATGAATAGGAATATGAACAGTACAATTTTCGCGAAAAGGAAAATTGTTCCCATGATAGTTACAAGATTATGAGGTAATCCTAACTGATCCATGAATGGGAAGTTATATCCTCCGAAGTAAAGCGAACTCATAATTGCAGCAGATATGAACATATTGGTATACTCAGCGAAAAGGAAGAAGCCCAGTTTCATACTGCTATACTCTGTATGATAACCTCCCACAAGCTCATTTTCAGATTCAGGAAGGTCGAACGGAGTTCTGTTACATTCTGCGAAAGCACAAATCAAAAAGATTAAGAATCCCAGAGGCTGATAAATAATGTTCCAGGAAGCTCCGGAAATACCGAGTATTGGTGCATTCTGCTGTTGTACGATTTCACCAATGCTTAATGTTCCTGTGGTCATGATAAGAGCAATGATAGATAACCCCATTGCAATCTCATAACTGATCATCTGAGAACTAGCTCTCAATGCTCCAAGAAGCGAGAACTTATTGTTTGATGCCCATCCTCCGATCATGATTCCATAAACTCCTATGGAAACAACTGCAAATACATAAAGGATACCTATGTTAAGATCGGTGATTTGCAAGCTGATTACTCTGTCAAATAATTCAAGTGAATTACCCCAAGGAATTACTGCACTTGTCATTAGTGCAGTTGTCATGGATACAGACGGACCTAAAATAAACAAGGCCTTGTCTGCATGTTTAGGTATAAACTCTTCTTTTAAAAAGAATTTTACTCCATCTGCAAGTGGCTGAAGAAGACCGAAAGCTCCAGCTCTGTTAGGACCTAGTCTGTCCTGAATAAATGCGGCTACTTTTCTTTCAGCATATGTGCTGTATAGCGCAAATAAAAGTGTAATGCCGAAGACGGCTACAATTAATACTATCTTATCTATCAGAAATATTTCCATAACCTATATTCTTCGGTGCATCTACTTTTATTCCCTGTAAATATTTATTTTGAGCCTGAACAGAATTTCTCTGAATTGGAGCAGGTCCTTCTACAGTCCAGTCGCTGGCTAATTTTTTCTCAAATCTACAATCGTTGCAAATGAAATCTTCTACTTCTCCATACTGATCTTTTCTTCCTGTAACTCTGAATACTTCATCTCCTTTCATCCAGACTGTTGTTTTTCCGCAGCATTTATCGCAGTTACGATGAGCATACATTGGTTTTACAAACCAAACCCTGCTTTTGAAGCGGAATGTTTTATCTGTAAGAGCTCCGACAGGGCAAACATCAATTACGTTTCCTGAAAAATCATTTTCAATTACGTTTTCAATGTAGGTACCAATTTCGGCAGCGTCTCCTCTGTTAAGAATACCATGTACACGCTCATTGGTGATCTGGTTTGCAGTGAAGACACATCTGTAGCAAAGAATACATCTTGTCATGTGGAGCTGTATCTTACTACCAATATCTATTTTATCGAAAGTTCTTCTTTCTTCTTCGTATCTGGTCTTTGCAGAACCATGCTCAAAAGCAAGATCCTGTAGGTGACATTCACCTGCCTGATCACAGATTGGGCAATCAAGAGGGTGGTTTATCAATAAGAATTCCACAACACCTTTTCTTGCTTCAAGTACTTCGGGAGAAGTAATGTTCTGAACAACCATACCATCCTGAACAGGAGTGGAGCAAGAAGCAACCAGTTTCGGCATAGGTCTTGGGTCTTTAGCAGAACCAGCAGCTACTTTTACAAGACAAGTTCTGCATTTTCCTCCTGAACCTTTAAGTTTAGAGTAATAACACATGGCTGGAGGTACAAGATCGCCTCCGATTTGTCTGGCAGCATTCAGGATTGTGGTTCCTGGTTCTACCTCTGTTTCAACACCATCTATAGTTACCTTAATCATTGTAATACAGTATTTAATTCTCTTTTATAATCCGCACTGTGTGCAAATGGACTATGTGCTACTTTTTCAGGAAATTTAACGTGGTACTCAAACTCCTCTCTGAAGTGTCTGATGTGACTTGCCACAGGCCATGCTGCCGCATCTCCAAGCGGACAGATTGTATTTCCCTCAATTTTTTTAGCAATATCAACCAAAAGGTCGATATCACTCATTGATCCATGTCCGTGTTCTAATCTGTGCAACACTTTTTCCATCCATCCTGTACCTTCTCTGCAAGGACTGCACTGACCGCAAGATTCATGATGGTAGAATCTTGTAAAGTTCCACAAATTTCTCACGATGCAGGTGGTCTCATCCATGGCAATAAATCCTCCGGAACCAAGCATAGAACCACTTGCAAAGCCTCCTTCAGAAAGTGATTCGTAGCTCATTAATCTAGCTACACCTTCTTTAGTTTTGTAGAACAGTTCTGCTGGTAAAATAGGTACAGAAGAACCACCAGGTACAACCGCTTTCAATGTATGGCCAGTTCTGATTCCACCGCAATACTCATCAGAATTTAGGAATTCGTCAACAGGTAAGCCCAATTCGATTTCATAAACTCCCGGTTTATTCATATGTCCGCAAGCAGAGATCAGCTTTGTGCCTGTTGATCTGCCCACGCCAATTTTAGCATATTCATCCCCCCCCATGTTAATGATAGGAACTACTGTTGCCAGAGTTTCCACATTGTTTACCACTGTAGGGCAGTTATAAAGTCCAGATATGGCAGGGAAAGGAGGTTTCATTCTTGGATTTCCTCTTTTTCCTTCAAGTGACTCAATCAAAGCGGTTTCTTCACCACAGATATAAGCACCACCACCTGGCTGTACATAAATTTCAAGATCGTATCCTGAGCCAAGAATATTTTTTCCAAGGAAGCCATTGTGTTTTGCTTCAGCAATCGCATGCTCAAGAATGTCTACAATCCATCTGTATTCGCCACGGATGTAAATGTAAGTTGTATTTGAACCTAAGGAATAACTGGAAACTATTAAACCTTCAATAAGAAGGTGAGGGATGTATTCCATTAAAAATCTATCCTTGAATGTACCTGGCTCACTTTCATCAGCATTGCATACCAGATATCTTGGTTTATCTGATTTTCTGTCCAGGAAACTCCATTTCATACCGGTAGGGAAACCGGCGCCACCACGTCCTCTTAGGCCTGATTTCTTCACTTCTTCCATCACGTCGTCAGGAGACATGGTTTTCAGAGCTTTTTCAACTGAGCGATAACCACCCTTGGCTCTGTAAACGTCAAAGGATTTAATCCCCGGAACGTTTATATTTTCTAATAATAATTTCCTGGCCATTAGATCTCGTATTTATTATCAGGATTAAAATCTTGTCCTAGTCTTGCAATAATTTTGTCCATCTTTTCTTCGGTAAGATGTTCATAGTAGAACTTACCGATCTGAGCCATTGGAGCATATCCGCAAGCGCCAAGACACTCAACGGCTTTCAAAGAGAACTTATTGTCAGGAGTTGTTTCTCCGACTTTTATTCCAAGTTTCTTTTCTGTATATTCAATAATCTGATCAGCTCTGTTATGCATACAAGGACCTGTTCTACAAAACTCTATAAGGCATTTACCAACAGGCTTCAGGTTAAACATTGTATAAAATGTTGCCACCTCATAAACCTCGATTGGTTTAATGTTCAACAGAGAGGCTACATAATCCATTACAGGAACTGAAAGCCATCCGTCAAACTCTCTCTGTGCAAGATGGAGAATAGGAAGTAATGCAGATTTTTGTCTGCCTTCAGGATATCTGGATATGATCTCCTGAACCTTTTTCAGCTTTTCTTCTGAAAATTTGATTTCTGATTGTACTGTTCCCATTGTATTTGCTGTAGGCACTTAGTTTTTGTCGAAGGAAAACCGCACAAAAACTTTTTACTCAGTTTATATTAAACTCAAATTTATAAAATCTTATTGAAATCAGGCATCCATTTCACCTGCAATCAGGTTAAGGCTACTCATAGTTAAGACAGCATCAGAGATTGTTGCTCCTTTTATCAGTTCTTCATAAGCCTGATAGTATATGAATCCAGGTCTTCTGAAGTGCAGTCTGTATGGCATTCTACCTCCGTCACTGATCAGATAAAAACCTAGTTCTCCGTTTGCCCCTTCAATGCTATGGTAAATTTCTCCTTTAGGTACTTCAATTTCTCCCATTACAATTTTGAAATGATAAATTAAAGCTTCCATGTTGGAGTATACTTCTTCTTTAGGAGGAAGATAGATATCCGGAACTTCTGCATGGTAAGGACCTGAAGGTAGCTTTTCCAGTGCTTGACGAATGATGCTAAGGCTTTGCCAAACTTCTTCGTTTCTTACCATAAAACGGTCATAGGTATCACCGTTTGTTCCTATTGGTATTTCGAAGTCAAAATCCTGATATGAAGAATAAGGATTCATTACTCTTACATCATAGTCAACGCCTGCAGCTCTTAAATTTGGACCTGTGAATCCATAATTTAATGCTCTTTCGGCAGAAATAGCTCCCACACCTATGGTTCTGTCCATGAAAATTCTGTTACGGTTAAACAGATTTTCCATTTCTTTCCATACTATTGGGAATTCCTCAAGTAGTGTATTTATTTTAGCAAAGGCAGCAGGGGTGAAATCTCTTTCCAAACCTCCGATACGACCAATGTTTGTGGTAAGTCTTGCTCCGCAGATCTCTTCAAATATCTCATATATTTTCTCCCTTTGCTGCATTACATAAAGGAAGCCTGAATAAGCGCCTGAGTCAACCCCGAGAATACTGTTGCAGATAAGGTGATCTGCTATTCTTGAAAGCTCCATGATGATTACTCTCAGGTATTCAACTCTTTTAGGAACTTCAACACCAATTAATTTCTCAACAGTCATATGCCAGCCCATATTATTGATAGGAGCGGAGCAATAGTTAAGACGATCGGTGAGGGGAGTAATCTGATAGAATGGTCTTCTTTCTGCCAGTTTTTCAAAAGCACGGTGGATGTAACCGATTGTTGATTCCGAAGAAACAATTTTTTCTCCATCCATCTTTAGAATATTCTGAAATACACCGTGAGTTGCCGGGTGAGTAGGCCCGAGATTCAGTGTAGTCAGTTCACTCTGGTCTGTAACTTGAGTATTAGTGTTGTTAGGTTGTGTAAGCATAACTGTTATCTGCCAAACAAGGAATCGTCTTTATCCGTTCTCGTTGAATCTTCTAATGCATATTCTTTTCTCAAAGGAAAATAGCCCAGATCATCAACATTTAAAATTCTTTTCAGATTTGGATGTCCTTTAAACTGGATACCAAAAAAGTCATAGGTTTCTCTTTCCATCCAGTTTGCACCTGAGAAAACCGGAGTAGCAGAATCAATTACAGGATCATTTTTCGGAAAAAAAGCCTTTAAACGGATTCTTTTATTTTTAGGTAAGTTATGCAAATGATAAACAGCCCCCAGAACTTCTTCTGGTGCTGTGAAGTGAACTCCCGTAATATCTGTCAGAAACTGGAATTCAAGTTCCTGATCGTTATAGAGAAATCTGAGAATATCAAGTAAAGATTCTCTCTTAATTGTTATGGTAAGTAAATTGTATGGTTCTTCTACCTTGATGATGGCGTCACCGAACTTTTCAGTAAGTTTTTCCTGTATCCTCTGGTGGGTTAGTTCTTCCATTATTCTATTCCGTAAGAAGCCAGTAATTGTTTGTATTCAGGAGTATTTCTTCTGTTAAGTGGTTCATTTTCCACCAGCTCCTGTATTTTCATAAGTCCGTCAAGTATCTGTTCAGGTCTTGGAGGGCATCCTGGAACATAAACGTCTACAGGGATAATTTTATCTATTCCCTGAAGTACACTGTAAGTATCAAATATTCCACCGCTTGAAGCACATGCACCAACAGCCATTACCCATTTTGGTTCAGCCATTTGTTCATATACCTGGCGTACGATTGGTCCCATCTTTTTCGCGATTGTTCCCATCACCATCAGAAGGTCTGCCTGTCTTGGCGAAAAGCTAGGTCTTTCAGCGCCGAATCTTGCAATATCGTAGTGAGAGCCCATGGTAGCCATGAATTCAATACCGCAACAAGAAGTTGCAAATGGTAAAGGCCATACAGAATGCTTTCTGGCAAGGCCAACAGCTTTATCTAAGCTGGTAGCAAAGAAGCCTGGTCCGTCAAAACCGGCAGGTGGATGAACTATATTTGCCATAATTTAGAATAATTCTAATGTTGATAATTTAATCCCATTCAAGGGCACCTTTCTTTATTATATAGACAAAGCCTATAATAAATGCACCCATGAAAAGTAACATTTTAAGAAAATCGTCGATTCCTTTTTGAGCAAATTCTTTGAAATTTACAGCCCAAGGGTAGAAGAAGATAACTTCAACATCGAATAGGACGAAGAGTGTAGCAACCAGAAAATATTTAATGGAAAATTGCATTCTGGCGTTGCCGACAGAGTCAATTCCACTTTCAAATGTTTCGGTTTTATGTTTGGTAGTTATTTTGGGACCAAGAATGTAGCTGGCTAGGAGACTGACGCTGACGAATCCAGCGGCGACCAGAAATTGAATTGCAATTGGGAAATAAGGACTGGATAATATTTCTTCCTTCATACTTCTTTTTTAATTGGTTTTAATCTCATTTTGTCGAATGAAATTGTAATTCTTAAAGGACAGATTGTAACTAGTAACGAGATTTTGTTGATGTTTATGAAAAAAACAAGATCTACAATAGTTTTATTCTTCATAAGATACAGCGTAAAATTATACAATTTCTTTCACAAAAAAACATTTTGCACAAATTTTTGGCACACCTCTTATTACAGGAAAAAATCCTAAATAGTTTCAGATAATAAATAATTCACGAATTTATTCTGGGATAATTTATATATACATATTTTTGTATTCCGACTCCCTTATTTGAGATGGGTCGTCAGAGGATGGATATGTACTAAATATCGTTCTCTATTCATTTATGCTATTAGATGTTTTCTATACCTTATTACTTGTTTTTTTAAACGGTTTTTTCGTAGCCGCTGAATTTGCAATTGTTAAAGTCAGGTCTTCTCAATTGGAAGTAAAGGCAGCTGGAGGAAATAAAACAGCGGACCTCTCCTTAAATATTCTCAAAAACCTGGATGGTTATCTTTCTGCCACTCAGCTTGGAATTACCCTTGCAAGTCTTGGACTCGGTTGGATTGGTGAGAGCGTTGTTACGAGAATTATTCTCAATATAATTGAATTCCTGGGTTATGAACCTAACGTGGACCTGGCTCATAAAATTGCTCTTCCGATTGCATTTGCAATTATTACTATTTTACACATTGTTTTCGGTGAACTTGCCCCTAAATCCATTGCAATTCAGAAACCCGAAGAAACTACACTATCTGTATCTTATCCTTTAAGGTTTTTTTATATTTTATTTAAACCGCTGATCTGGATATTAAATGGGTTTGCTTCTCTTATTTTAAGAATGTTAGGCATCAGCATGTCTGATATTCATGAAATTCACTCTGCTGAAGAGCTTCAATTGATTCTGGATCAGGGGAAAGTTTCCGGTGCAATACAGCCGAGCGCTCATGAGCTGATTAAAAATGTGTTCAGCTTTAACCTTATTACGGCCAGGCAAATAATGGTGCCAAGGACTAGTATTAATGCAATTGATGAAGACACTTCTCCTGAAGAGATTTTGGATAAGGTCATTAATGAAGGTTATTCAAGGATGCCTGTTTATCGGGAAACTATAGATAATATCATTGGTCTTGTCTATACAAAAGACCTGCTCAAAATGATCAACAAAAAGGAAGATATAGACCTTCAGAAGGTTATAAATCCTCCTTATTTTGTGCCTCAGACAAAAAAGATCAGTGAACTTTTAAAAGAATTGCAGGAAAAGCATCTTCACATGGCTATAGTTACCGATGAGTTTGGAGGTGTTGCCGGTATTGTAACCATTGAGGATATTCTGGAAGAACTTGTAGGTGAAATTCAGGATGAGCATGATGAAGAAGCTCCTTTTGTGGAAAAAACCAATGAAGAAGAATTTGTCGTCAATGCTCTTTCTACAATAGAAGATGTAAATGAATATTTACCTGTTCCATTGCCTAAAAGCGGAGATTATGATACAGTTGCAGGTCTTGTAAATAAGGTCTTCGGAAGAATCCCGGATCTCAATGAAAAGATTAAATTTGAAAGATACGAAATATCAATTTTGAAAAAATCCAAACAGAGTGTATTGGTGGTTAAAATGAACTTGCTGGAGGAGGCACCTGAAGACAATGAGGAAAAATAACGCATTCCAGAGAATCGTTATACTTTTATTTTTTTTCTTTATAATAATTTTTAATACTGCCTATTCTCAATATGTAGAAACTGGGCAGGACCCTTCACGGCTCAGGTGGAAACAAATAGTTACAAAGAATTTTCAGATAATTTATCCCGTTGAAATAGAAGAAGAGGCGATAAGAGCCTCCAGGTCTTTGGAGAAGGTTTATCTGTATGTATCTTACAGTCTCCATCATGAACCTAAAAAGATATCAGTAATTCTTCATCCACAGTCAAGCGTATCTAATGCGTTTGTAGTTTGGGCACCAAAGAGGGTAGAATTTTATACAATTCCTGATCAGGATATTTATCCGCAAAACTGGATAGATCAGCTTGTAATACATGAGTTCCGGCATGTTGTACAGCTCGATAAACTTAATCAGGGACTTACAAAGATTTTATATTTCCTGCTTGGGCAGCAGGCGATTGGCGCTGTTGCTGGTCTTTATCTGCCTCTCTGGTTTCTGGAAGGGGATGCTGTGGTTACAGAAACCGCTTTGTCTCATACTGGAAGAGGCAGGTTGCCTGAATTTACAATGCCTTTGAGAACACAGGTACTGCAAAGAAAAATTTACAGCTATGAAAAAGCATATTTCGGGTCATTCCGCGATTTTGTACCAAATTATTATTATCTGGGATACCAGCTTGTAGGATATACAAGAAACAGATATCCTTCTGAAGTATGGAGCAAATCAGTGGACAATGCAGCCAGAAGACCTTATAACCCCATGCCATTCAATCAGGGAATTAAAAGATCTACAGGACTATCTAAGTGGAAGCTTTATGATTCCTGCATGTATTTTTTGCGTAATGATTGGAGACTTCAACAAGATTCGACCACATTTTCAACTAGGGTAGATACAATACATTTTAATGACACCAAAACTTTTACAAGCTACCGTTTTCCTCAATACCTATCTGATGGAAAGGTTATAGCTCTAAAGTCTGGTCTTGGAGATATTCAGCAATATGTTTTGACAGGGCCTGGGAATAAAGAGAAAACCATATTTGTCCCAGGTTATTTTAATCCTCGGATGCTTTCTGCTTCTCATAATAAAATTGTATGGGCTGAGTATGGTTTTGATAAAAGATGGAGTAATAGAATTTATTCCAATCTCATAGTTTTTAATGCTGATAAAAGAATAAATCAAAGAATAAAACTCACTCGGAAAAAACATCTCTTTGCACCTGCTTTCTCGAAGGATGGAAGTATGATCGCTGCTGTTGAATCAAAAGGTAATGGAAGGTATTGTATCTCTGTTTTTGAAACCAAATCAGGCAGGCTTTTAAAAGAAATATTTCATCCAGAAAACGATTACCCGATAATGCCTGCATGGGACAGTGAAGGGAGCAAACTCTATACAATTATGTTGGATGATGATGGCAAAAGGATTGATGAAATTTCAATCAGTAAGGCTGAATTCAAAACAATTTTTAGGTCCGGATATATGGATATATCGCAACCCGTTGCCTCATCAGATCATGTTTTTTTCAGAAGTGTATATTCAGGTATTGACAATATTTATGCTTTTCGTTTTAAAGATTCATCGGTGTATCAGGTTACATCAGTAAAATATGGAGCATTTGATCCTTGTTTAAATAGAAGCCAGGATACATTATTGTTTTCAAGCTACACAGCAAATGGGTATCAGATATCTCGTATTCCTCTTGATACTGCAAATTGGATAAGTTTGAGTGATATTAAAGATCAATCAGTAAAGCTTTATCCTGAATTGGCTAAGCAGGAACTGGGGATTCCTTTACCAGTTTTAAATAAAGATACAGTTGCAGAAGGATTGACAATTAAAAGATATAGAAAAGGTACACACTTGTTCTATCTGCATAGCTGGGCTCCGTTATATATTAATGCTAATACCTATGAAGTAAATTCTGGTATAACAGTATTTTCTCAAAATAAATTGAGCACAGCGATTAGCAAATTGGCCTATCTATACAATTATAGCGACAGGACAGGAACTACAGAAGGCTCATTTACTTATAAAGGTTGGTTTCCTGTTTTGTCCATTGCAGCCTCAAGAGGGCAGAGGCTTGGGCTGGATACTACAGGTAATGACGCTGTATTTAAATTTAAGGAAGACAAACTTACTTTGTCTGCATCTGTACCATTGAATTTGACAAGAGGCAAATATGGCCAGGGGATCACTTCTTCAGTATATAATTATACTTCAAGCTTTGTAAGGAATGATGAAACACCATCATATTTCAAGACTGGAGTTAGAAATATTTTTGAATATGACATTAGGGGATTTAGATATTTGAAAATGGCCCCACGGGACCTATTGCCAAAATGGGGGCAAACATTCAGGTTGAACTATCGGCAATCTCCATTTGGTAAATTTGACTATGGAAATTCCTTTGTAGGCCAGGCAGCACTATTATTCCCGGGCATATTAAAACATCACAGTCTCAGACTTGACTTTGGAGGGCAAATCAATGAAAATGGTAGTTATATTTTTTCAAACTACCTATTGTACCCTCGAGGCTATTTTAGCCAGGTAAACCAGAGGTTTTCAAGGATTATTGCTGAATACCGGCTACCTCTTTGTTATCCTGATTGGAAGGTCGGGCCAATTCTTTATTTAAAAAGAATAAAGGGGCTATTATTTTATGACTATGGGGACGGGAGAAATAAAGGATCTTCAAGATACTATAATTCCACCGGAATTGAATTAACCGGAGATATGCATTTATTTAATTTTGTAGCACCAATCGAATTAGGGGCCAGAGGAATTTACTTCCCCCATGATCAGTATTTCAGAATCGAATTTTTATTCAATATAATTTTTTCAGCTCTTTAGTTTAAGTTATTGATTTGTAGAATTTAAAGGGTTTTTTTTAGTAATTGTTAAATTTTTTATCGATTTTTTACTATTTTTGTGTGACTTTTTTAATAAAAAATAGTAATTATACAAACATTTAATTCTTTTCAATTAAAATCGTTTTTTGCCACATGCACAAATTTTCTGTTAGATTGATCATATTGGTAGTTTTACCTTTTCTTTTTTCATTCAGAAATTCAGAAGTAATCACTGGTGAAAAAATAACAGCGGCGGATACTTCCGCATTATTTGTTTGCACTGTTGATGACAAACCAATGGTAATTAAGAATATTAATGCTTATATGAGAACAGTGACCGGTGGTTACCGTCAATTATCATTGAGCAATGACAGATTCAGTAAATTTTTTCTTATAAAGCCCGAAGTGGCTGAAATAAAACTAGGTGCAAGCTCATTAAGACAAGTTGTTATTCATTATACTGATCCTGCAAACTTAAATCTTTACAAGCCTCTTTCAGGAGTATTAAAAATTAAAGTACTCGATGAGAATAAAAAAGTACTTTCCGGTGAATTTGAAATGGAATTGACTTGTAAAAATAATCCTTCCAAAAAGATTAAGATCAAAAACGGTAAGTTGATCAATATTCCTATAGTATACCTGCAGTAAAAATCAAGGCCAATAGTAGCCGGATTTATAATTTTCTTGCAATTTATCATCTGCTCTCCTTGCATAATCGTAACAGGAGTATTAAAATCTTTTTTTATATTTAAAGAAAAATGTTTTGAGGGATGACAAATTTTGAAAAAGAGAGAGTAAATATTACGAGAAGTAATCGCGGGTGGAAAAAATGGGGACCTTATTTATCTGAAAGGCAGTGGGGAACAGTAAGAGAAGATTATAGCCCTTTTGGTTCAGCATGGGAATATTTTTCATTTGATCAGTCACGTCACAGAGCATACAGATGGGGAGAGGATGGAATATCAGGTATATGCGACTATAAGCAGCTTGTCTGTTTTTCAGTCGCAATGTGGAACGAAAAAGACCCTTTCATAAAGGATAAACTTTTCGGTCTTACAGGAAATCAGGGAAATCATGGTGAGGATGTAAAAGAGGTTTATTATTACCTTGATAGTACGCCTACACATTCATACATGAAATTTTTATACAAATACCCTCAAGCTGAATTTCCATACTCTAATTTAATACTTGAAAATAAAGTTAGAGGAAAGCTGGATCCCGAATATGAATTGATGGATACCGGAGTGTTTGATGAGGACAGGTATTTTGATGTATTTACTGAATATGCCAAGGCAGATATGGAAGATATGTGCATTCGTATAACAGTTTATAATAGAGGCCCGGAAACATCTACAATTCATCTGATACCAACTATCTGGTTCAGAAATTTCTGGTCATTTTTAGAAGATCCTTACAGACCTGCAATTTCTGCCGGTAAAAATAAATCACTACTAGTTGAGCATAAAGACTGGGGATTATATAATCTTTATTACGAAGGTAAACCTGATTTGCTATTTTGTGATAATGAAACCAATCATGAGTTGGTTTATGGTCATCCTCCGACTGAAGGATATTGGAAAGACGGAATTAATTTCCATGTCGTAAATGGAAAACCTACCGTAAATCCAGAATTAACTGGCACTAAGGCGGCATTGCGATACGCACTGACCATAGAACCAGGGCAATCTAAAGAAATCCGACTAAGACTCAGTGATCAACCTATTCAGGATGCGTTTGAAGATTTTGAATTCATATTCAGATCAAGAATTAAAGAAGCTGATGTCTTTTATGATGAACTTGCAGAAGGCATTACTGATCCTGACTTAAAAAGTATCCAGCGACAGGCTTTCGCTGGAACCCTTATTTCCAAACAGTTTTATTATTTCGATGTATCCTTGTGGTTGAAAGGTGATCCTGGATCAACTCCACCGCCCGAAAGGCTACATGGCAGAAATAAAGACTGGACCCATTTGAATAACATGGAAATAATTTCCATGCCTGATAAATGGGAGTATCCATGGTATGCAGCCTGGGATCTCGCATTTCATTGCATTACTATTGCAATGGTGGATCCTGACTTTGCCAAACGTCAATTGATTCTTTTGTTAAGAGAATGGTATATGCATCCTAATGGTCAAATACCTGCTTATGAATGGAGCTTTAATGACGTTAACCCTCCTGTGCATGCCTGGGCTTGTTGGAGAGTCTATGAGATAGAAAGGGATTTCTTCGGGAAAGGAGACATAAATTATCTTGAAAGAGTATTTCATAAGCTTATGCTCAACTTCACCTGGTGGGTAAACCGCAAGGACAGTGAAGGACATAACATATTTGAAGGAGGCTTCTTAGGCTTGGATAATATCGGAGTCTTTGACAGAAGCAGCCCATTGCCGACAGGAGGTAAGATTGAGCAGGCGGATGCTACCAGCTGGATGGCTATGTATTCTCTAAATATGCTTAGAATTTCTCTTGAGCTGAGTAAGAATAACTCTTCTTATGAAGATACTGCCTCAAAGTTTCTTGAGCATTTCCTTTACATTACGGGTGCCATCGTAAATCTGAATGGTTCTAAGTATAGTCTTTGGGATGAAGGTGACGAGTTTTTCTATGATGTGCTGAACCTCCATAACGGACAATTCATACCTATGAAGATTAGGTCTATGGTTGGCTTGATTCCGATATTTGCGGTTGAAACTCTGGAGCCTGAAATAATTGAAAAGTTTCCTCATTTCAGCAGAAGACTAGAATGGTTTCTAAATTACAGACCTGAACTGGCTAAACTGGTTTCAAGAAGAGAGATAGAGCATGAAGGTATCAGAAGAAGATTTTCTCTTATTAGACAAAATAAGTTGAAAGCAATTCTTAAGAGAATGCTTGATCCTAATGAATTCCTTAGTGACTATGGGATCAGAGCGCTTTCAAAATTCCATAAAGATAATCCATATGAATTTCCGACTAAAGACCATGTTTATAGCGTTACCTATAACCCTGGCGAATCGGAAAGTGGAATGTTTGGAGGAAATTCTAACTGGAGAGGTCCAATATGGTTTCCTGTAAACTATCTTATTATTGAATCGCTGATGAAATTTTACAATTACTATGGAGATGAAGTGCAGGTTGAATGCCCTACTGGTTCAGGAGTAATGATGAACTTAAAGGAAGTTGCTGAAGAGATAAGCCGCCGTCTTGTAAAAATATTTCAAAGGGACGAAGACGGAGATCGTCCAGTTTATGGTGCAGATGAAAAATTCAGCAAAGATCCACATTTTAAAGATTATATCCTGTTCTATGAGTACTTCCATGGCGATAATGGAAGAGGGATCGGTGCATCTCACCAGACTGGTTGGACAGGCTTGGTTGCGGCATTGTTAAATACCAGATTTAAAGAGAAAAAAACTGCAAAAGGCAGCTCGAAAACTGCATCTGCAAAAAATACCTGATTGCTGTTTATTGATTAATGGCAAAGAAGAAAAAGATAAAAAGAACCTACAAGGCAGAGACTCCGGGAATGCCAATAAGATGGTATGCCTGGGGAACTCTGGCTTTAGCAATTCTGGCTTTATATTATGTTTTCCTTTTCCCGAATTTCAAATCCCGTTCTGAAAAATTCTATTACTATCTTCCAGGCAGGGCATCTTCACATTACCTGGCAGATTTACTTAATGAGGAAAATGTATTAAAATCATCCTTAACTTTCAAGCTGGCAGCAACTCTGTTTGATGTAAATGCTGATGAAGGACTTTATGAATTCAAAAAAGGCTGGAATAACCTTCAGATTCTTTTTTATCTGAAAGGAAAACCTGCAAAAGAAGCGATGACAATAGATATTCCAGTAATAAGAAGTCGCAAGAAATTAATTAATCTTTTGGCGAAGGAAATAGGAGTTGAAGCAGATTCATTAAAAGCAGCCCTTAAGGATTCATTATATTTAAAAGAGCTTTCTGGATTGGATAATGAAGCATTTTACAGTGTATTTTTACCTGGTGAATTAAAGGTCTACAAAACATGTAACAGCTATCAATTAATAGATTTTGCTTACAGCAGGTATGAGCAATTCTGGAATAACTGGAGGGCAGAGAAAGCGGAGGCTGCAGGATTATTGCCTGAAGAAGTTGTGATCTTATCTTCTATTGTTTACTCTGAATCAAAACTAAAAGAAGAAATGCCGATGATTGCTGGTCTCTATATTAACAGATTGAATAATAATATGAGGCTGGAATCGGATCCTACTGTTGTATTTGCTCATAATAGATTTAACATACGGAGAGTCTTTAACAAGCACAAGCAGGTAAAATCTAAATATAATACTTATAGAAACAAAGGTTTGCCCCCAGGGCCAATCAGCACAATACCATTATATGTTATAGATTCTGTGCTTAACTTTGTGCCTCATCGATTCATTTATTTTTGTGCTAAAGATGATATGTCCGGATGTCATGTGTTTGCAGAGACATTCGAAGAACATAAGAAAAACGCCATCCTATATCAAAAAAAACTTGACAGCTTGAGGATAAAATAGAAAGTGCTGAGGGAACCAATTACCTCAGCACTTTTAGGTTTATTTTTGTAATTTATTTGCTTACAGGTTCGGATATAGGAACCATTGTCAATATTTCCATCAAACCATCACTGATCATATCTTTTACTTCTTCAGGTGTTTTACCTAATCTATCAGTAAGTTTTTCAATAAGTATCTCTTCTTTGGAAATCAGATTTCTTTTCTCACGTTGGGACATCCTGATTTTTCTAACAGCCTTATTGATGTGTCCCTGTACCTGTCTTAAATATCTTGATTTTTTCATAAAAGTATAATTAAAGTTTTTTAATCATTTTAAAAATGTATACCAATAACATGATTCAATGTAATTTGTTGTCCTAGAATGGAAAATTTGCTGATTAATTTTATTTTGCAACTTGTAATTATAACCAATACAATCTCCAATTTTGCTGAAAATAGCCTGGTCAAAAGAGTTTAATCATCCCCTTCCTGAAGGACATAGGTTCCCTATGATTAAATATGATTTAATTCCTGAACAATTACTTTATGAAGGAACAATTAGACCGGGAAATTTATTCCAGCCCGCTTTTTTAAGTGAGGAAAATATCCTTTTGACTCACACTCTTGAGTATTGGCATAAACTGAAATATCTTGAATTGTCTCCGGCAGAAATAAGAAAAACCGGGTTCCCGTTAAGTAAGGAACTTATTGATAGAGAAGTAGTCATTATGGGAGGGACTTTTGAAGCATCAATGTTTGCGAAAAAATATGGTATTGGAATGAATGTCGCAGGTGGGACACATCATGCTTATACCGATAAAGGGGAAGGATTTTGCCTTTTGAATGATAATGCCATTAGTGCTAATATTTTAATAGCTCGAAAACTTGCCACAAAGGTACTTATAATAGATCTTGATGTCCACCAGGGGGATGGGACTGCTGAGATTTTCAGAAATAAAAATGAGGTATTTACCTTTAGTATGCATGGCGCCAATAATTTTCCTGCGAAAAAAGAAAAATCGGACCTTGATATTCCTTTACCAGATAAGACAGGAGATAAAGAATATCTGAAGATATTGGATATCACACTAAATTCCTTATTGGAAAAAGTCCAACCTGATTTCATATTTTATCAATCTGGTGTAGACGTGCTATCCTCTGATAAGCTGGGGAAATTAGGGCTCTCCAGAGAAGGTTGTAAGCAAAGAGATTTTATGGTGCTTGATCTTTGCAAACGAAATAATATTCCTCTGACCATAAGCATGGGGGGAGGATATTCAGAAAACCTTAAAGATATTATTGAAGCACACTGCAATACTTTCAGACTGGCACAAAATATATTTTTTTAACAATATATGAAAGCTTTATGGAACTCTTGATGACTGAAAGATCAGTAAATATTTCACCAATTTCCATGAGGAGGAAAAAACAGATGAACTTTTCAAAACAAAGTTTTGATGGGAATTTTATTTGTGAATTAATAGTTTCTTCACCGTTTTGATCGGAGCAAATTTGCTGAAAGACAATTGAATCTTTTCATCCTGAAGTTTGAAGCTGAGAAGAGAAGCCAGACCAATCAATAATATTAATACTGAGAAAATTAAGTGGAATGTAATGCCTATATCTAATAAAATCCCTGTAATTAAAGGACCAATTGCTGTACTTAATATATTGACTGAAGTAAATACGGATTTAAGATTAGCAAGAGATTTTAATCCATATATTTCTGCAATTATACATGATTCAAGTGTTATTCCTGATCCTACAGAAACTCCGGCAAAGAACATTGCTGCAAATATTGCATAAGGATGATTGATATATAATAAAGTAATAATGCACATTGCAAATGGCCATAAAAAGTATGGGAAAATTTTGGTGCTACTTATTTTATCCAGAATATTACCTGTAAAAAAAGTAGAGATAAAATTACCCGAAGCAAAGAATGGAAAAGCAAAGGCAATAAGTTCTGGTGAACAGTTTTTACTTTTCGCTATCGGAACAAGGAAAAACATCAATGTTGTGACCAGAAATGCTAATAGAAACACCGGAAATGCAACAATATAGAATCTCTGATCTTTGAATAGTTTTTTAATTGTCCATTTCTTGTTGGAAAGTTGAGGTTTTACTTTAGGTTTAGTGCCGGGGAATTTTTCAAATACCTTATTTTTTTGTTTTAGAAGAAAAATAGCCGGAATAAGAACCAGTGCCAGAACCATTGAACTATAAAATATCGCTGGTCTCCATCCATAGTGATGAACCCCCCAGGCTACAACCAAGGGGAGAATGGCTTCTCCTAATGGTGTACCTATAATGGCCAGGCTTAAGGCTTTTCCTCTGCATCTTTTAAATCTCTGACTTATGATCGTTAAGGAGGTATGGTTCATAAGTCCTTGTCCTGAAAGTCGCATACCTAATACTGCAATAAAAAGGAACACGAGATTATATGAAAAGGAAAGTAAACAACAGGAAATGACTAGCCCGATCGCTACCCATAGTGTATAGGTAAATATTTTTGTCTGATCTATAAGTTTACCAAGATAGAAAACCAAAATCCCGCTGGTAATGGTTGCTACGGAATATATAAGAGCAAAGCCAGTAGTACTCAGCTGGAACTCCTGGATCATGTCAGGTATGTATAAAGAAAAAAGAAAAGTCTTTCCGAAGCCTGCAAAAAATGTGAGAAGTATAGCAACGAAGAGAAGCTTCTTATTAGAATAGAATAACCTGAAGTAAATCATTTCCATATATACGTAACGGGTAAAAAAATAGTGTAAAATTTCATTCCGAAAAACTTAGATTTAAGCTGTATTGTTCATAATATAAAAGGAGGACCATATGGATTTAATACAAAAAGCTTACTCCTGGAAAGAAATACATCGAGATTCATTGATAGTAGCGGGATTAAGAGTGCTTTTAGGGATATATCTGATGGTAAAAGGAATTTTATTTATTTCTGACACCACTGCTTTGCAGAATATTATCTCTACAAGTAATATGGAATTCGGAGCTGTAGTAATTGCTCATTATATTGCATTAATGCACCTTACGGGCGGAGTACTGATCGCCATGGGTACAATTACCAGAGTTGCTGTACTATTTCAGTTGCCTATATTGATAGGAGCGATAATATTTAATGCAAGAAATTATGTGATTACAATACACTCGGAATTGTTGATCTCAATACTTGTACTGCTATTACTCGTTTTCTTTCTGTTTTATGGATCAGGTGTTTATTCTGCAGACTATTTGCTGAGAAAATATGATAATCAATAAAAGGTTCCGGTTAATCCGGAATCTTTTTATTTTTACTACTTATCCAAATCATTAAAGTGCATAATAACTACTTTTTTATTTCCCAATTGTCATCGGCTCTTCAGTTTTTACAAGGGTTTGAAGTAGCAGATTGTTTCAGTCAACAAAAAGAAGAGCTTATTGTTGTCTTTCAGAAAGAGGAAAAAGAGTTTTTTATTCAGGCTCATTTTCATAATACTTTTTCATGTTTATTTTTCCCGGATGACTTCAAAAGGGCCAGACAGAATTCAGTCACACTTTTTCAGGATATATTAGGTTTGAAAGTGGTCAAAGTTGATACTGCATTGAACGAAAGATGTATTGTATTTTCTTTGGAATCGGGTAAATCTCTTGTTTTTAAACTGTTTGGCAACCGAGCCAATGTCATTTTGTTTGATCTTGATAAGGTTGTAAAAATCTTTAAAAATAATCTGAAACTGGATTTAGATTTATCTCTTCAAAACCTGAACAGATCGCTGGACCTTTCCCTTACAAAATTTAATGAAGTAAATGGAAATCTTAATAATTTCCTTCCAACTTTAGGAAAAGAAGCGGTAGCGTGGTTAGAGCAAAAGGGGTATGAAGCAATGTTGCTTGAAGACAAATGGAGTAACCTTACTTCTTTGCTTTCATATTTTGAAAACCCTGATTTTTATATTATTACCGATAAAAAAGGCAAGCCGGCAATTAGTGTTTTGCCAGAAAATAGATTCCTTGAAAAATATGATAATCCCATAAAGGCAATAAATTCCTTTTATCGGCAATACATAAAGGACCTTCATATTCATACAACCAAGGAGGAGCTCTATAGGGATATTGAACGAAGGTTAAAACATTCCAAAGCAGTAGTGTCTGATTTACAGAAAAGACTCAAGGAAATTCAGGAACGGATCCCAATGGATCAGACAGCAGATATAATCATGGCAAATTTGCATGCCATACAACAAGGGGTTGAAAGTGCTATATTATTTGATTTTTACAGAAATGAAGAGAGAGAAATTAAACTTAATTCAAAACTGTCCCCACAGAAAAATGCCGAAGTTTTATATAAAAAATCTAAATCCAGATTTAAGGAAGTAGAAGTACTTGAAAATCTGATTCTGCAAAGATTAGAACTTATTCAACAACTGGATGCAGATAGGGAAACGGTTAGGGAAATTGAGGATTCCAGAGAGTTAAAAACTTATCAGAGTAAATATTTTAAAACAAAAGAGACAGAACGAGAGCGTCAGGAGGGACCTTATAAAACCTATGATTATCTGGGGTATAAAATTCTGGTTGGAAAATCAGCTAAGGCTAATGAAGAATTGACATTCAAAACTGGTAAAAAGGATGATCTTTGGCTTCATGCAAAGGATGTAGCCGGATCTCATGTGATTATTCAGCAGAGACCGGGACAGAATTATCCTATCCCAGTTATCGAACGTGCAGCTTCCCTTGCTGCTTTTTATTCAAAGAGAAAAACAGATTCTCTTTGTCCTGTAATGTATACCCAGAAAAAATTTGTGAGGAAAATCAAAGGTGCTGCTCCAGGTATGGTAAAAGTTGAAAAGGAAACCGTGATTATGGTTGTTCCTTCCGGGATAGATTAAATATCGCCCTTTAATCATGATGATATTTCTCTCCCTTTAAAATTGTAAAAGCCCGGTATAATTGTTCAGTAAAAAACAATCTCACCATTTGATGTGAGAAAGTCATTTTGGATAAAGATATCTGGTCTTTAGCCTTTTCATACACTTCATCCGAAAATCCAAAAGCCCCGCCAATTACGAAGATTAAAGCCTGAGCGCCCGAGTTCATTTTTTTCTGAATAAATCCCGAGAACTCTCTTGAGCTGAAATCTTTTCCTTTCTCATCGAGTAATATGAGTTGGTCCCCAGCCGTAACTTTTGCCAATATAAGTTTTCCTTCCTCTTCCTTTAGTTTAAGAGTGGTTAATTTAGAGCCTCCCTTTACATCAGGTATAGTGATAAATTCAAAAGATATGTAATGTTTTAATCTGGAGATATACTTGTCAATTCCTTCATTCATGAAATCTTCTTCTGTTTTTCCTACGACAAGCAACTTTATTTTCATTATTTTGTATTAATTAAGGGAAAACAATTTTTAAATAATAATAAAAATATCCTTTTTCCGGTTTTGATTCTGTAAAGGTTTCAATTTAGTTAGAATTGACAAAAAAAATAGGTGTGGTTTGAATGAAAAAATGGTTTTTTATAATTTTTATTAATTTACTTTCTTTAAATCTATTTGCCCAAAATAAGACGGATTCATTAATAACTGTTTATCTGCAAGAAGCTAAGATTTTAATTTCCAGAAATAATTTTATTGAGGCTGAAAGGACTATTAAAAAAGTTTTTGATACCAAAAGCGTATTGCCGGATGAGACAGTATACCTTTATGGAATAACTCAGTTTGGAGTTGGCAATTATAAAGGAAGTATTACAGCAATGGAAAAATACCTGAGCTTAACAGGTAAAAAAGGCGAGTTTTATACTGAGGCACAGCAATACATTAAAGATGCTCATTGTCATGAATCTGGATATTATGAAGCTGTTGAATTATGTGACATGTGCTTTGGTAGTGGAGATGAAGAGGCTCCTTGTCCTAATTGCAGGGGAAAGGGGAAGATTTTATGTACTGTTTGTAAAGGTAGCGGAGTGAATCGTGAAAGTAAAAGTTATGGAGACTCTTTCCATAAGTGCAGTAAATGTGAAGGGTCGGGATTCGGAAATTGCGGTCAGTGCAAGGGAAAGGGGATAGTGCACATTGCTTGTATCAGTTGCCAGGGATCAGGAAAGATTAAAGTCAGAAAAAAATGTAATAAATAGATAGAGAGAGGATTTTTCTGTCTTAATTTTTATTGATTATTTTTCCTGAAATTATTTCCCTTGGAAAATCAATCAGAAAATCGAAAAGGTGAGAAGCTGTTGTTATTTGTATTAGCGGCTATCAATTTCACCCACATCATGGACTTTGTAATCATGATGCCAATGAATCCTGTATTGCAGTCTGTATTGCATATCAATAATAAACAATTCTCTCTTTTAGTCGCCGCTTATGCTGCAAGTGCCGGTATATTTGGTTTTGTGGGGTCATTCTTTATTGACAGGTTTGACCGAAAGACGGCATTGTTAGCGCTATACCTTGGTTTTATAATTAGTACCCTTGGATGCGCTTTAGCGCAAAGCTATAGTTTATTTTTGGCCGCCAGATTTTTGGCTGGTGCATTTGGTGGCATATTGGGAGCTTTGGTTTTGGCCGTCATAGGGGATGCCATTCCGGAGGAAAGAAGAGGAAAAGCTACAGGATTTGTTATGGCAGCATTTTCCGCTGCTTCTATTGCCGGAATTCCTTTGGGGTATTTTCTGGCGGTAAAGATTAACTGGCATATGCCCTTTTTTTTAATTACTGCAATATCTTTGGCAGTATGGGTTGTCGCCTGGAAAACCTTTCCATCGCTCAGGAGCCATATTTCAGTGGGTATCAAGCAAAACCCTTTCGCTCTGATAAAGCACATTTTTAGTAATTCCAACTTGTTGTGGGCTTTGTTGTTTACGTTTGTTTTAATGATCGCTGGACTTACCGTTATTCCATTTATAAGTGATTATATGGTGAAAAATGTAGGCTTTGAAAAAGATCAGATTGCCTACATCTATCTGTTTGGAGGCCTTGCCACTTTTTATTCCAGCCCTGCGATAGGGAAACTTGCAGACCTGCATGGGAAAAGAAAAGTGTTTATTATAATGGCATTGATTTCAATTATCCCTATCTTACTTGTTACAAATCTCCCTCAAGTACCGAAATATGCAGCTTTCCTGGTTACTACTTCTTTCTTTATTGCATTCGGAGGACGGTTTGTACCTGCTATGGCCATGGTTACTTCAAGTGTTGAGAAAAAACAACGCGGTGGTTTCATGAGTTTCAATTCTTCTGTACAGCAGCTATCGTCAGCATTGTCTTCATTGTTGGGTGGACTAATTATTTCAACTACTCTTGATGATAAAGTTTCTGGATTTTGGAAGCTTGGTCTTATCGCAAGTTTAGCCACTGTCCTTTGCGTATTGATTTCAATGAAGGTTAAACAAGTGGAATAAATAGAGAATATTACTTACTTTAAAGAAAATAAGGATAGTAGCTTATCTACAGCTTGAACGAAATATTATGAGGTCATTTGTTTTATCAGATATACATGGGTGTGCTATAACACTCAGGCATATGGTAGAATCAATCATAAATCTAACCAAACAAGACTGTTTATATTTCCTGGGAGATTATATTGATCGAGGTCCTGATAGCAAAGGTGTAATTGATTATATTCTGGAATTGAAAGAAAAAGGGTATAATTTAAGATGTCTTCTGGGGAATCATGAAGATATGTTGCTTCAGAGTTTTTCAGACAGCACTTATGAAAGAATGTGGCTTTTAAATGGAGGAGATACTTCACTGAAGAGTTTTGGAGTGTCAACGATACATGAGATTGATGAAAAGTATGTCTCTTTTTTTAAAGAACTAGAGTTGTATATAGTACTGGATAATTACATATTGGTTCATGCAGGTCTGGATTTTAAATCCGCGAATATTTTTTCAGGAAAAGATGTGCTTGTATGGACAAGGTATTCAGAAGTTGATCCATTGAGGACTGGTAATCGAATAGTGGTACATGGACACACTCCTATGGATCAGGAAAGGATTTTATCTAAGTTAGATTCTTCCCATGAAAATTTTGAGATTAACATAGACGGAGGTTGTGTCTATGCACTAAGTGCTCGTAAATACGGTTATTTATGCTGTCTTCTCCTCGAAACAAAGGAGATATTTTTTTCTGAAAACCTCGAATTGCAATAATTACCAATCAACAGCAGGTTTAGTAGGAGTGGGCTTCACCACATCAATATTTTTCATTGCAGATTTTAAGCTGCTGATTTGATTTTTTATCAATTTGTCATTGTCAATTTTATGATTGTCCCAGGATTTCTGAAATCCTGCAAATTTTTCTTCTTCTAATGGTTTTTCTTTCCCCGTTGGTACATATTGATAATTCCGGTTTTGCTGATAATATTCAAAAACAAAATCGCTAAAGTTGTAACGGTATTTATTGTCTTTTACTTCAATTAGTAAATTATATCTGATAGCGCCATGAACCTGCTTGGAAACTACACCCTTGTTATAAACAAGGTAATATCCCTTTGCAGTTACCTTACCGGCAGCAGAGTCAAGTTCTATTGATTTGGATGTGGACTTATGATGTTTGTATATCCAGTTTTTAGCCTGGAGATATAATTGTTGCGCACTGGCTCCGCTATCAATGACTATGTCAGTATAGGTAATTTTTCCGTTTTGATCTTTCGGTAGATTGATCTGAGCAAAAGTTTTATTAAAGGAAAGAAGTACGATGGCGATAAATATGAATATTCTCATATTTTAAATTTATTAAAATTACCAGGTATCTAAAACAAAAAAGCCTTCAAATTTTTCAATCTGAAGGCTTTTTGCGGACTGGACGGGACTCGAACCCGCGACCTCCGCCGTGACAGGGCGGCATTCTAACCAGCTGAACTACCAGTCCAATATTTTCAATAAGTCTTTTCTAATTTTAAAACCTAAACTTTCTTTTTGTTTCGGCTACCTCTTTCGTTTAAGGTGGTGCAAAGCTATACCTTTTATTCATACAATGCAAGTCCCTTTCAAAAAAAAGTCTATATTTTTTTTATTTATTTTATAATATGTTCACTATCAGTTCTGAAAAAAAGACAATTTTTATTTTACATTTTGCTAAATCTGAAATTATGGTCTGATGAAACTGTTTTTAGGCGAAAAAATCGAAACATTGCCATGCCTTTTCATTTTTAATAACATTTCAGGTAAACAAAAAAAGCTATCTGTCAGGATAGCTTTTTTTGTGGAATATCAAATTAGTTTTACTCTTTGGAAATTTTCCTTATCGACTTTCCTTTGTCTGTTTCAATTTCCATGTAGTAAATACCATTACTCATGTTGGTCAATTCAATCTGGTTAGCAGATTGAAGGCTATGGACAATACGACCAAGATTATCACGAATAATTATTGACCTTATGTTCAGATCAGTTTCAATTGTTAACTTTTCTGAAGTAGGGTTTGGGTAAACCAAGATTTCCGTTACATTTTCTATTGAACCTGGAATACCTGTACAGACCCCATTTCCAACAACTAAAGTGCTGGATGTTTTACAACCTAGCATGTCAGTTACAGTATAAGTAAATGACCCAGCCTGAATATTACTTAATTTTGAAGAAGCTGATGATTGGTTTTCCCAGGCATATTGATATTCAGGGACACCACCACTGACCGCAAGGCTGATGCTTCCATTTGCTGCTCCAGGGCAACCCTCATTTTCAATTACAGAAGTAACAGTCATTTTTGAAGAAGTACTTGAAAGCTCAATTGATTTAGTGGCCTTGCAGTTTTGATTATCTGTTATTACAACAGTATAATTACCAGGGGCCAGATCGCTGATGTCTTCAGTACTAAGACCGTTATTCCACTCGAATTGATAAGGGACTGCTCCTCCGCTTACTTTAAGTTCTATAGATCCGTTTTTATCATATGAACATACCGGGTTACTTATAATTGCTGAAACAGATATTAACTGTTGTTCTGTTATTGTAAAGTCTTTAACTCCGGTACATCCTCTTCCATCTTGCACAAGTACGCTATAACTTCCTGATTCAAGGTCTGATATGGAATTGCCTGTTGAACCGTTATTCCATGTATAATTAAATGGTGTAGTTCCGCCCAATACTGATGATATAGTAATTGTTCCATCAGCTTTACCTTCACAACTAGGGCTGGTAATTATAGAATTAATAGTCATTGCCTGCGGCTGCTCTATTGTTTCTTTCACTTCCTTTTTACATCCATTGGCATCAGTAACGATAACAGTATAGGTTCCGGAGAAGAGGCTAGTGGCATTTGGCCCGGTAACAACTGGTGGATTCCAGTTATAGTTATATGGACTTGTACCTCCGGTTACCTTTACAGCAATTGAACCAGAATTATCTGCAAAACATTTTGCATTAGTGACATCAGTCGTTGCTTCTAAGGCAAGTGGTTGTGTAATAACTACAGATTTGGTTGCACTACAATTTTTACTGTCTTTAATCGTAACTGTATAAGTTCTCGGAGCAAGATCACTGGCTGCTGAGCCTGTACCTCCTGATGGAGCCCAGGAGTAAGTGTAAGCAGGAGTTCCTCCGGAAGCAATCAAAGTGGCACTTCCATCTGCAGCGCCGAAGCAACTTACATTGGTAGTTACAGCTATTGCACTTATGGCATCAGGTTGGTTGATGGTAACAGATTTTGTTACAGAACATCCAAGGTCATCTGTTATCGTGCATGTATAATTTCCGGCAGGAATTCCGGATAAGGAAGCTTCTGATCCGGTTACGGGTGACCAGCTATAAGTATAGGTACCGCCACCACCAGTCGCTGATACTGTCGCAGATCCGTCAGACTTTCCGAAGCAACTTACATCCGTTTGTACAGATGATGCCTGAAGTGTAGATGGCGAGGTGATTGTTACAGATTTTTCTATTTTGCAGCCATTTGCATCCGTGATGGTACATGTATAAACTCCGGCAGAAAGACCTGCTGCCTTTGCTGCTGTTCCTCCTGAAGGAGACCAAGAGTATGAATAAGGGGAAGTTCCTCCAGTAGGAACTACTGTGGCCTCACCTGAGCTACCATCCAAACAGGTTACGTTTTTCTGTGTAGTTGTGGCAGCAAGTGCTGCAGATGGTCCATTTATTGTAACCGATTTTTCAATAAAACAAGATTTCGCATCTGTGATTTTACATATATAGGTTCCTGTGCTGAGGTTTGATGCAGTAGCAGTTGTTCCTCCGGAAGGTGACCAGCTGAATGTATAACCAGCTGTTCCGCCAGTAGGTATCACAGTAGCACTTCCATTATTTCCACCAAAGCAACTCACATCTGACTTAGTTGAAGAAGCTTCCAGTTTCTGAGGTTCTGTAATGGTTACAGAAGATGTAGCTTTACAGTTTTTAGCGTCAGTGACTGTCACGGTATATACTCCCGCAGCAAGATTATTTGCAGTGGCAGTTGTTCCTCCGGGGGACGACCAAGCATAAGTGTAAGGAGCATTTCCGTTTGAAGCAGTTGCAACAGCACTTCCATTGTTTCCACCAAAACAGCTGGGGGCTGTTTTTACAAATGAAATACCAATAGACGCAGGCTGAGTTATAGTAATTGTTTTGGTTGAATAACATCCTTTGCTGTCTGTAACAGTTACTCTGTATTCTCCTGCAGTTAATCCTGTTGCTGTAGAAGAAGTGCTGGATGCGTTAGTCCATGAATATTGATAAGGTGTTATTCCGCCAGTTGCGGAGATGGCGATAGTTCCATTATTCCCTCCGTAACAAGTAGCATTGGTCTGGGTTGCAGAAAGCGCAGGTCCAGGGCAAGGAGCTAAAATTTCTAGCTTAGGACCGTTGCCATTAGTGTTTTCTTTGGAGTTGAAATAGATCCTTGGAAAGCTTTGCTCTATATTTTTAATAACCAATGTGATTCTACTTCTTCCAGCTGCTCTTTCACTCTTAATATAGTTAGTTACATCCCAATAGTAAGTATTATAGGTATATCCTTTTACTACAGTAGTATCAAGGGCAACAGAGGATATAGAAGGCTGGTTGTTCCATGTGATAGTATTTTCTGTCCAATTTGTCGGGGAGGTATAAACACCAACAGCTATTGAAGATTTTTTATCTGTATCTGTTTCTTCGATATAGCCATATAGTTTAAGCTTGGCAGTTAAAATACTATCTTTATAATCAGAGATATCAAAAGTAATAAAGGTATTTCTGTTATTTCCTTCGGGTAATAGCACTTTTGAGATCAGGAATTGAGGATCAAGAGTACCGTAAGTTTTACTTTTAAATGAAGTATCATACCTTGCATTTTGAACATATGCATCATGTATAGGAGAATAAGAAGAAGTATCCTGATAAATTCTCTTAAATACTGCAGTGTATGTTGTATTGGTTAAAGGTGTATAGATGATCTGATCAGCGCTTCCTCCATGAACCCAATGATCAAATACATAAGGGATACCATTAACAGATTGAGGAGAAACAGGGCTGATTGAACGTTCTACTCCTTGCACTGAAAGGGTGGAATATGGAGTTGTTTTTGGTTGTCCGTCTATTTTTAACTGCAGGCCAGCTGGTTCAGTAGCCAGTGTAAGTGTAGATTTTTTAGGGAAAATTTCAACATATGCAGTGTCGGTAAGCCCTAGATTATCTTTAACGATGAGTTTAATCCTGAACCATACATTGTCTTCTGTTTCCCCTGAAACAGGAATGGTAAATGTTCCACTTTTAATTCCATTTAAAGGAAGCCCATCGTGAACGTGTGTATTATGGTGAAAATCGAATAACCAAGTAAACGCAGAAGCAGGCAAGGCGCCATCCTCTGGGTCAGTACCAGAGCCGCTAAAAGTAATTACGTCTCCTCCCTTGTAAAGAGTCTCGTTTATAGGTGTTAAAATAGTTGCTACAGGCTTCGAGTTTTTCGGACCAACAGTAAGTATAGCAACGTTACTTGTTACTGAACCTGCTGAGTTACTTACTTTAACTGAATATTCACCTGCATCTCCTGTTGTAGTTGCTGAAATTGTATATGTTGAAGAGTTGGCATTAGGAATGTTTACTCCGTTTTTCATCCATTGATATGTGAATGGTGATGTGCCTGTAATTGTTACAGAAAATGTGACAGGTTGAGTTTCGAAAATATTAGCGCTTTGAGGTTGGTTTACGATTTCAGGAGCAGAATTACCTGAATATATAATCTTGTATACAGCTTTATTGGATCTGCTGAGATAATATAAATTTCCGTCAGCTCCTGCGTCTATTGCAACCGGAGCTCCAGCTACATTGGCAGAAAATGTTTGCCTCTTGAAGTTGTTTTCTGGGTCAATGAAGTTTATCCAGTTGTTACAGTAATCCATAAAGAAATACTTGCCAATATATTTGGATGGATAGTTGGTGGATTGAGGGTTAAAGAATGTTCCTCCTGTAATGGCGCATCCAGTGCTATCCGTAGTAGTATGGCCATAAGCATATACAGGACTTGTAAAATTGGGATTAGTAGTTTTCCCCTCCGTAGTAGGCCAGCCGAAATTTTTTCCTCCTACAGTTACATCATTTATTTCCTCCCATGCATTTTCTCCCACATCATTTACATATATTTTACCTGTTCCTGGTTGAATATCAAAAGTGAAAGGATTTCTAAGTCCATATGCCCAAACTCTTTTTCTCTTTTCAGAGCCTGTCGGAAAAGGATTGTCGGCAGGAGCGCTTCCATCTGGATTTATTCTCAGAATCTTACCAAAATAACTATCAAGGTCCTGTGACACGTGAGGGGTAACCTTTTGTTGATTATCTCCAGTTGCGATATAAAGTTTACCATCTTTTCCGAATGCCATTGCTCCGCCATTATGGCTGACAGACTGATCAGTTAGTGTTTCCAGCTCCAATAATATCAATTCACTACCTGCAACAACTACATCTCCATTCAGTGTAAAACGACTCACCCTGTTATGGATCCCGCTGGAATTAACAGTATAGTATAAGTATATATAATTGTTTGTTAGAAAGTCAGGATCAAGAGCAAGGCCTATCAAGCCTCTTTCGCTATAGCTTCCAAACTGAGGCAGATAAACTGCTGTCTGAACAGTAACCGCAGGGGTAGAAAGTAAATTTCCATTTTTGATTATTCTGAGTTTCCCTTCCTGCTCGCAAACAAAGATTCTGCCATCGGGAGCACATACCATTACTGTTGGATTTGCAAGATTTGAAGCAACAACAGAGTGAACAAAAGTGGCAGTTGGAGCAGAAGATTCAACCAGTGTCAATGTTCCGAATATATCCGCAGTTTTATAGGCAACGTTTTTATCAGGTCCTGTAACGATTTCAGATCCCATGAAATTATCTCGGGTTGAAGCTCCGTCATTATCGCAATAGGCGAGAGCAAGTCCCATCTTTTTATTTACTGTGAGATTCGCTTTGGGATTGCTGGAAGCTCCATAAACAAAAGCATCAGTATAAACTGTAATAGCTACTTCCCAAGTATATACGTCTCCGTTTTTAGTCCATTTAACATTGACATGATCGTTGAAAAGGCGAGCGTTGCCATCAGTGCCAATATCCACAGCATCTAACAAGGTTGAAATATGATAAGCAAAGGCATTGTAGTTTTTTTCATGATCTCCACCGGATTTATCTTCGTCCAGGAGAACTTCAAAACAATCATCCTCCCAATAATTTACAAGCGGTGCAGCTGTTTTGTCGCTTAGTACATTATCTGTAATTTCACCTAAAATATAAAGTTTATCGGCATCCCAAGCAGCTTTAAATCTACCTGAAAAGTCTGCTGCTGTTGGTGTTGAGCCCAGCCAAGTCTGATCAATATAATACCAGTTTGCTAAAGCCCAGCATGCATCGTTCCCAACTCCATCTATAACCGGAGCGGTCTGAGCTTTTGGAGCTTCATAATCTCTGGCGAAAGATAATTGTGAAAACAAGGTGATCAGCAATACCAGTCCCGTTTTTAATAAAAACTTTAATTGATGTGTCATTGTGTTTTTAGAAAGAGAATTAGTTGATTTAAAGTCAATCAATTATAAATAAAGTCCAATTTAAGAATTTTAGCAGTCTTAATGAAATCAATTTATCGAAATGTAGTGTAGGGGGAAGCCAAATTGCTCCACACTATAACTTTGAAAAAAAAATAATCATTTTCAAGTTAAAAAAAAAGAGGCTGCCTATAATGGACAACCTCTTTTCAAAACTTTCAAAACTTTTGAAGTTATACGCTTAAGGATTTCATTGCAGCCTTTCTCTCTACCACCTTCATTGCTGCTTTAACAATGTCATTTGCAGTTAATCCATATTTTTCCATTAACTGATCCGGTGTTCCGCTTTCTCCAAAGCTATCATTTACCGCAACAATCTCAAGGGGTAAAGGATAATTTCTGGCAAGTACCTGAGCAATACTTTCTCCCAAGCCACCACTAACCTGATGCTCTTCTGCAGAGACAGCGCATTTGGTTTTTTGAACAGACTTAAGAATAGCAGCAGTATCTAATGGCTTTATGGTATGGATATTAATAATTTCAGCATCAATTCCTTTCTGCTCAAGAATCTCTCCAGCTTTTATTGCTTCCCAAACCATATGACCTGTAGCAAAGATGGAAACATCCGCCCCTTCATTTAAAAGAAGTGCTTTTCCAATTTCAAACTTCTGATCTTTTGGAGTGAAATTTGGCACAGCAGGTCTTCCGAATCTTAGGTATACCGGCCCATAATGATTAGCTATGGCAATGGTAGCAGCTTTAGTCTGATTAAAATCGCAGGGATTGATTACTACCATATGAGGTAGCATTTTCATCATTCCGATATCTTCAAGAATCTGGTGCGTTGCGCCGTCTTCACCCAGTGTAAGTCCGGCGTGAGATGCACAGATTTTAACGTTTTTTTCAGAATACGATACTGATTGTCTTATCTGGTCAAACACTCTTCCTGTAGAGAAGTTTGCAAAAGTACCTGTATATGGGATTTTGCCTCCGATGGTTAATCCCGCAGCCAAACCTATCATGTTGGCTTCTGCAATTCCAACCTGAAAAAAACGATCAGGAAATTCTTTAATAAAATCTCCCATTTTTAATGAACCTATAAGGTCGGCACAAAGAGCAACAACATTGGAGTTTAATCTTCCTGCTTCAACCAGTCCTACTCCAAATCCTGATCTTGTATCTATTTTTTCTTCGAATGTAAATTTCTTCATTTTCTTAAGAGCAATAAAAATTTTAAGATGGATTAATAATCGCCAAGAGTTTCCTCAAGTTGTGCAAGTGCCTTTGCCAGTTGTTCATCATTTGGAGCCGCACCATGCCATTTATGTGATCCCATCATATAATCAACACCATAGCCCATTTCGGTCTTCAATAAAATTGCAATTGGCTGACCTTGTCCTGTAAGTGATTTTGCTTTTTGAAGTGTTTCTATAATGGCTTCCATTTTATTGCCTTCTGCACATTCAAGAACTCTCCAGCCAAATGATTCATATTTAGCTTTGAGATCTCCCAGTGACATCACTTTATCACAAGGTCCATCAATTTGTTGTCCATTGTAGTCTACTGCAGCAATTATGTTATCTACTTTGTGATGAGCAGCATACATTAAGGCTTCCCAAATCTGGCCTTCTTGTTGTTCTCCATCTCCCATTAGTACATAAACCAGTCTGTTATCTTTATTTAATTTCTTTGCTTGTGCAGCACCTACAGCTACTGACAAACCTTGTCCAAGTGAACCGGAAGCGATCCTGATTCCTGGAAGATGCTCTTCTGTTGCAGGATGTCCTTGTAATCTGGAATTAAGTTTTCTGAAAGTTCCCAGCTCTGAAGCAGGGAAATAACCTGCTCTTGAAAGGACACTGTACCAAAGCGGTGAAATATGGCCGTTTGATAAGAAGAATAGGTCTTCATTTATCCCATCCATATTAAATTGGGTATTATGCTTCATTTCTCTGAAATAAAGCGCAACAAGATAGTCTGCGCAACCAAGTGACCCGCCAGGGTGGCCTGAGCTGCAGCAATGTACCATTCTTACAATATCTCTTCTCACCTGTGAAGCAATTTTCTTCAGCTCCTCCACAGTGGTGGTCTTTTCGACATTTTCAATTAGCATAAATGATTGTTCCTGGTTTTATCCGATTTATTTTCTGAATAAGAGAATTCTCAAGTGAAAATCTTTTATCAAACTGCTAATTTAACAATTATTTTTTAGCAAATTTTAATTTTTATATGGGAGTGGTAGCAGGAATCAGATAAAACAAAAAATAAACAGGAAATGAGTTGGGGGGAGCTTATTAATGGTTTGAATTTTAGTAATTTAAATGTGTTGGAGAGGCAGAAATAAAAAGAGGCTGTACTTTAATATACAGCCTCTTTAAAAAAATTATAAATAATTTAAAGCAAGATCATAGGCCCGTTCATAGTATACAGACAAATTTTTCCAGTCAAATGTCTCAGACGAACTTTCAACCAGATTTCTTTGGGTGATCCTTTCTCTTCTAGCAAATTTAACAAATGAATATAGCTGATCGGTAAGTTGATTTGCAGCCTCATCAAAGCTCTTGTATCTTCTGTTAACTACATAAAGTCCTTTTTCTTCATGTTGAGGAATGTTTGAAAGAATATAATCACCAAAACCGGAAAGATCACTCGTTACTGCAGGTACTCCGCTTGCAATAGACTCTAAAGGAGTATATCCCCATGGCTCATAATAACTTGGGAAAATTCCCAAATGACAACCTCTTACGAACTGACCGTATTCCATACCGAATAATGGGTTGGTTGGAGATATAAAGTCAGGATGATATACGATTTTTACTCTGTCATACCAGTTGTTGACCAGATTGGCTGTCCTCAGGAAGCTCAGGATATCATCGTATTGATCATGAACTAAATTATGTGTCACTACAAATGGCAGGTGATTTGATTTCCAGGATTGAAGTGTTCTCCTTAATCTTAATCTCCAGTATTCGTCAACAAAATTATTAAGGTTTGGCATTGCGATGTCACCACTCGCTGCCGCTTCATTGAAAAGTCTTTCTCCTACCTGTTTTTCAATGGCTTTGCAATCTTGTCTGACTTCCTCCATTACCGCTCTGGATTGCAGTACCGATGGGTTTATAGAGTGATAAGGTTGTTTGGTAATAAAGAACATGACCACAGTCATATCCATATTTTCCTGTCTCATCCTCCAGTTTAGTCTGGCTAAGGCTTCCAGAGTTAGGTCAAAACCTTTGTTTTTGTATTCATATCTGCCAGACGTGAAGAAATATAGAGTTTTATCCAGATCAAAAGAATAACTGTGAAAAAAGTGCCCCATGATAAATTGGTGTATCTTTTCTTTGTATTCCTTGTGAAGGTTTTGAAACTCATGAAGAGCGGTAAAACGTTCGATATTCAGACCGTTTGGCAATATGAGATCAGGATTTCTGCCAAGCAATGAAGCACATTCTCTGGCAGTTACTTCACTTACTGTAGTAAATACATGTGCCCCATGGGCAGCAGCACGTTCTATTTTGACAGAGGTTTCTATGTTAAAATTGACAGCTTCTTTTTCCCAGTCATAAAAGGGGAGATGGTCATAAAAATGAGCATCATTCATTGCCAGGTATCGGCCTAGAAGCGTTGCATGGGTTGTAAATACCGTGGTAGCCTGTAAGTTATCTCTTCTTATTGCCGGAATTGCAGTCCCTGCCATCCATTCATGGAAATGACCTACGATTTTTTTCTCGGTTACAAGAGTAAGCTCAGCAAAATATAATTTAACTAAATGTCCAAATGCAATGACTTGATTTATAAGATCATCACCTTCAGGAGAAGAAATTCCATGGTGTTCCCATAAAATATACTTCACTTCATTCAGTTTATTGTATATACTAAAAGGATTTAAAAGTACAACTCTGGGTTTTCCAGAAACAAGCCAGTAGCCATAATGAACTTCATATCCGAAACTTCTGAGTTGCTTGGCAGCTTGATAAAATGGATCTTCTTCGTTTTCAACAGGTTCAAATTCAGCTGGCATTCTGCTATGGACGTATGGACCGATCAAACAATAGTTTTCATCCCACTTCTCAATCATGCTTGGGACCTTTGAACGAATGACGGTATATATTCCGCCCACCTGATTGCAAACCTCCCAGGCAATCTCTACTAATAAGGTATCTGCATGTTTTTTATCCATTCAACTACTACTTTAAAGTTTAAAATATGTTAGGTTATTTAATTGTTTCAAAATTAATTTTAAAAAAGACATATGAAAATAAAAGCAACCTAATAGAACGAAAAAAAGGTATTTATGTTATAAATATTTTGTAAGTCCTATTGTTTTGTCTGGAATGTTATTAGTTCCTCAAACTCTTTGTGATGCAATCAAAAAAGCCTATAAATCATTTATTTGAAAAAAAAGTTTTTTTTTAATAAAATAAATTTTACATTATAACTATTTGGTTTTAAGGAGTTAGTATCTAAAGTTACATTGAGGTATATGTTCAGAAATTATATTTTCTAAATTTGCAGTAATACTATTGTTAACAAAATATGTTATTGGACTTTGAAAAACCAATCGCGGAACTGGAAGCTAAGTTAATTGATATGAAGTTGCTGGCTCAGGAAAATAATGTTGATGTTTCCTCTGCGGTTAAATCTTTGGAAGAAAAAATCAAAACTTTGAAAAAAGAAACTTACTCTAATCTTACCAGATGGCAGAGAGTGCAATTGTCCAGACACCCGGACAGACCATATACACTCGATTATATCAATGCCATTGCTGATAAATTTATTGAGTTGCATGGGGATCGTTCAGTAAAAGACGATAAAGCTATGGTTGGTGGACTTGCTCAGGTCGGCGATCATTCTGTAATGATTATTGGCCACCAAAAAGGAAGAAATACCAAACAAAGACAATTGAGAAACTTTGGAATGGCTAACCCTGAAGGCTACAGAAAAGCCCTTCGCCTTATGAAAATGGCAGAAAAGTTTGATGTGCCTATTGTTACATTTATTGATACTCCCGGAGCTTTCCCTGGTCTTGAAGCAGAGGAAAGAGGCCAGGCCGAGGCTATAGCCAGAAATATTAAAGAGATGTTTCTGCTAAAAGTGCCGGTAATATGTATCATAATTGGTGAAGGAGCCTCAGGGGGAGCTTTAGGTATTGCAATTGGAGACAAGGTGTTAATGCTGGAAAATACCTGGTATTCGGTTATATCTCCGGAATCCTGTTCATCCATTTTATGGAGAAGCTGGGACTATAAAGAGCAGGCTGCTGAAGCTTTAAAACTTACAGCAACCGATATGCATAAAAATAAAATGGTTGATGATATTATCAAAGAACCTCTTGGCGGCGCTCACGTAGACCCTGTTGGAACAGCTAAAAAAATCAGAAAAGTAATACTTGATAGCATAGATGAATTATCAAAGTTTTCATCTGAAGAAAGAATAGCTCAAAGAATTGAAAAATTTGGTGCAATGGGAGTCTTTGTTGAATAATTCAATTTTCTGAAGAAATATTAAAAGCTGTTTAGGAAACAATTAGGACCTAAACAGCTTTTTGTTTTTTATAAATATCCGATAAAATAACATTACTTTTTAGATCAATTATTCATGAATTTACACGTAATAAATACAGGATTTTTTAAACTTGATGGCGGAGCTATGTTTGGTGTAGTGCCTAAAACACTTTGGCAAAAAACTAATCCGGCCGATGAGAAAAATTTATGCACCTGGGCTATGCGTTGTCTTCTTATAGAAGATGGGAATAAACTCATATTAATAGATACAGGAATTGGAGATAAACAGGATGATAATTTTTTACGCCATTACTATTTGCATGGTGAAGATACTCTGATTAAATCTATTCATAAGGCAGGTTTTTCTGAAAATGATATTACGGATGTGATACTGACCCATTTACATTTTGATCATTGCGGAGGAGCTACTGTATATAATAAAGATAGAACGAAAATTGAACCGACTTTTAAAAATGCCGTTTATTGGTCTAATGAAGATCACTGGAAATGGGCTTCAATTCCAAATCCCAGAGAAAAGGCGAGCTTTTTAAAGGAAAATATATTTCCACTTAGGGAAAGCGGGAACCTTGAATTTGTGGGGATCCGAGAGGAGACACCTTTCAGGTCGATAGATTTTTTATTTGTAGATGGACATACAGACAAGCAGATGATTCCACTTATAGAATATAAGGGAAAGAAAATCGTTTTTGCTGCAGATCTGTTGCCTTCAGTTGGGCATATTCCTATTCCTTATATCATGGCCTATGATACTCGACCATTGATTTCAATGCAGGAAAAGGAACTCTTTTTTACAGATGCAATTAGCAAAGATTACATCATGTTTCTGGAGCATGACTCTGTACATGAGTGCTGTACTGTTCAGGAAACTGAAAAGGGATTTAGAGTAAAAGATACATTTAAATTAAAAGAAGTGTTGTAAATGAAAATCGGATTGACACTTTCCGGCGGAGGGGCAAGGGGTATTGCTCATCTTGGAATTTTAAAGGCATTAGAGGAAAAAGGATTAAAGCCGGATATGATTTCTGGTGTGAGTTCAGGAGCAATAGTTGGAGCATTATATGCTGCCGGACTGAAACCTGAACAAATTCTTGCTACCCTTTTGAAACCCAGGATGTTTAAGTATTTCAGGCCAGCATGGAGCAAATTTGGACTTTTAAATATGCAAAGACTGATTCCAATTTATAAGCTTTATCTTCCTTGTCTGACTTTTGAAGAACTTGAAATAAAGCTATTTATATCAGCAGCTGATTTAAAAGAAGGGAAAACTATATATTTTGACAGTGGAAATCTGATTGAGCCAATACTTGCATCTGCTTGTATCCCATTGCTTTTTGCTCCATTTGTTTATGGCGAAAAAAGACTTGTTGACGGGGGAGTTATTAATAATTTGCCTGTTGAACCTCTTATTGGTAAAGTAGATTTCCTCATTGGGGCTCATGTGAATCCTAATAATCCCAGTTATGAAGTTACATCAATAAAATCAATGGTAGAAAGAACTTTTAATCTGGCAGTTGGTTGTAACGTAAAACCGAGGAAAGATTATTGTGATTTGGTTATCGAACCCCAGGCTTTGTGTAAATATAGGATTTTTGATTTGGGTAAAGCGGAAGAAATTTTTAATATCGGATATGAAAGTGCTTTAGAAACGATTTGTAAAAATGAAAAACTAGATGCCTTTCTAAAGCAGAAACCTTAGTAAACGAGTAAATTTTTATTATTGAAAAAAGTAAAGTTTATATTACAGTTATTATCTAATCCAGCCTGAATTGAATAATTATAGGTTTTGGATTTTTTCAGTTTTTATTTGAATTAAAAGTGAATTATTAGGATATTTGATAAGCAAAAAAATCCAATCTTAGGATATGAAGAAACATTTAATAATTGCCGCCCTAGCTTATACTGCAATTTCATCCGTTTCCGCACAAAACGACAAATCAAAATCAAAATCATCACCTTATACTTATGTAAGTGCTGATGCGAAACTAACTAAATACCATACTGAAGATGAGTTGAAAGGTCTTGGAAAACTAGAACTTACTCAGCTATACATGGAAAGAATTAAAATTCTTACAGAAGTTGTTCCTTATTTGGCATTACAATCTAAGCCAGGAGCTACTTTAAAAGAAATGGGAATTCCTGAAACACCTTTGAATCTTGACCACGTGGAGAAAGAAGTGAAAAATAAAGGAACCTACCTTGCTGCGGTACAAAATACCTTAGATGATATAATTCCATATGCAGATAAAGGCAATATAATCTGGTCTATTATGTTTTTTGAGGAGATTATAAAAAAGGCTGAAACTGGTCACTGAAATTTTAAAAAAGTCCCGAATTCCGGGACTTTTGTTCTTTTAATTAACTTTTAAAAGGAAATAATTTTTCTTTCCTTTTTGAACAAGCAGATATTTGTCCTGAAGTAATTTATAATCAATTCGTTGTTCCGACTCGATTTTTATTTTATTAATACTTACGCCACCACCCGTTATCATTTTTCTTGCCTCTCCTTTAGATGTGAAAATTACATTTCCGGTAGCAACTGAAAGTAAATCAGTAATAGTAGGTGTTTCTGCCAGCAAATCTTTAGTAATTTCTACCTGAGGTACCCCTTCAAATACTGACAATAAAGTGTCTTCATCCAGACTTTCAAGATCTTCTGTTGTAGACTTGCCGAAAAGTATTTCGGAAGCTTTAACAGCGGTAATATAATCTTCTTTGGAATGTACACGTGTTGTTATTTCTTCAGCCAAAGCCTTTTGAAGTATTCTCATATGAGGAGCAGTTTCATGCTCTTTCTCCAATGCTTCTATATCTTCTTTAGTCTTTAATGTGAAAATTCTAATGAATTTTTTTGCATCATCATCAGCACTATTCAGCCAAAACTGATAGAACTTATAAGGAGAAGTCATTGAAGGATCTAACCAGATATTCCCTCCTTCAGACTTTCCAAATTTGGTACCATCGGCTTTTGTCAACAAAGGGGTGGTCAAAGCAAAAGCTTCACCTCCTTCCATTCTTCTGACAAGTTCAGTTCCTGCAGTAATATTGCCCCACTGATCAGAACCTCCCATTTGAAGACGGCAGTTTTTATTTTTGTATAAATGAAGGTAATCATAACCTTGCAGCAACTGGTAAGAAAACTCAGTAAAAGAAATACCAGTTTCAAGTCTCTTCTTTACAGACTCTTTTGACATCATGTAATTAACTGTCAGATGTTTTCCAACATCTCTTAAAAATCCTATAAAACTAAAATCTTTAAACCAGTCATAGTTGTTAACTACCTCTGCCGCATTTTCTCCTGTAAAAGAAAGAAACTTCGTTAACTGTTTTTTTACACAGTTCTGATTATGAGTTAACGTTTCTTCCGATAGCAGTTTGCGCTCCTCTGATTTACCGCTTGGATCTCCGATCATTCCGGTAGCACCTCCAACCAGAGCAACAGGTTTATGACCTGCGTTTTGAAAGTGAACAAGGATCATCACCTGAACAAGATTACCTACTGTAAGTGATGATGCAGTAGGATCAAAGCCTATGTAACCCGCTGTAATTCCTTTATTCAGAAGTTCTTCCGTCCCTGGCATGATATCGTGCACCATGCCTCTCCATTTAAGTTCTTCAACAAAATTTTTCATTATTCAGATATTAAAAGATCGCAAAGATAGGAAAATCAATTGATTCCTGAAGAGGCAGAACAGTAAATGTCATAATAATAATTTAGGCTCTGTTATTAAAAATTACTTAACTTTAACAGTTAAATTCAAAATATCTAAATCGTGGCTGTAAGTCCTGAGAGTGTAATTAAAGATCTTAAAAACGGGAAATATGCTCCGGTTTATTTTCTGCAAGGAGAAGAGCCTTATTTCATTGACACAATCTCCGACTTTATTGAAAAAAACTGTCTCAATGAATCAGAGAAAGGCTTTAATCAGACAATTCTGTATGGTAAAGATGTTAATATCAGCACAATAATGCAAAATGCAAGGAAGTTTCCTATGTTTTCTGATAAGCAGGTTGTTGTCATAAAGGAAGCTCAGGAAATTTCTGATCTGGGAAAAGAAGCGGGAGATAAGTTGCTGGATGCTTATATTCAGAATCCCTTGGCATCAACAGTATTGGTATTTTGTCATAAGTATAAAACTGTTGATGGAAGAAAAGCAATTGGTAAAAGTCTTGAAAAACATACTGTATTCGTCAATTCCAAAAAGCTCTATGATAACAAAATACCGGAATGGGTAGAGGGATATTTTGCTGATAAAGGATTTAAAGTCAACCCAAGAGCAGCAGGCATGATCAGCGAGTACATCGGTAATAACCTGAGCAGGATTGCTAATGAAATAGACAAGCTTCTTATCAATTTAAAGGAAAAGGTAGTGATAGATGAAGCCCTTGTTGAGAAGTATGTTGGGATTAGCAAAGAATACAACGTATTTGAGCTTCAGAATACTTTAATTAAGAGAGATGTTCTTAAAGCTAACCGGATCCTTAAATATTTTGAGGCTGACCCCAAAAGCAATCCCGCAATTCCGATAATTGTTACTTTGTTCAATTTCTACATGAAGGTTCTCATGATCCATGCGTCAGAAGACAAGTCGGAAGGAGGGCTGGCGAAGTTGTTAGGAGTGAATCCATTCTTCGTTAAAGACTATATTGCTGCGGCCAAGAGTTATCCTCCTCAAAAAGTCATTAATATAATTCATTACATTCGTCAGGCAGATCTGATGTTAAAAGGGGTCGATAATGTGAGTGTTGGAGAGGGGGATATTTTGAAAGAACTTGTCTTTAAAATTCTACACTAATTCAAAAACAGGTAATTAATCCGTTTTTAATTTTAATGATCAAATTCAATTTTTATTTTTACAAAAATAAAAATTGAAATAATACCGTTTACGCTTTAAAAATTCATATTAGTTTTATTAAATAAGGCACTATGCTGAAAAAACTTTTAATTTTTTCTTTTATACTACTGACTCCTCTTTTTGTGCGTGCTCAGAATACAATGGTCAAAGTTTCTTATGATCAGTTGTTCAGAGATGGGGTGGAGCTTTTAGACAAAGAAAAATATGCCGCCGCCCGCCATGCATTTGAGAAATATGTTGGTCAGGGAATAAATGACCTGAAAACCATAGATGCAGAATATTATATTGCATTTTCTGCCTTGAATCTCTTTAATCCTGATGCAGAGCCTCTTTACAAACAATTCATTTTAAAATATCCATACCATGCAAAGGCTTCTCTAGCTCATTTTGATCTTGCTACTTTTTACTATAACGGCAAAAAGTATGAGAAAGCAATTCAATATTTTGAAAAGGTAAATCATGAAAACCTGAATGAAGAGCAGCAGCTTGATGCTAATTTTAAACTGGCCTATTCATATTTAAATGTTAAAGCTTTTGATAAAGCAGCTCCTCTTTTTAATAAAATCAAAGGAGGAAAGCACAAGTATACATATGCTGCCAGTTATTATGCCGGTTATCTTGAGTTCAGAAATGGTGAATATGATGCCGCTTTAGCTGATTTAAAGAAGGCAGAGGAAAATGAATCATATAAGCCACTTGTGCCATACATGATTGTCAATATCTATTATAAAAAAGGCGAGCTGGACCAGTTGATAGCATATGCAGGATCTGTTACAAGCAGTAAGCAGGACATCCAGAACGCAGATGAATTTTACCTGCTGACAGGAGAGGCTTACTTTAGAAAAGAAGATTATCAGAAAGCTGAGGAGAATTTTTCTAAATATATCCGAACTGCTAAAGTAAAAGCAAATCCTGAGATTCAATACAGATTATCCTATTCTCAATTTAAGAATGGACAATATGAAGATGCTGCTGAAAACTTTAAGGGACTGGCAATAGGTAATGACTCCATCTCCCAGGCAAGTGCATATTATCTTGGGGTTTCTTATTTACAAACCGGAAAGAAAGACTTCGCAGTTACGGCTTTTAATCAGGCTAGAAAAAGTAATCTAAACAAGGATATTCAGAAAGAAGCTTTATTTAATTATGGCAAAGTAAATTTTGATCTTGAAAGGTATACTGAAGCAATTCCAGCCTTAAAAGAATTTTTGAAAAATTATCCTACAAGCACTCATATTCCTGAAGCAACAGAAATTCTTAGTGAGTCTTTATTAAAAACCAAAGACTACTCTGATGCAATCTCATACATCGAAGGTCTTAAATCCAGAAGCCTTAGAATAAATGCTACTTATCAGATTGTAACTTTTTTGAAAGGAACCGAGCTGTTGAATAATAACAACTTTCAGGAAGCAATTAATATGTTTAACAAGTCACTGGAATATCCTATTAATAAGGATTATGTGATTTATGCAAACTTCTGGAAAGGTGAGGCTTTGTCATACCTGAAAGATTATAATGCAGCTATAAATGCTTATGCTGCTGTATTTACAAATAGTAAAGATGACAACGAGTATTATCTGAAGTCAAGATATGGAATAGGATATGCCTATTATAACACTAAACAATTTGACAAAGCATTAACTCATTTCAGAGCTTATGTAGACAAAGTAAAAGGCGAGAAAAATAAACAAAACTACAATGATGCATTGTTGCGATTAGCGGATTTGTATTATGTAACGAAGCAATATGAGCAGGCAATAAAATATTATGATGAAGCTGTTGCAGATAAGAGCTCTGATATTGATTATGCCTATTATCAGCGTGGTCTTGTAAAAATGAACTTAGGAGAAGTGCTGGATGCGAAGGCAAATTTCGAGGCTGTAATCAAACGTTATCCTAATTCTTTATACTATGATGACGCTTTATTTCAGAAAGGTCAACTGGAGCTTCAGACAGGTGAAAATAATGATGCTGTAAAAGCATATAGTGCTTTGATCGGCATAAAACCAGGAAGTCCATATGCTCCCTATGCATACAGCAGAAGAGCAATAGCATACTTCAACCTGAAAGATTATGAAAAAGCGATTCGAGATTATCAATACATACTAGATAATCTCCCTACTCATGAAGAATCACAAAATGCTCTTAAAGGTATACAGGAAGCCCTTGCAGCAGCGGGAAGGGAAGAAGAGTTTCCAGCTATACTTGCTAAGTTCAAAGAATACAATCCAGATAATAAAGAATCTGCTTCTTTGACAGTTCTTGAATTTGAAAATGCAAAGGCTCTTTATAACAATCAAAAATACCCTCAGGCTATTCAATCATTTCTGACTTTTATCAATGGAAATCCGAATAACCCTAATGTAAAAGAAGCGCAGTATTATATGGCTGAATCTTATTTCAGACAAAACGAATTGCCAAGTGCAATTGAATATTATAAAAAGGTTACAGAAAGCAGAGCAAGTAGTTATTACAATAAGGCAATTCAAAGGCTTGCAGATCTTAGTCTTTTAAATAAGGATTATCAGTCAGCAAAAAATTATTATCAGATTCTCCTTGCTCAGGCAAGTAGTAAAAAAGATAAGTCTATCGCCAATGTAGGTCTTGTAGTTTCTTATTATAATACTCAAAAATATGATTCCGCTCTTTATTATACTTCTGAAATTCTGAAACAAGGTAACTCCACTCTGGATGCAGAAAGCAAAGCGATGCTTTATCAAGGCAAGATAGCTATGGCCAAAGGAGAGAATGATAAAGCTGTAGACTATTTTATTCAGACAATAAATGCTGCCAAAGATGTCAATGCGGCAGAGGCTCAATACCTCATCGCAAAGATTCAATACAATGACAAAAAGTATAAGCAGTCTCTTGAAACCTTATACGATCTGAATAATAATTTCTCTATCTATGATGATTGGCTTGGGCGTTCATTTTTGCTTATAGCAGAAAATTTTGTTGCTCTTAATGAGTTGTTCCAGGCTAAGGCTACATTGAAGTCAATAATAGAAAAGTCACCACATAAAGAAACTGTAGAAAAAGCCAAAGTGCGATTAAGCGAGCTGGAATCAAAAGAGAAAGAAACTGAAAAGATAGAAAAAGGACAGGAGGGAAAGAGCAATGAATAAAGGAAAAAAGACTTTTATGAGATCATTTAAAATAGCGGTTATTTCAGTTGTTGCCGTTTCATTTTTTAACACTGCTTTTGGTCAGGGCGAGATTGAAGACAAAGTTGTGATCATTGAAAAAGAAAGGAAGCTTGATCTGCCTGAAGCGAACAGAAACTTTGAGAAGGTTCATTTTGATGTGAAGACACCTCCGGCTAAGCCTCAGGAATATAAGCTAGAGGAGGTGAAATTAAACCTACCTAATCTTCCAAGTAAGATAAAATTACTTATGATGCCGGATGAGCCTTTGAAAAAATTCTATGGCAACTATGTAAAGGCTGGTTTCGGTAATTATGGAACTCCATATCTGGAAGCTTTTATAAACAGTAAGAGAAGTGAAAAATATCTTTATGGACTTCATTATAAACACTACTCATCCAAAAATGGTCCTGTTGGTAAATCGCTATCAGGCATGAGTGATAACCTGGCAGAAGCTTATGGTAAATATTTTACCTCGAATCAGGTAATCTGCGGAGGTATAGGGTATTCCAGAATGAGATTCAACTACTACGGTGGTGATGAGAACATAATAAAGTTCCAAGATATAAAACAAGTTTATCAATTGTTTAATGTTAATGCGGGCATTGAAAATCTTGATAAAACCAACCAGATCAGTTATAATCTTGGATTAAATTACTATCATTTAAGCGACAGATATAACGCGAAAGAAGGCGAATTTCTGACTGATTTCAATGGCGTTTATAAGTTGGACGAAGACAGAAAAGTCAATGTAGGTGCGGTACTTTCGTTATCAAACAGAAAAGACTCAAGTAAAGTTAACAGAGCATTTTTTATGCTGAAGCCTTCATATTCCATGGTAATGGATAAAATTAGGCTTAATCTTGGATTCAATGTAGCTTATACAAATGATTCGGTTAAGTCAGTGAAAGGTGTTCATCTGTACCCTAATCTGAAAGCAGAGTATGATGTTGTAGATAAGCAACTGATTGCTTATGCCGGATTAGATGGAGAGATGCAAAAGAACACTCTGAGGAAGTTTGTGTATGACAACCCTTATCTTGGGGGCAATGCGGCTTTATTGCATACTAACAAGTCAATAGAGTTTTTTGTAGGCGCAAAAGGTCATGTTATTGGGAGATTGAATTATAATGCAAGATTCTCTTATCAGAACTATAAAAACCTTTATTTCTTCAACAACGGAAATCCTGATACGTCAAGATTTGTTACCCTATACGACAAAGGAAATACATCCCTTACTCAGTTGACCGGGGAGCTGTCTTATGATGTTTCAAAGGAATTGCTAGTGGAGTATAAATTGAATTACTATGGGTATAATGTCAGTGACTTTGAATATGCCTGGGAAAGACCCTCATTTTATACTTCTTTTAGCGGAAGGTATAATTTGGAGAAAAAAATATTTATAAATGTTGATATTTACTATATTAGCGGATTAAAAGCTAAAAACTTTGTGAAGAATGAAGTCGTAAAACTAAAACCTATAACAGATCTTAATCTTAAGGTCGAATATAGATTTTCACCTGCTTTTTCTGCGTTTTTGGAGTTTAATAATATTTTATCTAAAAAATATCAAAGATATTTGTACTACCCCGTTAAAGGAATTAACGTATTAGGTGGTTTAACTTACTCGTTTTGAAAATGATAGAAATTTATATAAAAGATTTACTCTATACCTATGATTGCGTGGTGATACCCGGATTCGGAGGGTTTATTACAAACTACTCTTCGGCCGATATTCATCCCGTTAGTAATAAGTTTATACCACCTGTTAAAAAAATTGCGTTTAACGGGCAACTAATCAATAATGATGGCGTATTGATAGGCTATGTGGCGGAAATTGAGGGAGTTGATAGGAAGCTTGCAAATCAAATGGTTGAAACCTTTGTAAGCAACCTTAAAGAAAATCTGAAAAGGTATAATCAATATTTTTTTAAAGGCATAGGAGGTTTCTTCTATAATGCAGATGGTTTATTAGAGTTTGAGCCGGAGAATAAAATAAATTACCTGGATGATAGTTTTGGATTATCTGAATTATATTTCAAACCAATAGATAGAGATTCTAATATGGCAAAAGTACCAACCAGAGGCCTTAGACCTCCGGTAAAAAAAGCGGCAGAAAAACCAGAGCCTGTTACGCTGGATGAGAATGGAAATCCGGTAGTAAAAGAAAAAAACAAAGGAGTTAAAGTTATTTTAGTATTACTTCCAATTCTTGTTTTGGGAATTGCAGGTGCATTTTTATATAACCAGAAAAATAACAGTCTGAGCAGCATTTTCCCATTTGACCTACTCAATAAAACTGAAGCTCCTGTAGCAGAGAAAATTGAACCACTGGTAAAAGATGAAGTTGTTGCCGAAGTAACAGAAGCGACAGAGGAAGTAGCACCTGTTAATACTGAAGCTTATCAGCCAGAGCATAACAACATTGAATTAAGTACAGATATCTCTTCTTCAGCAAAAGCTGCAGAGCCTGTCAAAACACCTGCAATATCTGAAAAGTCTGGGCGTTTCTTCATTATTGTAGGGTCTTTTGCAAAAAGAGACAATGCCTACAGACTTAAAAAGAAATTTGATAAAGAAGGTATAGATGCTACTTTAATTAAACCATCTAAAACTAACAAATTTTACAAAGTTTCTGTTGCAGACTTCTCTGATAAAGAGGAAGCTAAAAGCAAACTGGAAGATTATAAATCAAAATACGGAAGCTCAACCTGGGTGATGACTTTTTAATTGCCCTGATTAAAAAATCAAATCAGTTTGAACTATTATTGAAGTAAGAAACTTAGTAGTGAACTTGAATTTGGAATAGAACGAATGACTAATCAGGAAAAACAGGATATAAAAAACGAAAGAATAGGGGCAATGACTTCCGTTGGAATTCATTGCCTTCTTGCTATTTGTCTCTTTTTTCTTTTAGCCTGGGACAAGCCAGATCCCCTTATGGACGGAGATGGTGGAAACAGAAAAGGCGGAGTGGTTCTTAATTTTGGTATTGATCCGGCTGGATATGGTGATCTTCAGAATACTGGTCCTGTTGGAGATTCCGAAAATGATGATCCTGCACCCGGTGAACCGGCTCCCAATGAAATGGAATATATAGAAGAACCAGTTGTTGAAGAGATACTTGAAAGTACAAAAGGAGAAATTGTAACTGGTACTGAAGAAAGTGCTTATCAGTTGGAAGAGAAGAAGGAAGAGGCCAAAAAGAAAGTAGAAAAGAAAGATTTAGAGATCAAGGAACAAAAGAAAGAGCCTAAAAAGGAACAGACTGTCACTACTCAGGCCCTCTTCCCTGAAAAATCAGGTGCAGGAGGAACTTCGGGTACAAGTCAATCCGGATCCAATAATAATGGTGATAGAAAGGGTAAAGTTGGTGATCAGGGAGATCCTAATGGCTCTATAAATTCAAATGCTCTATATGGTACTCCAGGCGATGGAGGACCAGGGCCCAGACTGGAACTTACAGGCTGGAATCTGGCATTCAGACCTGAAAAAGATCAAACAAATGAAAACGGAAAGATCGTTTTTAACATAGAAGTTGATGAAGAAGGTGAGCTGACGAGAATTACAGTTCTTGAAAAAACAGTTAGCCCTTCACTGGTAAAATATTATCAGGATGAAATAGAAAGAAAATGGAGTGTGGAGCGGACTAGAGATAATGTAAAACCACCACCAAGAGCTTCAGGAAAATACACCATTATAGTGCGGTCGAGATAAAGTGAATTCATTTCAGGAAACAGTAAAATATTTATATGAGAGCCTGCCTATGTTTGAAAAGGTGGGCTCCTCTGCTTTAAAGAGTGGCCTTGACAATATAAGCGCACTTTGCGAAGCCCTCGATAATCCTCAAAAAAGCTTTCCTTCCATTCATATTGCCGGAACAAATGGGAAAGGAAGCTCATCTCATTTTCTTGCGGCTATATTGCAGGCTGCGGGATATAGAGTGGGGCTTTTTACTTCTCCCCATCTGAAAAGTTTTGCAGAGCGAATTAAAGTTAACGGAGAAAATATTCCCGAAGAGATTGTAGTAAACTTTGTGCAAAATCATAAAGTACTTTTTGAAAAGTTAAATCCCTCATTTTTTGAAATGACTACCATTCTGGGATTTGATTATTTCAAATCACAGAAGGTTGACATTGCTATTATTGAAACCGGACTTGGTGGCAGGTTGGATTCAACCAATATTATACAACCTCTTGTATCACTCATTACCAATATCAGCCTCGACCATCAGAATATTCTCGGTGATACATTAGCTAAGATTGCAGGAGAAAAAGCAGGGATCATTAAACAAGGTGTTCCTGTGGTTTTAAGTGAAATGCAGGAATCTATTGCAGAGGTGTTTATTCAGGCTGCTGAAGCCAAAAAGTCTACCATTACTTTTGCATCATCTGAATTCAGTCTGATTAATAAAAGGCTTGAGAACGGATATCTGATATCAGATGTATTTCACAATGGCTCATTGAAATACAAAGATTTGAAATCAGGTCTTCCAGGTTTATATCAACTGAAAAATCTTGCGGGTGTCCTGGAAACAACAAATGTTTTAAATCAAAAGGGATTTAAAATTGATGAAACAGCTATCCGCAAAGGAATTGAAGACGTTGTGGGGCTGACTGGTTTAAAGGGGCGCTGGCAGGTGTTGGAAACTGATCCTATGGTGGTTTGTGACACAGGTCATAATGAGGCAGGAATAATGGAGGTTTTGAACCAGCTTAAATGTTATTCTTATAAAAGACTTTTTATGGTATTTGGCGTGGTAAAGGATAAGGATGTTTCAAAAATCCTTGCGCTTTTGCCAAAAGAGGCAATATATTATTTTTGCATGCCGAAGATTCCCCGCGCTCTTGATGCAGAAGTTTTATATCAGAAAGCTGAACAATATGGCTTGAAAGGTGAGGTTGAGAAAGATGTCAATTGCGCGCTTCAAAAGGCGAAGGCTGCAGCATCACAAGATGATTTTATATTTATAGGAGGTAGTACATTTGTAGTATCGGAGTTAGATAATTTATAGTTAGTAGTACTTATTAGAAAATGGGAAAGAATAAATTAAAAAGGTTTGCCGTAAATGCTCAAAGAAGGAATGTAGTAGAGCCAGGTAAGGAAATATTTGAGAAGATTAAAGGTAATTGGAATAACTTTTTTGATAACAAAAATGAAATAATACTTGAATTAGGTTGCGGAAGAGGGGAATATACCACTGGATTAGCATCACTTTTTCCTCAGAAAAACTATATAGGTGTTGATATAAAAGGCGCCAGAATCTGGAAAGGAAGTTGTGTTGCAGAAGAAAATAATCTAACCAATGCTGCATTTCTGAGAATAAGGATGTATGAGCTGGAGAATTTCTTTGCAGAGGGAGAAGCCAATGAAATCTGGATTACTTTTCCTGACCCAAGACCTGTTGATAAGCATGAGAAGCACAGATTGACCTATCCGAGATATATAGATAGTTATCTGAAAATTTTAAAACCAGGAGGGATACTTCATTTAAAAACAGATAACCTTCAATTGCATGAATATACTTTGTCGGTAATGGAAAATTATAAAGATCGGATAAAATCGATTGTTCATACAGAGGATCTTTATAATTCCCCAATGCTCTCTGATCATTATGGCATTCAAACAACTTATGAACGCAGATTCTTAATGGAGAATGCGCTCATCAATTACTTGAAAGTAGAGTTCAACTGATCGGGTTGACCTCTTTTTTCCACAGTATTGACCCAATTATAAAGCATATTGACATCTTCAAGCTTGCAAAGCTCTGTACCAGGATTCATTGTTGCAGCAGTTCCACAGGCAATTCCGTACTTTAGAGCATCCAGATGATCCCATCCTCTTGAAAGAGAAAGAACTATCCCTGCTACCATACTGTCTCCGGCTCCCACCGTACTTTTTTTAGCAGCAGATGGAGCCGATATATGATTTACTCCCTCTTTCGATGCAATGAATGCTCCGAAAGCACCAAGCGAAACCACCATAATTTCTATCTTGTGTTTTTTGATGATTTCAAGAGCAGCTTCTTCCTGTTGATTAATGGTTTTTAATTCCGAGCCGATCAGTTCGCTAAGTTCCTTGACATTAGGTTTTAATAGGTAAATACCTTCGTTGATTGCTTCTTTCAGAGCATCCCCGGAAGTATCAAGAACCAGCTTTGCATTTTTTCGCTTGCCTATTTTAGCCAGTCTCGCATAGAAGTCAGATGGAACACCAGGAGGCATGCTGCCACTGGCAACGAGATAATCAATTTTTTCTGCATGACTATCGATTTCATTAAGGCAGTTCATCCATTCTGCCTCAGAAAGAGGAGCACCTGGCATTCCAAATCTGTATTGTCGGTTAGTAGTTGTCTCCACAACAATGAAATTTTCCCTGCTCCAATGCTCAACTTCAATGGGATATTGACTGATCCCTTCTTGATTTAAAAGCTGATTTAACAGCTCTCCGGTTGGTCCTCCTTTAGGATAAACTGCAATAGAATCACCACCGAGTTTTTTAATTGCTCTGGATACATTAATTCCACCGCCTCCTGGCTCATGAACTGGTTCTGAACACCTTAGTTTGTGCTCTGCATATACATGATCTACAGTGCAGCTTTTGTCAATGGTAGGAGAAAGTGTAAGCGTAAAAATAGTTTTCATCTTGTCAGTCATTTACTTCCAGTTCTTCTAATATGTCAGATAACTCGGAGAAATCTTTAAGTCCGGGTTTTATTTCTTCCCCACCTTTGAGTGCGATCCCAGAAGGGTTAATTGTGTCAATAATAAGTGGTAAAGCAGATTGCTGAATACCAAATCCTAAAATGACTTGAAATTTTTTGCAAATATCCTCAAGTATCCCCTTCAAATCATTTAACTCCGGTTCTGTATTATTTTCTAACAGGAAATAAGCAACCTTGTTTTCATATTTTTTTAATACTTCAATCGTCTCCGAAGGCTTTTCATTATTGAAGTCAACTTTTAGTATTACAGGTTTTTTGAGTCCTGGTAAAAATTCGGGATGTATTAAATGGTTGAGTTGAATATAGTCAAGGTTCAGTTGCTCAGCCAGGTAATTCATGTTATAAATATTATCCCCTGAAAATTCTCCAACTACCTTAACCCCTGAAATCCAGTTTACTATTTCTCTAATAGAGCTTAATTCTATAAATTTAGGATGGTTTTCATCCAGTGGAAATCCTACTAATTCAACCCCCATGCCAGCACAGTAGCGTGCATCACTCAGGTTATTTACTTCACTTACCTTTACTAGTGTTTTTAATGCCATATCCCAATTACCGTTAAATAGTTCAAAAACAAATTAATTTAAAAATAAGTTAAAAGGCGAAAGTTTCAGGAACATTTTTTCGGTATCTTTGAACTCAAAAATTTAGTTATGGCAGTTATAGCAGTAGAAGATTCTAATTTTGATGCAGAACTTGCAAAAAATCCTAAGGTGATTGTGAAGTTTTATGCGGATTGGTGCGGTTCATGTAAATTGTTTGCCCCGAAATATAAGAGATTATCTAATGATGAGAGATATCCAGGGATTGTATTTCTGGAAGTTAATGCAGAAAATAACCCTGAAGCCAGGAAGAAAGCTAATGTTAATAACCTTCCTACTTTCGCCACATTCCAAAACGGAGTTTTAGTAGAAACTCTTTGCTCCAGTAAAGAAGAAGCTGTCGTTGAGGCGCTGGAGAAACTTCAATAGTATTGGAATGCAGGTTTTTTAATTGGAAATAAAATAATACTTAAATGAAAATACCTGCGATAAAATTACTTGTAGAAAATTATTTACCATCAGATCTAAAACAGGCCGAGAATGACCTGATAGAGGGTGAAGGCCTGAAAATAGATGTGGAAGGGGAGGATGAAGGAGAGCAGTTGACGCATGTGATTGCGGCTCTTTGGATTATGGAGGAAATGAATGCTAAAAATATTGAGTTTAAAGAAGCGTTAAGAGAATACACAAAAAAAGTAAGGGAGTCTATAAACTGATTTTTTTCACTCAGATTATCTTAAACATCTTAACCTTTGAGGTTACAGTTGAGATATTTCCCGGAATTAATTTAAATAATGAGTACTAAAGGAAGAGTTTTGGTAGCTATGAGCGGCGGAATTGATAGTTCTGTTGCTGCTGTTATGCTTCATGAAGAAGGATATGAAGTGGTTGGTATGACTATGAAGACATGGGACTATGCGTCTTCCGGAGGTACTAAGAAAGAAACCGGATGCTGTAGTCTTGATTCTATTAATGATGCCAGAGATATTGCGGTTAAACTTGGTTTTCCTCATTATATCCTTGATATCAGGGAAGAGTTTGGTGATTATGTGATCAATCATTTTACTGACGAATACCTTGCCGGAAGAACCCCTAATCCCTGTGTATTGTGCAATACACACATCAAATGGGATGCCTTATTAAGACGTGCAGATAAACTAGGATGTGAATTTATTGCAACTGGTCATTATGCGAATATCAGAAAGGAAAATGAGAGATATGTCATCTCTAAAGGCCTTGATGAAAATAAAGACCAGTCTTATGCGTTATGGGGAATATCTCAGGAAAGTCTGAGCAGAACAAAGTTTCCGCTTGGTCATCTCAAAAAGACTGAAATCAGAGCATTTGCTCAGGAAAGAGGATTTGTAGATTTGGTTAATAAATCTGAATCTTATGAAATCTGTTTTGTTCCTGACAACGATTACAGAGGCTTTCTGAAAAGGAGAATTCCAGGTTTGGAAGATTCTGTAAGAGGAGGTGAGTTTGTGCTCGAAGACGGCACAATTGTAGGAAAACATGAGGGCTATCCTTTTTATACAATTGGTCAGAGAAAAGGATTAGGGATAGCGCTAGGATATCCAGTATTTGTTTCTGAAATTCAAAAGGATAAAAATCGAGTAGTACTGTCATCATTAGAAAAGCTGGCTAAAGATGGAATGATGGTGAAGAAGTTAAACATGCTTAAATATCCTGATCTAATAGGCAGAAAGCTAGAAACTGTAACAAAGGTCAGATATAACGATGGCGGTACTCCGGCACTTATAGAACAAATAGGTGATGAAATGAAAGTGTTGTTTCATCAAGGAGTAACAGCTATAGCACCTGGACAAGCAGCTGTTTTTTATGAAGGAAATGATGTGGTTGGCGGAGGATGGATTACATCAAGCTTTAGACAAAACAATGAATAAATTTTTCTCTTTATTGCTCTTTTTTGTTGCATCTTTTTTAATCTCCGGATGCTCAGAGCAGCAGGAACCGGATGTGTCTGACTATCAGTATTTCCCAATTGAAAAGGGAATGTATGTTCTCTATTCTGTAGATAAAAAAACTTACGGAGTGGGTGATTCTACTCATTCATTTTATTATCTCAAGGAAATAATCGGTGATACATTCAGAGCTGGTGGCGAACTAAAATACAGAGTGGAAAGATATACAAAAAACAGTCTCACAGATCCTTGGCCGGCGCAACCAGATTCAGTATGGAGTCAGTTCAACAGCAAGAGTAATGTTACAAGAACGGAAAATAATATCAGGTTTATCAAGATGACCTTTCCTTTGGTAAATGATAAAACATGGGATGGGAATGCTGAAAATACTATGGGATCAGAGTATTATAAAGTAAAGGATTTCAAACGTACTTTTTATGTTGATACAATTTATTTCCCTAATTCCGTAAAAATAATCCAGGCTGATAATCAGAACCTGATTGAAAAAAAATACAAGGTTGAATATTATGCAAAACATGTTGGCCTTATTCATAAAGAGAAAAGAATTTATGAGTATGACCAGTCTCCTTCTGCTATAGGGAAATATATTATAAAAACTGGGGAAACCTATCTTCAGAAAATTTATGCTTACGGCAAAGAGTAAAGCAATTTTATGCTTCATTATTTTTATATCATTTCAAAGTCTAGCTCAGACTAATTTATATTTTGTAACATTCACCGATAAGTCTGACAGTGAATATTCCTCCAAGACTCCGGAAGAGTTTCTTTCTCCAAAAGCCATTAGCAGGAGACAGGCTCATAACATTCAGATTCAGGAAGAAGATTTGCCAGTCAATAAAAATTATCTGGATTCTTTCACGAAAACAGGTATTATTATTAAAGGATCTTCAAGATGGATGAATGGTGTGATCGTAGAAATGTCAGAAGAGGTATCTGAACTAACAAGAAGTAAGCAATTTGTAAAATCTGTAAAGTACCTTCAGCCAGCACAAACATCTCTTAACCAATTGAAGCTTTCTTCTCCGGTATCGAATATTCAGAGACAATCGGCTTTTTTATCATCATCATCGTCTTCTATTGACTATGGTTTTTCTCTGAATCAAAATGCTATGATTGGAGTTCCTTCTGTTCATGCTTTAGGTTATTCAGGAAAAGGTAAGCTTATAGCAGTTTTGGATAATGGGTTTTTAAATGCCAATACACTTACATTTTTCACTCATTTATATCAGAATGAAAAAATTTTAGGTACCTATGATTTTGTTTCTAGAGATCAGAATGTTTATGACGACGGAGGACATGGAGTGAATGTACTGTCGGTGTTGGCGGGTTTTGAAGAGGGAAAGATAGTAGGGCCTGCTTATGATGCTTCTTTTTTGTTATTGAGAACTGAAAATGATTTTTCGGAAACCATACTGGAAGAATATAACTGGCTTATGGCAGCAGAGTATGCAGACAGTGCAGGTGCTGATATCATTTCAAGTTCTTTAGGATACAATACTTTTGATTTTACGGAACAGGATCATTCTTATGCTGATCTTGATGGGACGTCTACTATTGTGACGAAAGCTGCAGAGACAGCTTTTTCTAAAGGAATGATTGTGGTGAACAGCGCAGGTAATGAAGGAAATAAATCATGGAAATATGTGACAGCTCCAGCAGATGGACCTTCAGTAATTGCAGTTGGTGCAGTAAATTCAGATAAAAAATATGTAACGTTCAGTTCAATTGGTCCTTCAGCTGATGGTCGAATAAAACCAGACCTGGCAGCAATGGGAGCTGGGGTATATGTTGGTAATCCGGACAATTCTTATTCGAGCACCAATGGTACATCTTTTTCCTGTCCGCTTGTAGCAGGTCTGATTGCTTGTCTTTGGCAAGCAAGACCATATTTATCCAACAAAGAAATCTCAGAAGCTTTGAAAAAATCAGCTTCCAAAGGGAATGACCCTGATTTTCAATATGGATTTGGAATTCCAAATTTTCAAAAAGCTCTTACTTATTCAAGCCCAGACACATTAAAAATTGCAGGGCTTTTCCCAAATCCTGTATCTATTCCGGGAAATGTAAAACTTATTATTGAAAACGATTTAGTAGGCAATGATGTGGAAGCTGAATTATTTGACCTAACAGGTAAAAAAATATTTGCCAAGACTTTATCAAAGGCAGAAAAGATAAATCAAATGGTATTTCCTGGTGACATTCAAAGAGGTGTGTATATTCTGGTTCTAAATACTAACAGTGCAAATCAGGTAATAAAAATTATCCTTCAATAAATACGTTTTTCTTTAAGTTAACATTCCTTTCATTTTATTTATATTTGTGGTCATTATGAAACCGATTATAGCCCCTTCAGTTCTTTCTGCTGATTTTGCAAACCTGCAAAGAGATGTTACAATGATCAATGAAAGCCAGGCAGACTGGTTCCATGTTGATATTATGGATGGTGTTTTTGTTCCTAATATTTCTTTTGGCTTGCCAGTTTGTGCTGCTATAAATAAACATGCTAAGAAACCTTTGGATGTGCATTTAATGATTGTGCAACCTGAGAAATATATTGAAGCTTTTAAAGAGGCAGGGGCTGCATATATCAGTGTTCATGCAGAAGCTTGTACTCATCTTCACAGAGTTATCCAACAAATTCATGCTGCCGGATGTAAAGCTGGTGTGGCGATTAATCCACATACTCCTGTAAATGTATTGGAAAACGTATTGAATGATATTGATCTGGTTTGTATCATGTCTGTGAACCCAGGATTCGGAGGGCAACAGTTCATTACCAGAACCTATGAAAAGATAAAGCAGCTGAATAAGATGAGAGAAGAGGCCAAAGCAAATTTTCTGATAGAAATTGATGGCGGGGTTTCAGATAAAAATGCAAAACAATTGCTGGATCTAGGTGCCAATGTACTCGTTGCAGGAAATTTTGTATTTAACTCTAAAGATCCTCAGGCTACAATAGCATCTCTTAAATCTTTAGGATAATATTTTCCTTGGAACCGTCGTTTAAAGCTGAGATGGGTAAAAGGATTTTTTATTTTATTTTTTTGCTGGTTATATCCTCTTTGGCAGCTCTTGGGCAGGATAAAGGGGTCTTTTCAGGGCAGGTGCTAAACGAACAAGGAAAAGTTGTTCCTGATGCGAATGTTGTATTATACAACCAGCAATGGAAACCTGTATCTCAAGTTCATTCAGATTCAGAAGGGCGTTTTTTATTATATCTGCCAGGTGATTCTGTCTATACAATTGTCATATCTTTTCTTGGTTTTGAAAATTTCGCAAAACAAATAACTCCTTCAGAAAGAAATGCAGGAACAATTGTGTTTCAACTAAAGCCTGATGTTCAGATGCTCAAGCATGTTGAAGTCAAAGGGAAATTTAAGGAGGAATCAGGTGGGCAGGTAAGTACAATCAAAATAGATCCCAAGATTCCCAAATACCTTCCGTCTGCATTTGGAGATTTTAATAAAATCCTTTCCACGGCAGGGCTTGGTGTTGTTTCTAACAGTGAACTTTCGTCTCAGTATGGTGTGCGTGGAGGTAATTTTGAGGAAAATCTGGTATATGTCAATGGTATTGAAATATACCGACCCTTTCTGGTAAGGAGTGGGCAGCAGGAAGGTTTAAGTTTTGTCAATCCTGACATGGTCGCTGATATTGAATTTTCTGCCGGAGGATGGCAGCCGAGATATGGAGATAAGTTGTCTTCTATGTTATCTGTAAAGTACAGAGAACCTAAAAATCTGAGAGGGACTATTACAGCAGGGCTGTTGAACAATGCCTTATATCTGGAAAATTCAGCATTCAAGAAGAGGTTATCTATTGCAATCGGCGCCAGACAGAAGTCCTCTCAATACCTCCTTAAAACCCTTCCGGTCAAAGGTCAGTACAAACCAAAATTTTATGATATACAATCCTATATTTCACTTGATTTAACCAAAAAAAGTCGTGCCGCAGAGTATGGAAAACGGACGACATTGGGACTTTTATTAAGCTATTCAAAAAATAAATACCAGGTATTTCCCTCCAGGAGTAAAGTCCAGTTTGGCACACTTAATCAGGTGATGAATTTGACAGTTGACTTTGACGGTAAGGAAATCATGGAATATGAAACTTTTCAAAGCGGACTAGTTTTGACACATCAATTTACCAAAAGATTTAAAACGGAATTTATAGTCTCTGGTGTCAGGACAATAGAAAATGAAGGGTTTGATGTGGAAGCTGGTTATAAACTATACGAAGTGGAATCAGGTCCGAGTTCTAATTTTATCCCTCAGCTAAATGCTCCCCTCATTATAAGAGGGATTGGAACTAATTTTGATCACGGCAGAAATTCCCTGAAAGCTTCAATTTTCAATTTTACTCATCGAGGGTATTATCGTCTCAATTCAAAGAATAAGGTTGAATATGGATATAGTCTTACTAAAGAAATAATCGATGATCAGTTGAATGAGTATTCTTTCACGGACTCTGCTCAGTATATAACGCTTACAAGATATATCAATACGACAGTTGATTTAGATTCTTGGAGAAATCAGGGATATATTCAGAATACGTTCAGTCCTGATTCAACTCATATTTTAACTTATGGAGTAAGATTAAATTACTGGTCATTAAATAACCAGTTGCTGGTAAGTCCTCGTCTTCAGTATGGCTGGATACCGACTTCAAGACCCAATTTGATGCTAAGGGCTGCAGCCGGAGTATATCAACAACCTCCATTCTATAGGGAACTTAGAAATTTTGACGGGATTGTCAATACTAATCTCAAAGCCCAGACCTCTTATCATTTTATTGCAGGAAGTGATCTTAAGTTTATGTCATGGGGAAGAGAGTTTAAATTTATCTCAGAGATTTATTATAAATATCTGACAAACGTAGTACCTTATGACATTGATAATGTAAGGCTGCGGTATTATGGACAGAATCTTGCCAGGGCATATGCTACAGGAATTGACTTCAGGGTCAGCGGGGAGTTTGTGAAAGGTGAACAGTCCTGGTTCAGTCTCAGTTTTTTAAGAACAATGGAAGATGTTCAGGGGGACGATCGGGGTTATATCAGAAGACCTACAGATCAGAGAGTAACAGCAGCAATCTTCTTTCAGGATCATTTGCCAAATAATCCAACAATTAAAATGTACCTGAATCTTGTGTTCGGCTCAGGATTACCTTTTGGTCCTCCGGAAAATAAAAACTTCAGAGCTGCAGCTACAGCTCCATTTTACAGGAGAGTGGATATTGGTTTTTCGAAGTTATTAAGCATGCAGGATAAGGAAGTATTGAAAAAGTCTCTTTTTGAGTCACTTTGGTTGAGCATTGAAGTGCTGAACCTTCTTGGGGTAAATAATACAATCAGTTATTACTGGGTAAGTGATTTTCAAAATCGTCAATTTGCTGTCCCTAATACCTTATCGGCAAGGTTTTTGAATGTCCGCCTGATAGCGAAATTTTAAACATACAGAATAAACAATGCATACAATGAGAATTCCCTTTAAAGTTATTTTCAGCCTACTTACAGTTTTAGTTCTTGCAGGTTCATGTACTAAAAAGACGGTAACAAGAGTAAGCCCAGATCAGCAGATAGATCTAAGTGGCAGATGGAATGATGTAGATTCAAGGCTGGTTGCTGAAGAAATGGCTAAGGATATGATCAACAGACCATGGAGAAATGATTTCATGGCAAGGAATAATAAAAAGCCAACGATTATATTAGGTGTAATCAGTAATAAGAGTCATGAACATATTGATGCTCTTACTTTCATTAAAGACCTTGAAAGAGAATGCATCAATACAGGTACAATAAGAGTTGTTCAGAATGCAGAATTCAGAGAAAAGCTGAGAGTAGAAAGAGCAGATCAGCAGCAATTTGCATCTCCTGAAACTCAGAAAAAATGGGGCAGAGAGCTTGGAGCAGATTATATGGTATTCGGTACGATCAATTCAATTGTAGACTCTGAAGGTAAGAGAAAAGTAGTGTTTTATCAGATCAATCTTGAACTTGCTGATCTTGAAACCAATGAACTTGTTTGGATTGGGGACAAGAAAATTAAGAAATATATAGTTAATTAAGTTGCATAAGTACTGGTGGGGGATGGGACGAGTTATAATTTGTTTGATTTTTGCAGGTCTGTGTTTTTCCTGTGTTTCCTATTATCAGAGAAATATTAGGTTCAATACTTATTTTGTTCAAGGCCAGCTGAAGGAAGCAGAGGATGAATTGGCCAAAGATAAAAAGGGAGCAAAAGGAAAAAACAAACTTATATATTATTTAAACAAAGGCGTTGTTGCTTCTATGCAAGGAAATTATGCTGGAAGCAATGACCACTTTGAAGAGGCTTACAGAATTGCAGATAATCACCACAGAAATCTGCTCAATGAAGGACTATCCTTTCTGACCAATCCTAAAATAGTCGAATACTATGGAGAGGAGTTTGAACTCCTTATGATGCATTATTACAAGGCTTTAAACTATCTGAAGATGGGACAGTCCGAAGAAGCCCTTGTAGAATGCAGAAGGATGGATATCAGATTAAAACAGCTAAGCGATAAGTACAAATCGGAAAATAAATATAAAAGAGATGCATTCATCCATCTTTTAATGGGAATCATATATGATGCTAATAAAGATTATAATAACGCTTTTATAGCGTATAGAAATGCTTTAGAGGTGTACCAGGCAGATTATCAAAAAATGTTCAATCTTGGCCCTCCTGAACAGCTTAAACAGGATCTTTTGAGAACAGCCTACCTCAGTGGTTTTAATGAAGAACTTGTAAGGTTTGAAAAAGATCTTGGTATTAAGTATCAGCCTTCTTTAGGCAAAGATGAAGGCGACCTGGTTTTCATCTGGCATGATGGTCTTGGGCCTGTTAAAGAAGAATGGAGTATCAACTTCAGTATTATCAGAGGAGAGGGAGGCGTTGTGACTTTTGTTAATCCTGAACTCGGATTAAACTTTCCTTTTGCCATTAGCAATGACAATTACGAGTCCAGTGGTTTAAGCAAGCTTGAATTTATACGTGTAGCATTTCCTAAATACGTAGAGCGGCCACTGGTATATGAAAGTGCAACTTTATCCGGAGGAGGAAAAGAGGTTCCTTTACAACTGGCTCAAGATATTAATGCCATTGCCTTTAAGTCTTTAAAAGACCGAATGCTATTAGAACTTGGTAAATCGCTTCTCCGTGTTGGATTAAAGAAAGCTGCAGAATATAAAATACGACAGGAAAACGGAAATCTGGGAGCGGCTTTCAGTATTGTTAATGCTATAACAGAACAGGCAGATACAAGAAACTGGCAGACGTTGCCTCACAGCATTTATTATGCAAGGCTTAAACTCCCGGAAGGGAAGCAGACTATTTCCTTTACCACAAAGGGAAGGCAAGATCTGAAGAAGCAAGAAATTTCAGTAGAAATTAAAAAGAATAGTACCAATTTTCAGACCTTCAGTTCGCTGGACGCTATGCCAGCCCTAATCTATTATTAGTAAATCTGATAAACTATGATTTCTATGTTGTTTGTAATACAGAATTTCATTCCTCCTGAATGATTTTAACTTTCAATATAGTTAATGACTCCTAATGCTCAAAAACTTCTCCACAAGAGAGAGCATCTTATTTTAATTAAAGAGTAAAAGAAAAAGGTTCTTATAATTATAAACAGCAGCCTGGGCAGAAAATACAGTTAAGAATAAAATAATTATTATTGAAGCAAGAGGAGACGTTTTAGGAGATCAGAATAAAAAAAAACATCCGGCAGGTAAGTATGAAGTCGAAAGACTAATCATTCTCCGGTAATTCATGGTAGTGATAGTAAGATAAAATCAAAAAAAATGCAAAAAGCAGTTTTTTGCTGGAGTGGAGGTAAAGACTCCGCTTTTGCTTTATATAAGACAATATCATCAGGCGCATTTGAGATCTTGGCATTGCTAACAACTATTAATTCCGCCTATTCCAGAGTGTCTATGCACGGGGTGAGAGAAGAGTTGATGGATCTTCAGGCAAAGCATATAGGAATTCCATTGTATAAGGTATATATACCTGAAGTTTGCACTAATGAAGAATATGAAAAGCAAATGGAAGAAGCAATGATATACTGGAAAGAAAAGGGAGTTTCTCATATTATTTTTGGAGATATATTTTTAGAAGATTTAAAAAGATACAGAGAGGAAAAGCTGGAAAAAGTAGGAATGAAAGCTGTTTTCCCTTTATGGAAGGAGGATACAGCAGAACTGCTCTCAAGCTTTTTGAAGTTAGGTTTTAAAACAATGATTTGTTCAGGAAGCTGTAAAAACATAAACGAGGAATTAGTAGGAGAAACCCTATCTGAGGAAATAGTGGGATTGATGTCACCTGGTACTGATCCATGTGGTGAAAATGGAGAGTTTCATACATTTGTCTATGAAGGTCCGGTATTCAGAGAAAAGCTGGATGTAGCCTGTACGGAAAAAGTAGTAAAATATTACAATGTAAAAAAAGAAACGGAGGGCAGGATAGTGGAAGAAGAAGTTGGATATTGGTTTGCCGACATAAAGTTGAAGGAATAAAAAGTGTTAACTCTTTTTATTCCTTCATATATCTTAATGCTGGAAATTAAAGTAATATCCGGATTTTTTCTTCTTCGATTTTTTAGCGCTTTTATGCTTTCCCGGCTTTTTGGGTGTAAAAGCAAATGACTCAGCCATGTTAGCGGTAACAAGAACCAGAGTAAGGATAAATATAACGTGAAGTTTTTTCATGATTAATAAATTTATTATTTCCCAAATAATTGACAATTTAATAAAAAAAATAGACTTATTGCAATTTTTAATAGAAAAAAAACTAGAGGATCATACCACTAAAGACTTAATAGTCAAATAATATCGGTAAAATACAATTAGTAAAATAATCATAAATGGGATTGAATTGTTTTTGGAAAAAATACACTCTGAATTTTAAGTTTGATGCAGGGACTTCACGAGGGGTGCTTAAAACTCATGATGTGCGGTATCTTGTAATATCAAATGAAAAGAATTATTCGACTTTTGGAATAGGGGAATGTGCGCCGTTAAAAGGACTGAGTATCGATGACAGACCTGATCTGGATGAAAAGCTGGAGGAAGTTTCCAGGCTTATTTTAAAGAAGAATTCAATAGATGAATGTGAAGAGTTTTTCATGTATCTGCAAGAGTGGCCTTCCATTCGTTTTGCTTTGGAAACAGCGTTACTGGATTTAAAGCAAGGAGGAAAAAGGAAGCTTTTTGACACAGATTTTACTACGGGAGGAAAAGGAATTCCGATCAATGGTCTGATCTGGATGGGGGACTTTAATTTTATGGAAAGGCAGTTGTGGGAAAAGCTGGAACAAGGATTTAACTGTATTAAGATTAAGGTAGGTGCAATTGATTTTAATAAAGAATGTAATCTGCTGGAAAAAATCAGAACCAGATTTTCTCCGGAACAGATTGAGATCCGTCTTGATGCAAATGGCGCATTTACAGAAACGGATGCTGAAATCAAATTAAAGCAACTCTCAGAATTTACTATTCATTCTATTGAACAACCTGTAAAGGCAGGCCAGGTAGAATTAATGAAGCATCTTTGTACTTTGAATATCATACCGGTAGCGTTGGATGAGGAACTTATAGGTGTATATACAAAAGATACAAAAGTAGAATTGCTTCAAAAGATCAAACCTCAATACATCATACTCAAACCCACTCTTTTAGGTGGATTTAAGCAAAGTGCGGAATGGATTGATGCAGCAGATAGAATAAAGGCTGGCTGGTGGTTTACTTCTGCTCTGGAGTCTAATGTTGGCCTCAATGCCGTTGCTCAGTTTGCATATAGCCTGAACTCTCCAATGCCGCAGGGATTGGGCACCGGCAAGCTTTATCATAACAATATTGATTCTCCGCTTGTTATTCAATCAGGGGCTCTGTACTACGATCCTTCACAAAATTGGAATTTTAATCCCTTGTTATAATGGCAATAGTATGATATGAGGTATACATTAATTACCGGAGCTAGCAGAGGTATTGGCCTGGCATTGGCAGAATATTGTGCGTCTAAAAATTTTAATTTGGTTCTTGTTTCAAGATCCGAAAATAAGCTTTGGGAGATAGCTGAAAGATTAAAAGCTACCAAAAGAATTGATGTAAAAGTTTATTCTGCAGATCTTACAGAAAGTGATGTTCCAGAGAAACTTTATAACTGGTGTTTAAAAGAAGGAATAAAGGTAAATGCGCTTATCAATAATGCAGGAGCAGGTCTGTATGGCAAGTTCTCTTCATTATCACTGGATAATCAGTTAAATCTGATTAAATTAAACCAGTCTGCTTCTGTGTCGCTGATCTATAACTTTATTCCTATGCTTAAAGCTGAAGGCGGATATATTATGAATGTAGCAAGCACTGCATGTTATCAGCCAATTCCATTTATGAGTGTGTATGCTGCTACTCAGTCTTTTCTGCATTCATTTACTCTGGCACTGCGTGAAGAGTTAAAGCCATTTAACATATCTGTCAGCTGTCTTTGTCCTGGACCTACTGCAACCGATTTTTTTGAAGAAGCTGGATTGAAAAATCTTCCTGTTGATTCAAGTGAAGTGAAAATGTCTCCTGAAGAGGTAGCTGAAATAGCTGTAGAAGGTATGCTTGCTCATGATTCTGAAATAATTCCAGGAACAAGCAATATGTTTGGAGCCTACTTCAGTAAGATTTTTCCAAACAAGTTTATTGTAAGGACTCTTAACAGACTTTTTGCACCAAAGAATTAAATATTAGTGGTTGGTTTGTTTTTAAAATTCATTTTCACTTTATGGAAATGAATTTTTTTTTATATTGAAATTATGGAAGACAAGTTACATTCAGACGGGAACATTTTATTTTTTAATAAAGATTATATTTCCGAATTCATTTATGGAGGTATTGATGGTGCAATTACCACATTTGCAGTTGTTGCAGGAGCTGCAGGAGCAAATTTATCAATATCTGTAGTAATTATTCTTGGCTTTGCTAACCTTATTGCCGATGGCTTTTCAATGTCGGTGGGAAACTACTTTTCAACTAAGGCAGAGCAGGATACTTACGAGAAAAATAAAGCTGTTGAATATTGGGAAATCGAAAATATGAGGGAAAAAGAAATTGAGGAAATAAGGGAGATATACCAAAAGAAAGGATTCGAAGGTGAACTACTAAATAGGGTTGTTGAAGTGATTATTTCCAATAAAGATGTATGGGTGGATACTATGATGAAGGAAGAACTTGAGATGTCTAGAGATGAAAGAACTCCTTTTAAAACCGCCGGAATGACTTTTCTATCTTTTGTCACAATCGGTCTGATTCCTTTGCTGGCGTATCTATTTGCAATTCTGAATATATTGGAACCAAGCAATTTGTTCCTGGTAAGTTGTATTCTCACTGGTATAGCTCTTGCAATTGTAGGTAGTTTTAAGAGTATAGTTACAAATAAAAATAAATTAGTAGGGATCATGGAAACACTTTTCCTTGGAGGTATTGCGGCATTTCTTGCATATTATGTCGGAGCTGTTCTTGAAAAAATCTTTACATAATATTATATAAAGAAATTCACCAGCTGGTTTAAAAGAGCTCAAATACTAATTTTTAAGTGAATAAAGTCTTTCTAATTCAATAAACATTTTAATGTTGATATCTGTAGAGACGCCATGCATGGCGTCTCCTTATCCACGGGCATGGTCTTTAAATTTATCAGGACACATTAAACGGCAGATATTGTTTTCTATAAAAAAACATTATAAAAGATATGAGACGCCAATGTGTAGTGTTTCTACAAGTAAAAAGCTAACGCTTATCGGCACTCCAAATTTTCTTAATTTTTTCATCCGGATAAGTAACCTCCTGATATAATCCCTTTATATTCCCTTCTGAAATTACTCCATTCCAGCGAATGATACTTCCATCAGAAGGGTTGTAGGAGGAAAAAGTTATACCTTTACTGTTAGTAGATCCTTTAATTTTACCCCGGAATGGATATTTTCCCTTTCTTAAAATTCTTCCTTCAACTTTACCCAAGTGGTCTATAATTATAAATAACTCAAATTTACCATTTAGGTCATTGGAGTAATTGGCAAAAGAACCATAATAGTGGCCCGCTGGATTCATGGATTCTTTATTCTGATAAAACTCCCAGAGAGCCCAAAAAGTAACAAGAATACTAATCATTGCTGCTGTTGCCTCGATCTTCCTTAAAAATCCTTCATTACTGCTCATAGCATGTTCTTAATAAAATAAAAAGCCATCTCCCTTAAATTTTGTTTAGGAGGAGGTCAAAAATATGAGCCTTTAATTGGAAACAATTGCAGTAACTTCTATTTCTATCAGAAGATCAGGAGATATGAGTCGGTTTACTTCCACCATTGTAGCAACCGGATTTATTCCAATAAAAAAATGACCATGAGCTTTACCTATTTCTTCCCATTGACTAATATCGGTAACATACATGCGCGTCCTCACCACATCTTTCATACTGCATCCGAAATGTTCAAGACATTTTTCAATTTTTGACAAAATAAAATGAGTTTGTTCATAAACATTTCCTATACCGATTACTTTGTCTTCTTCCATTGCAGTAGTCCCTGCTACTTCTATTATGTTTCCTATTTTTACTGCTCTGGAATATCCAACTATGTCTTCCCAAGGTGTTCCGGATTTTAAAACTTCTCTTTTCATGTGTATATTTTCTTAAAAAAACTAATTGTCAAAAATAGCTACAACCCTGGCTGGGGCTGCCGATGCTCCCTTTATCTTTAATGGAAAAACAGCAACTTTAAATCCGAATGGGGGAAGTGCTTCCAGATTTACCAGCTGTTCCATATGAAGGTATTCGTGCTTTTGTCCTACAAGATGGGCTTGCCAGAAGAGTTCAGAATTGGACGTTTCTTTAGCTTTGGCAGCCATATACCTTAATGGCAGATCAAAACCCCACTGATCTATACCCATTACTTTTATACCTCTTTCAATAAGCCATTCAGTAGCTTCTTTACTCATGCCTGTTCCTTTATTTATATAATCTTCACCCTGAACCTTTGATCGGCCGGTTTTAATAAGGACAATTTTACCAGGAGCTATTTCCGCACCAGACTTTTTAAGGTCTGCTTGAATATCATCGATTGTTATGATATCAAAGTCTGCCTTATGACTCATATCTATAACAATTCCTTCCCCATAAAGCCATTCAAGAGGAACCTCATCTATGGTCTTTGCCTTCTTTCCATTTACTGTCTCTGAATAATGCCATGGTGCATCAATATGGGTTGAAGAGTGAACCCCCATTCCAAGGATTGTATCATCTGCCCATCCTATGAACTTTGAAGGGAATAGGCGGACAGGAAGACCAACAAAAAAACGGATAAGAAACTTACTCTTTCTATGAGCTTTGTTTTCGACTTTTATCCTCATAAACCATGGATCTTTTTTGTTGTATTCAATGGTTTTGGAAAGATCAATAATACGTGACATTTTATGATTTAATTTTTTTATAATAGATGTTTTTACTTTTGGTAAAACATTCCATGCAAACCTATTGGCAGATGTACAGGAGCATAAGCCCTTGCAATTTCAGTCAAATCAGCTGCATTTAATAGCAAAAGAAATGAAGATTGTTTTTGTATATCAAGGACCACTGATAAAATGATACCATCGTCTTCTGAAGACCCTCCGGGAGCGGCTACAAATAAAGGTTCTGAAGGATACATATCTTTATGATACCAAACCTTTACATCTCCTGAGCTGATATCTATTTTCACAAGCTGGTTATTTACTTCAATATTCTGAGTTTCCTTTAAGCCAAGTCCATAAACGAAATTATAAGATTTGCATGACCTTTTCATATTGAAAGATGGCAGATCCAGAGAGGTGTCGGAGAGTTGAATAAGATCCACGGTTCCGGTTTTTAAATTTATTTTTGCTCTATAAAGCAACCCCATGCTTTCTTTTTTAAGACCGTTTTGTTTGAGTTTATCTAAATAAAGATCTTTGATTACTGAAGGATCATTGTATAAGCAAAGATCAATTAATACCTCATCTGATTCTTCGAAAGCATTGACTGTATGGAAGAAAAAGAAGGGGCTAGATTTAAAGGTTTTAATTTTTCCGCTTATGCGATTCACGAGATGAAATTTAGTGCCATTTTCAGGTTTCCAATGATAGCAGGCTTCATATGGTCTGTTAAGAAATCTGCTGAACATTAGTTGCCATATGTTAAGCTCCAAAGGTTGCTCTATGAATATGAAATAATTCTTTGTTAATGCATAGCTGTGAAAATAAGTATGCTTAGGTGCAGATAAGGAACCGAATGGTTTTCTTTCAAATGTGGATTCTGAAATTTTGATAAAAGAGAAGTTTCCTTTGGGGCCTGGTTTTCCAAGACAGTTAAAAACTTCTTTGGTTTCAGGATCGTAACAACTATGAGCTGCACTAAACATATAATCATTTCCAAACTGATCAGAAAATTTAATTTCTCCTATGGTTTCAAGTGAATTAAAATCAAACTCAACCATATAGGAGAAGTCTGATACAGCTGCTATTCTATTACCGTTTTTTAGAATGCTCACACTTGCATTTGATGCTTCAGGCTTGGAAAAAGCACTGAAAAACTTATTGAAAATGGAAGCGCAAGGATCAGCAACTGTTCCCCAACTTCTGTTTTTTATATAATTGGCAGATGTACTTTTTATATAATCTTTGGATTGAAGAAACTTACTTTTATAAGATACTTTTCCATCCTGAATAGAAAATTTATGAATCATGGAAAACCCGTCAAACCAATGGTTCAGCTTGTATTCTCCAACTTCAAATTTGGCAGGTCCGTTTCTGATAAGGTCACCCGAGAGCCATTCAGGTATTTGTCCTTCTATATCAAGATTACAATTTGATGTTTCTTTTTCAACGCTTGTATAAATGAGTGAATCCATAGGTGCTTTATTTAAAAATATGCTTTTAATCAACTTTTGTAAAGGGAAATTGGTATGCTGTAAACCTGTTTTTATTAAACATTTTTTTCCAATTAAGCTTTATTGGTTTGACAGATATTTGTTAAAAATAAACCAACATGAGTTTAAGGCTAAATATAGGAAAAGTTGCGCCGGAAGCAATACAGGCCCTTAATGTCCTGGATGAATTTCTTCAATGTTCCGATTTAGCTAATAACCATAAAAATCTTATCAAAATAAGAGTCTCTCAGATTAACGGCTGCTCATACAGCATTCATAAATATTCTGGAGAAGCTCGGCGATCAGGGGAAGTAGAAGAGCGGATATACGGGCTGGCAGCCTGGAAAAATTCAAACTTATATACAGAAGATGAAAGATCTGTTTTGGCTCTTGCAGAAGAGGTAACTTTAATCGGAGATAACCATGTTACGGATGAGGTGTATGCCAGAGCAATGAAATTTTTTGATGAGCATTATTTCTCTCATATTATAATGAGCATTATCACGATTAATGCCTGGAACAGGTTAACCATAGTTGCCAGGATGCTCCCTGAAAAACATGGAGAAATTAGATCTTAAGCCATTAGTATTTCTACAACTTTTTCTACCCCTGTGCTTGCCTTTTCTTCTATCAAATGAAGATTGGGGCGTTTTCTTACGGCAGGCATATTGGGATCTATTACATAGACAGGAATACTTTCTCCTACATAATCAAGCAATCCTGCAGCAGGGTATACCTGAAGGGAAGTGCCAACTACGATAAAAATATCAGCTTTCATTGCCAGCTTCATGGCTTTGTCCATCATTGGTACCATCTCTCCGAACCAAACAATATGTGGTCTTAGCTGAGATCCATGCGGACATTTTTCTCCAAGCTTTAACTCCCAGCTATCCATATCATAGATCAGGTTTTCATTTAGTGAACTGCGGCATTTAAAAAGCTCTCCGTGCAAATGTATTATTTTAGAAGAACCCGCTTTTTCATGCAGGTTATCTACATTTTGTGTAACAATAGTGACATCGTATTTTTCCTCCAAGGTTACCAGACCAAGGTGCCCTGCATTAGGCTGAGCGTCAAGCGCAGCTTTACGTCTGAGGTTATAAAATTCCAGCACAAGAGCGGGATTCTTTCTCCAGCCTTCAGGAGAAGCTACTTCCATTATATCATGTCCCTCCCATAATCCCCCTGCATCTCTGAAAGTAGATATACCGCTTTCAGCTGAAACTCCGGCTCCGGTTAATACAACAATTTTTTTCATCTTTTTTACAAATCCTGTATGAGTAATAAAATTACTTTTGTAATCGAAAATAAAAAAGGTCCATGTGAAAACATGGACCTTCAGGTTATTTTTTCTTTGCTGCTTTTTTAGCTGTAGTCTTTTTAGTCGCTGTTTTCTTTGCTGCCGCTTTTTTTGCCGTAGCCTTTTTAGCGGTGGTCTTCTTGGCAGCAGGCTCAGCAGTACTTTTTCTGGCGAATCTACTTTTCTTTTCCGGAACGCTTTCTGCCCATTCAAGTGCTTCCGCTAGGGTTATGCTCTGAGGTTCGCGGTCTTTAGGAATTTTTACATTTTTCTTACCGACAGCGATATATGGTCCCCATCGACCGTTAAGTACTTTTACCTCTTCATTTTCAGGGAACTCTTTGATAAGCTTTTCAGCATCAGCTTTACGTTTATTAAGGATCAGCTCAATACAACGTTCTTCTGTTATTTCCAAAGGATCATCCTCTTTTCCCAGAGAATAAAATTTATTATCGTGTTTGATATATGGACCAAACCTTCCTATAGCAACTGTCATGGCCTTATCCTCAAAGAAGCCAGTATCTCTCGGAAGCTTGAAAAGTTCAAGAGCATCTTCAAGATTTAAGGTTTCTATAAGCTGACCTTTTCTTAAGCTTGCATATTGAGGTTTTTTTCCTGTTGTCTCATCAGCTTCACCAATCTGAACAATAGGTCCGAATCGACCAAGTCTTGCGATTACCTTTTCACCTGTAACAGGATGTGTCCCAAGCTCTTTGGATGTCTGAACTACAGATCTGTCGATAGCTTCAGTAGATTCTACTTTTTGGTGGAATGAATTATAAAAAGTCTCCAGCATTTTTTCCCACTTCTTTAAACCTGAAGCTATTTCGTCAAACTCTTTTTCAACTGTAGCTGTGAAAGAGTAGTCCGTAATATTAGGGAAATATTGCACAAGGAAATCTGTTACAATCATTCCCATATCTGTTGGGAATAACTTCGCTTTCTCTTGTCCGGTAATCTCTGTTCTGTCCTTTTTATTTATTGTATTATTCTTCAGAGACAGTTCTTTATATTTTCTTTCTTTTCCGTCTCTGTTTTCTTTTATCACATAGCCTCTTTTCTGAATAGTAGAGATTGTTGGAGCATATGTAGAAGGACGGCCAATTCCCATTTCTTCAAGTTTTTTAACAAGACTGGCCTCGGTATATCTTGAAGGAGGTCGTGAGAATCTTTCCACAGCTTTCATCTCATCAAGATTAAGCTTTTGTCCAACAGTAAGAGGAGGAAGCATGCTACTGTTTTCTTCTTCAGATTCTTCATCATCAGAAGATTCAATATATAGTTTAAGGAAACCTTCAAATTTGATTACTTCACCAGTGGCAGTCAATGTTTGTGGAACAGTTGATATGGCAATGGTTGCGACCGTTTTTTCAATTTGAGCTTCAGCCATCTGAGAAGCTATAGCTCTTTTCCAGATGAGTTCGTAAAGTCTTTGCTCGTTTCTTTCTTCTCCGGCCTGACTTTTGGAAAAATCGGTTGGTCTGATGGCTTCGTGAGCTTCCTGAGCACTTTCTGATTTGGTCTGGTATTGTCTTATGTTAACAAACTCCGGTCCATAGCTTCTGGTAATCTCTTTTTCCGCAGCATTCAAAGCATCCTGAGAAAGACTTACAGAGTCAGTTCTCATATAAGAGATCTTTCCTGATTCGTAAAGTCTTTGTGCTAAAGTCATTGTCTGAGCGACAGAAAACCCTAATTTTCTACTTGCTTCTTGTTGAAGAGTAGATGTTGTAAATGGAGGAGCAGGAGATTTTTTAGCAGGTTTTTTCTCAAGGTTTTTAATGCTAAATTCAGCCCCGATCACTTTGGTTAAAAAAGCCATTGCTTCATCTTCAGAATTGAAGCGCTCACCAAGTTCAGCTTTAAGTACTTTACCTTTATCTACGATAAATTCGGCAGAAACCTTAAATGCAGCTTTAGTATTGAATTTTTCAACTTCACGTTCTCTTTCTACCACTAATCTTACTGCAACCGATTGTACTCTACCTGCAGAAAGACCGGTTTTTATTTTTTTCCATAATATAGGAGAAATCTCAAAACCTACAAGCCTGTCAAGAATACGTCGTGCCTGTTGAGCATTTACCAGGTCAAGATCAATACCTCTAGGACTTTGAATTGCATTAAGAATTGCATTTTTGGTGATTTCCCTGAATACAATGCGTCTTGTATTTTTTTCATTTAGATTTAAAGCTTCCTTGAGATGCCAGGAAATAGCTTCACCCTCGCGGTCATCGTCGGTCGCTAACCAAACCGTTTCGGCCTCCTTCGCAAGTTTTTTTAGTTGTGAAACAACATCCCTTTTGTCATCAGAGATTTCATATGTCGGCTTAAAGCCATTTTTTATATCGATCGCCTTATCTCCTTTAGGAAGGTCCCTCACGTGACCGTAACTTGACGTTACCAGAAAATCCTTTCCCAGGTATCCTTCTATGGTTTTAGCCTTCGCAGGCGACTCAACAATAACTAAATTTTTTGACATTGAACTAATTATGACTTTAAATCAAAAGCAAATTTGGGCCAAAGATGATTAAAAATTTTTAAAAAAACACTTTGCAAAAATTTTTAGTGCCATATTCAGATAAATTTGTACTTTCGGTGTTATATATTTTTATAGGGTTACATTTTAATTTATCCATTGATCATGAGTAAGATAATTTACCTCGCCAGGCATGCGAAGTCAGATTGGTCCATACCGGGGCAAAAAGATTTTGAAAGAGAATTGAATACCAGAGGTTTGACAGACGCGCCTAAAATGGGTAGAAAACTGCATGAAATGCAGGTGCTTCCGGATCTGATCTTATCCAGTCCGGCAGTAAGAGCAAAAAATACAGCCGAACTAATGGCAGAGCAGCTTCAATATGACTTGAATAAAATTGTTTATGAAGAAGAGCTTTATGAAGCATCCGTAAGAAGTTTAATGGCGGTTATAAGTAGAGTAAGTCCTGAAAATAATAGGGTTATGATTTTTGGTCACAATCCTTCATTAACTTATATGGCTGAGTATCTGACCAAAGAAGTGATTGGTAATATTCCGACTTCAGGGATTTTGGAAATTTCTTTAAATATTGACACCTGGGAAGAGGTGAGTGGAGAGTTGGGTAAATTAAACTGGTTTATTTATCCTAAACTTATTTTCGGAACAGAAGGAAATTAGTACTCCTTAAAAATAAAGACGGCCGTCTTTATTTAATAAAGCGGCTGTTTTAATGTGTTTTAATATATTTTTTCTTTTTCTTAGAAGTTCTTCCCTTGGCTTTATTCAGTCGCTTGGCGGCTATTTTGTCAGCCTTTTTTCTAGTCCGTTCCTGCTCTTTTTTCTTTTTTTTCTGCGCTTTTTTCTGCTCTTTCAGGTAGGCCTTTTGCTCCTTGCTCATCCTGTCTTTTTCCACATCTGCATTCGCATTATCAAGATCTTTTTGTGTATTACCTTTTCTTCTTTTGGAGCCATTATTGTCGTCCTGACCTTGTGCTGTACTGTTGAAAAACAGAATTCCTGCAAAAATAAAGGCAGAGATAATGAAAATCTTTTTTAAGCTCATATAGTGAATTATAAAACGAAAATGGCAGAATTTAGATTTCTGCCATTTATTATTCACCCAAATTTAAACTTTTTTTGGAATAACTAACACTTTAATTAATACCAACCTGATCTTCTCCTTCTGCTATCACCCGAAGATGCAGAAGAATCTCTTTTGACCTTTGATCTGCTGAATTTGGTTTTTCTGGTATTAAAGTATTTCTTACTACCTGAATTGCCAAAATGCTTTTTGTTGTGTTTGATTTTTAGCATTCGTTTGTTGTACTGAGTTCTTATCCTTTCGTCTCTGTTTCGTGCAGATATTTTGTCTTCACGACTTATTTTCTCTTCAGAATCAGCTCTTGAGGACTTACTTACAGCTTTGGAATGCTTAATCTGAGTTTTATTTTGGGCATTTGCTGTATTGCTAAGCCATGCCAGCATCATTAATATTATAAAAAACAGATTTTTCATACGCCTTCTTAATTTCTTCCCACTAAAAAATCAACTTCTTTTATAAAGATTTTGTTAAAAAGTTCTCTTTATTGTTTGAAAAAAGAAATCGTGTATGTGAGTAAATTCATTTTTGCAATTATTACATTTGTCAACTTATCAGGTATTATGTTCAGAAAAATCAGAACCACATTATTCCTTTTATTGGTCTGTCTTTCAGGTATTCTGAAGGCTCAGTCTTCTTTATTGTGGGAAGTGAAAAGTCCTGATAATAAAAATGTTTCTTATATCTATGGTACAATGCATGTTGAAGACGAGAGAGTGTTTGATTTCGGAGACTCTTTAATGATTTGCTTTAATAAGTGTAAAGCATTTGCCGGAGAAATAGTACTTGATAAAATTAACAAAAGCGAGCTGGCTTCACAGATTTTTATGCCGGGTGATACTACCCTTAAAATGCTCATTGGCAAAAAAAAATATAAACAGGTAAAACGAAAAGCAAGAAAAAGCTTAGGGGTTTTCGCGGGACTCATTAATAGGGTTAAACCTGTATTCACTGCTTCTTTAATTTCTGAAAGTTCATTTAAAAAAGGTAAGGGCAAAATTCTGGATGAATATTTTCAAGATCTTGCCAAAGAAAAGCAGATGGTTTTGTTAGGCATTGAAAGTCCTTCAGAACAAATTGCGGCACTGGATGAAATTCCATTGGCAGAGCAGGCCCAGATGCTGATTGAATCTCTGGAAGCCCCCGCAGAGGAGGAAGGGGCTGATGAACTGGTTAAAATTTACAATACAGGAGATTTGGATAGTTTATATAATCATTTTCTGAAATTTGATTTAAGTGACAATTTTACCAGGTCTTTATTAACCAAAAGAAATTATGTAATGAGTGAAAGGATTCAGGATATAATAAATGAGTATCCTGTTTTTGTGGGTATAGGAGCCGCTCACTTACCAGGAGAAGAAGGCGTATTGAATCTCATGGTAAAGCAGGGTTATATGGTAAGACCAGTGCAGATAAAAACAAATAAAAATAAAAAGTAAAGTATTAAAATAGTTTGATTGAATGCAAGTATCACATGTTTTAAAAATTGCTGGGGAGTTGAATATTGCTCCCAAATCCGTTGAAGCTACGCTGGAGTTATTGGCAGAAGGAGGTACCGTTCCATTTATATCCAGGTACCGGAAAGAAGCTACTGGCAGTCTTGACGAGGTGGCTATTACTAAAATCAGGGACAGAAGCATCCAACTGGACGAGCTTGATAAGAGAAGGGAAAGCATCATCAAGTCTATCAAAGAACAGGGTAAACTTACAGCTGAACTTGAGGCTAAGATCAATGATGCAGAAACAATGACTGTATTGGAAGATCTTTATCTTCCTTATAAGCCCAAAAGAAGAACTAAAGCTACGATTGCAAAAGAGAAAGGATTGGAGCCGCTTGCTGAGCTAATATTCAAACAAGAGCTTGCTGATCCTGATAAAGAAGCAGAGCTTTTTGTTAATCTGGAAAAAGATGTAAAAGACATTAATGAAGCACTTGCTGGTGCCAGAGATATTATGGCAGAGTGGGTAAGTGAAAACCAGGAAGCCAGAGCAAAATTAAGGGAAGTATTTTACAAACAGGGTACAATTAAAAGCCGTGTAGTTCCTGGAAAAGAGGAGGAAGGACAGAAGTATAAGGATTATTTCGAGTTTGAAGAAGCAATTTCAAAAGTGCCTTCTCACAGATTGTTAGCGATGAGAAGAGGTGAAAAAGAAATGTTTTTAATGCTGGATATTGAACCTGCAGAAGAAACATCACTTGAAGTACTTGAAGGAATATTTGTAAAAGGAAGAAATGCAGCTTCTGGTCAAGTAAAAACAGCAGTTAAAGATTCATATAAACGACTATTAAGGCCAAGTATCGAAACTGAGGTAAGGCTAGGTACCAAAAAGAAAGCAGATGATGATGCTATTCAGATTTTTGCAGAAAATCTTCGTCAGCTTTTACTTGCTGCTCCATTAGGCCAGAAGGCAGTTCTTTCGATAGATCCTGGTTTCAGAACGGGCTGTAAGGTGGTTTGTCTTGATAGGCAGGGAAAGTTATTGGCTAATGAAAATATTTATCCTCACGAGCCTCAGAGAAAGGTAGCAGAAGCAATTTCAATTATTAAAAGACTTTGCGAAACTCATCAGGTAGAAGCCATTGCTGTTGGAAATGGTACTGCAGGAAGAGAAACAGAAACATTTGTACGTACAATAGATTTCGGAAGAGCTATACCAGTAATAATGGTTAACGAAAGCGGCGCATCAATATATTCTGCATCAGAAGTTGCAAGAGAAGAATTCCCTGATTATGATGTAACTGTTAGAGGTTCTGTTTCCATTGGGAGAAGATTGATGGACCCACTTGCAGAACTTGTAAAGCTAGACCCTAAATCAATAGGAGTAGGGCAATATCAGCATGATGTGGATCAAAACGCATTAAAGTCAAGTCTTGACGATGTAGTTATAAGCTGCGTAAATAATGTTGGAGTAGAAGTAAATACTGCAAGCAAGCAAATATTAACTTATGTATCAGGTTTAGGGCCTCAGCTCGCACAGAATATAATTGATTATAGGAATCAGAATGGAGCTTTCAAGTCCAGAAATGACCTTAAAAAAGTTCCAAGAATGGGAGAGAAAGCTTTTGAACAAGCTGCAGGATTTTTGAGAATTAACAATGGCGAAAATCCCTTGGATGCTTCGGCTGTTCACCCTGAAAGCTATCATATCATTGATAAAATAGCAAAAGATCTGAAAGCTTCTGTAGCTGATCTGATGAAAAAATCGGATCTGAGAAAACTTATAGATCTTAAGTCATATGTAACAGACACAATCGGTTTACCAACCCTTCAGGATATATTGAAAGAGATAGAGAAACCGGGGCGTGATCCAAGGGAAAAATTTGAGGTATTTGAATTTGCTTCTGGAATTGAAAAACCTGAAGATCTGAGAATTGGTATGAAATTGCCCGGCATTGTAACAAATATTACAAAATTTGGTGTATTTGTGGATGTTGGTGTTCACCAGGATGGACTTATCCATATAAGTCACCTTGCAGATAAATATATATCAGATCCTTCTGAAGTAGTGAAGGTTCATCAGAAAGTTGAAGTTACAGTTATTGAAGTAGATCTAGCAAGAAAAAGGATTGCGCTTTCAATGAAGGGAAATGTTGCTGCGGAAGGACCTAAAAAGTCAAAGGATAAAAAGGAAACAGAAAAAGAAGTTTCTTTTGAAGATAAACTGGCAATGCTGAAAGGCAAATTTAAAAATTAAGAAGGTATAAAAATAAAAGGGCTACTTCATCCAGAGGTAGCCTTTTTATTTACACTTTGACTTTTTCAGTTTTGATTTCCTTTAGATCTTTTTTCAGATAGGTTGGGCAGGTTCTGTGTCCATAACAGGAAGCCAGTGAAAAAACTACAGTGAAAACAATAAGTAAGTTTCTGATTTTCATAAGCAATTATTTTTGGGAAACATCTTCTTTTACGATGCCTCGATTTTGAGGGTTATTGGATAGTTTTGTGAAAAAATAGGAGAATTGTTTAACGGGAATATTAAGCAATTGTAATTTAGACGGTTTAAGGCAATATTATTTTTCTCTTAACTTTACTTTTTTACTTAAGTTCTTCAATTATAGTCACAAGAGTTTAATTGTTGGGGTTGATTTCTATGAGAACTTTCATATATGTTTTTCTATTATCCATAATTTCTTACATCGCGAATGCAGGCGTGTATATTACAGTAAGGGATGGTATGCTGAATTCCAGGATCTGGGAAGGCGGATTTATTCCTAATTTAAAATCAGAAGACACTGTATTTATAAACCATTCAATCAGTTATGATGCACCTGTTAGTTTAGTGTCTGTAGTTGTGATCAATGAAAATGGAAATCTTAATCTTGGGGCTAATCCTTTGATCATTTTGCCAACCGGTAAGGTTATCGTAAATGGAAGACTAATGGTAAGTTCAATAATCAATAAAGGAACTTTGGTCAATAATGGAAAAGTGGAAGTGCCCGGGGTTATGACAGATTTGAAATCAATGTGTTTAAAAGGAGGTCTCAGTTTTGAATTGGTGAGAGAATTAAAGCATGTATACGAGAATGTACATTGTGCAGGATGCTTTACAGAAGGAATGAAAAGTCAGACGGAGCAGGAAAGATTTGATTCATGTTATTTGGGGCTTCAGACAAGATTGAATTTTAAAGCTAATTATGAAAATGAAGTCGTAAAGTTATATTGGGATCCAATTCTGCAGACTGACCACTTAAGTCATTTTGAAATAGAAAAAAGTTATGATGCTAAAGACTTTAGAAAAGAAGTTATTATAACTCCTGAGCCATCAGGCACAGGAAAATTTTTTTGGGAAGATCATATTAAAGAGTCAATAATTACATATTACAGATTAAAGCTGGTAGATAATAATGGACAATATATATATTCCCAACCAGTGAGTGTAGTTTTGAAAAAAGATTAAAAGTAAAGGTGGATTTGCTATTGAGTATCAAAAAGTCAAAAAAAAACGTTTCATTAAAAATAAAAAGAGCATCTTTGTATTATTTAATGAACAATTATTTTCTTTTTGATCTATATTTTCACCTTCTAAAATGAAAGAGTTAGGATTTATTGGTTTCGGGAGTTTTGGGAAATTTATCATTCCATATCTGAAACCATATTTTGATATAACAGTCTTCGATGTTAAGGATTTTTCCACAGAAGCAAAGGCGCTGGGAGTAAAGTGGGGGGCACTTGAAGAGGTTTCCGGAAAAGAATTTTTAGCTCTGGCCGTTCCAGTGCAATACCTTGAAGATTTGCTGATTCAGATAAAAGATTTTGTTAGACCTAAGTCTTTGGTCTTTGATTTATCGTCAGTTAAGGTAAAGCCAGTAGAACTGATGATAAAGTATTTGCCGGAGAATGTTGATATAATCGGGACACACCCATTGTTTGGCCCCCAAAGTGGTAAAAATGGAATTGCTGATTTAAACATTGTTGTATGCCCGGTGAGAACAAAAAAGAATGGCAATCTTATACGTTTTTTTGGTCAGGAGTTAAAGTTAAACGTCCTCGAAAGAACGCCATTGGTGCATGATCAGCAAATGGCCTATGTACAGGCATTGACACACTTTATAGGCAGGGCAGTAAATCAGATGGATATTCCTGATGTGGAGCAAAAGACGCCAGCATATCAATTCTTACTTAATATTAAAGGAAATCTTGGACAGGATTCAATGGATCTCTTTTATACGATAGAAAGGGAAAATCCTTTTGCAAAGGCAGTAAGGGATCAGTTCATAGAAGAGTTGTATAAGCTAAAAGACAAAATCGAGTGTTAATTAAAATAATGCTGAAAGGGCATTTGATAGAATAAAATAAAAAATCCCGGCCTTATGACCGGGATTTTTATATTTATTTTCTTTTATCAATCGGAACAAAATCTCTGGTATTAGAACCAATGTACACTTGTCTTGGTCTTCCGATTGGCTCGTTATCCTCTCTCATTTCCTTCCACTGAGCAATCCATCCAGGAAGACGACCTAAGGCAAACATTACGGTAAACAAGTCTGTTCTAAGGCCTAATGCTCTGTATATGATTCCTGAGTAGAAGTCTACGTTAGGGTATAATTTTCTTTCCTTGAAGTAATCATCATTTAATGCAGCCTCTTCTAGACCTTTAGCGATTTCTAGAACAGGGTCTTTTACGCCAAGTTTAGCAAGCACAGAATCGCAGGCTTTTTTAATGATTTTAGCTCTAGGATCAAAGTTTTTGTAAACTCTGTGACCAAAGCCCATCAGTCTGAAGTTATCATTTTTATCTTTTGCCTTAGCTATGTATTTTTTTACATCACCACCATCATTCTTAATAGCCTCAAGCATTTCGATTACCGCCTGATTCGCGCCACCATGAAGCGGTCCCCAAAGGGCATTGATTCCTCCTGCAACAGAAGAATATAAACTTGCATGAGCAGAACCGACAATTCTAACAGTCGATGTAGAGCAGTTTTGTTCGTGGTCCGCATGAAGTATAAGAAGAACGTTTAATGCTTCAACAACAACAGGGTCAATTACATAATCCTGGTTTGGCAATGCAAACATCATGTAAAGGAAGTTAGAAACGTAATCCAGGTTGTTTTTTGGATACATTAATGGCTGTCCTTTTGAGTTCTTGTATGACCAGGCTGCAATAGTAGGAAGTTTTGCCATAAGTCTTACGATAGTAAGATCAAGGACTTCTGCATTAGCATCAGGGTCAATGGCTCCTGGATAGAAAGCTGTTAAAGAACTTACAAGAGATGATAACACGCCCATAGGGTGTGCGTTGGAAGGAAAGCCATCAAATATTTTTTTGAAATTTTCATGAAGATTTGTATGCTTTGTAATTCTGTTTGAGAAGTTAGATAACTGATCTGCAGTTGGTAATTCTCCGTAAATCAGAAGGTAGGCTACTTCAAGGAAGGATGCTTTCTCCGCAAGTTGTTCAATAGGATAACCTCTGTAACTTAATACTCCAAGCTCTCCATCCAAAAAAGTTATTGAGCTTTTAGTAGCTCCGGTGTTTTTATAACCTGTATCAAGAGTGATGAACCCTGTTGCGCTTCTGAGGTTGGAAATGTCAATAGCCTTCTCATTTTCTGTTCCGACTACTATCGGAAACTTGTAGCTTTTACCATCAAGAATTAGTTCTGCAAATTCAGACATCTTTATGAAAATTTTATTTATTGAAGAATTACTTTGAGCGAAAATAAATAAAAAATGATTTTAAAAAAATATACACAAAACATTTATTGGATTTCGGCAAGATTTTTTTTCATATACCCCTTTCCGCCATTGTGTCCCTAGCAGAAGAAGGCTTCTTAAGGTTTGAGAATTGGCACCAGATGACATAACGCATGGATTACTGTATCTTGAAAATGATAGTAAATCGGGTTCAGCAAGATGGCCTATCAGGGAATTGATAGGATAAGAAAGAATTGCTTAAAGTAGGGAGCCAAAAGTCTGCTTTTAAAAAACAGTTGCCCAATAGAAGGTAAAGTAAAACAGACAATTGATTAATAAACTGATTGTTCGTTTTCTTTATTTCGCTCTTTTGAATATCGATTCAGTCAGGAAATAATCGTTGTTTTCTTTTTTTACACTGACATAGATCGTCTTATCAGGAAGCTTTACCTGAAACCCTTTAATTTCTTCTGCAGATAATGGAGCACCTTCAGATATCTTTTCATATTTACTCTGATATAAGTTAAGCGTTTCCTTGTAAATATTCAAAGCCTTATATTTTGAGTTTTCCTCATATAAATAAGCTCTTTTGCTGATTACCCCGATTAGCTTCAGTTCATGAAATACATATGTATAAGTAAAGTAAAAAGAGGAGTCCGAAAATTCAACGAAAGATAGATTCTTGTGTCTATTCTTTTCGATATTTTCATTTAGCAGAGCACCTTTTTCATTCGCTTTGACTTTTTCAGGAGAATCTCCCCATTTTGCATTTCTAAAATCCTGAGAATATGAAGTCAGCGTTAAAAAAAGAAAAGTAAAAAATGTCAAATACTTCATAAGATCCACTATTAATTCGATCAGAGTAAAGATACCAAATAGTAATGAAAATTAAAACAAAAATTGGATTTTAATTAGAGTACGGGAATTATTACAACTTAGTTACTGTAGTTTAATAAAGGAACATTAAGTCATTACGAACAAAAGGAAAGTTTGTAATCAGTTTTGGAAAAAATATCAGGATACAAAATAATTGATAGTTATGCAGCCGGAAGAGAAAATTAAAACAAAAAATAAATCAGTCAATCCTTCTTTGGAAAAGCCATTTATACCTCATGCTCCTGGGTCTAATATCAAGGATGATCTGGATCCTGAATCGCCGAATCCTGAATCGAATCCTAACTACTCTTATATGCCTGCTATAGCCTATCCTGATGGAATTCCGAATTTTAATCTAAAAGCTGAATAAATTGAGATGGAAAAGAAAAAAGAGGCCTTATTGGCCTCCTATGTTTTTCCTTATTCTTCAGAACCTTTTCTCGTACCCTCTGGCTTTGTCGAAATCTGTAAATTTGCTCATCATTTCTCCGGGAGCATCATCTGTCTCGTTTGATTTTTCAGCAATGAATTCACTTCCTTCACTTTCGTAATAGAAATTTTTATGAAATGAACGTGTATCCCCTCCCTTGTTTAAATTTTCTGTACGCTTGTTCGCTTTCATGACTCAATTCAATATTTAATAAATCAATTAACCTGGCAATAGTTTGTATTTAAATACCTCTCTACCCTTAATAATTAACCTGCCTTTTTGTCTACTGTTTATTACCTTTTGTAAATGCTTTTGTATCAGAGATTAGTGGGGTGAGGGCATTATGAAATTGGGGCAGTTGTTGATTTAAATTATGGTATAAACAAAACCTCTCTTTGTCTGTAATTTTTCTTTATTAAGCTCCTCAGCATATGGAAAACACTCGCCCAAGGAATATCAACGCATTCTGGAATTCATTTTTACTATCGACTGGGACCTTTTTGCAAGACCTAGGAGGATCGTTCAGTAATAGTGCTTTGCGTAGTAGTAAAACAATGATAGAAAATCTTGGAGAGTACCCCAGAGGACTTGAAGAAACTATAAAATTTCCTCTCATTGAAGCTTTATATGGAAGGCGGGCAAGAAGGTTCCTTCTAGGAGCTGAAATACCTGATGGTCCATTAAAATATAAATCTTCCAAAGCACCTGTTCCTCTTGATGCATTGGAACAAATGCTTATATTAAATTCCTGTGCCGGGAATACGGGTTGGCATTCTATGATCCACAGAGCTGAAAAATATGCTCCTCATATTGCTAATTACTCTGCTGCTGCCGGAGGAAGGACCTTTCCCTCTGCTGCCGGTTTCCATACTTCAGAGATTTTTTATACAGATGATTTCGGAGTTTATTTTTTACCAACCAGAGATGCTCCTTCACTTGTTTCTTACGATAACGATAGATTTAACCTTAAATATTGGCTGGAAGTTCATGCAGCGAGGAAAATCAGACTTTCCGATAAAAGACTTTATATTCCGCATTCTGAGCCTTATATGGAACCTCATAATACATGGTGTGTAAATAAACCTGGAAGTACGTTGATTATTCCTGTGGCTGATGTTGCTCAGCATATGCTTGCAATACTTTGTTTCGTCGTACAGAATGGGTATTGTATATTTGATGACATTAAAGGACTTCCAATTCCTGGCCTTGATAAATTTAGCAAGCTGGTAGATCTTAATAATCCCTATCCATTGACTTTTATAGAGCAGTATGCTCTTACAGAAGCAACTTCTGAACTTTCTGCTTCATGTTACGCAGGAATGCTGATGCTTCAGGCAATGGGCTTAGGCGGGTGGATGTTTGATGGAATTGACAGATTCTCAATACTGGGAGCAAGTGGAAATCCTGAAGTGCCCGGATTAGGTTTTATATTTAATAAAAATCTTAAATATTCGTTGCCTGATATTACCGGTCTTCCAGGAGTATTTGAAGGATTTTGTCCTCCTCATTTTAAAACAATGGAAGATGCTACAAGGGCTTTGGTTAAAAGGAAATTTAGTGTAGGAGGTCCTTATCATAGAGATACAGCCGGTCCTTGGAAAGAATCATCCAGGATTAGATCAAGTGCTCAAATGCATAGCGAAGAATTTATCGCGTGTGTAAGCACTATGGCACAGTATATATATGACACATATGAACGTTTTCCTGCTACAGTTCCGTCCATATTTTGTCTTACATATCTTCAGGCACATCATCTGGATCTTGATTTTTATGATTATTACTACAAGGAGGGGGCTTATCTTAAAACGCATAAGCATCATATGGAATGGTGGAGGCATTAAACCGAAAGATTTAGGAGAGCTGTTAGTCAGGTAATAGATATGTATGTATCTTTGCAGTGTGAAGATTGAAAAGATATTTGTATATGGAACTTTAAGAAAAGGAGGTACTGCCTATCATCTTATGAGTAGTTGTATGTTGCTGGAGGAAGGAATAACTGTTTCCGGATTTAAACTATATGATGCGGGAGAGTATCCTTTTGCTTTCTATACAGCAGATCCAATGGATATCATAACTGGTGATATGTTTGAAATTAAAGAAGATATATTAATATCATTGGATGAGTATGAAGGGGAAGAGTACAGGAAGAAAGTATTACCAGGTTTTGATTGTTATATTTATATCTTAAATAAGAATAATGCTCCCTTTCTTCCTGTTGTCTCTGGAGGAGATTGGTTATTATATAAGAAATAATTTATCTGTTTTTACAATTAAATATGTCTAAGAGAAATATATATCAGGTTGATGCATTTACTGATGTTGCATTTAAAGGAAATCCTGCTGGTGTGATGATCCTGGATAATCCAATGGAAGAGCAATTAATGCAGAAAATTGCTAATGAAATGAATCTTGCAGAAACTGCATTCGCATATCCCGTGAATGACGGTTACAACCTTAGATGGTTTACTCCGGAAAAAGAAGTAAAGTTATGCGGGCATGCAACGCTGGCAACAGCGCATATTATGTGGCAGGAAGGATTTATCAAGACAGATAAAATAAATTTTCATACATTATCAGGAATTTTATCTGCGGAGAGAGTAGGTGATTATATTCAACTCAATTTTCCAGCCATTATAGGGAGGGACACTAATACAAAAGAATTAGTAAAGGCTCAGCTTGGAGTTGATCCGATTGGTTTTGAAGAATCTGATAAAGGCTATATGGTGGTTGAGCTTACGAATAGTGATGAAGTGAAAAACTTCCTTCCTGATTCAGAAAAATTATTAAAGCTTGGTGAGTTTGTGGTGATCATTACTGCAAGAGATAAAGAATATGATTTTGTTTCAAGAGTCTTTGCTCCGGCTTTTGGAATTGATGAAGACCCTGTAACTGGTTCTGCGCATTGTTTGCTTGCTACTTATTGGAATAATGTTCTTGGTAAAAAATCATTTAAAGCTTACCAGGCTTCCAAAAGGGGAGGGCAAATTGATGCATCACTTGAAAAGGATAGGGTTTACCTCACGGGTAAAGCCGTAACAGTTATAAAGGGAGAAATCTTATTTTGATTTCTCCTTCTTAAGAGACGTCCTTAAACCAATATAGATATTTCTGGTGGGAGAGGGTTCAAAGTATCTTTGTCCCGCTGCATTAGGTATTACGGAGCTGGAATAATTCCTGTTAAACAAATTATTTATGCCTCCGAAGATATTAAAGGCTAGTGTACCTGCTTCAAATGTATAGCCAACTTTTGTGTCAAATGTCCAATAACTTTGATTTACAAATACACCGGTATTGGCAAAACCAGGCTCAAAGTCGTTAAGATCGTTTGTGTAGACTTTTCCGGTCCATTGTCCACCCATTTCAAAAATAAAATTTTTAACCGGGATAAAAGCGATATTGGAATAAAATCTATGATTAGCTGTACCAGGTACTTTATTACCTTTCAGCTGAAGTTTTTGTCCCTTGGAGTTGTATTCATAATCAACAAAGGTATAATCCATTAAGGTATAATTAATATTTAATTTTAATCCCCTTACAGGTGTTACAAAACCACTTACTTCTAATCCCTTGTTCTGTGTCACTGCTGCATTGCGGTAAAATACCTGATCGCCTCCGGCACTTGTCTGGTAAGGTATAAGCTGATTGTTGGTCCTTACATAAAAAGCAGCCATATCAATGTAGTAAAGTGTTTTGAATATTCTGATTCCTGCTTCACCGCTACGTGTTCTTTCGGGTTGGAGCTGTTTATTGAAGCCACTGCCGTTTACATTATTGCTAAATTCATTTGCAGTAGGTGTTTGAAATGATGTTGAGAAGTTGGAATAAATATTTGAGTATTCAGTCATCTTATATGTAAGGCCAGCACCTGGATTTAATTTATTAAAGATCTTGCTGCCAGACTGGTTAATCGAATCTGTTAATTGATCTTTTACAGAAAAATTAATCAGATCATATCTTAATGCAAGCGTTAGTTTGATTCTTTGTCTTTCAATATCAGAAAGGATATATAATCCTCCGTTATGAATATTTTCATTTTGTTTTAACAGAAGGTTTCCTTTGGCTACTGCTGAAATGAGATCTTGTATTGGAAGGTCTGCCAGATCTTTATCAGTAACACCTCTATTTTCGTATTCAGAACGTTTATCAGACTGGAACTCATAATCAATCCCTGTTCTGATATTTATGTAAGTTTTATCCAGATCAATTTTTTTAATATAGGCAAATCTTGCTCCTCCTGAATGTCTTCTGAGATCAATATACCTTCCTATAATAGGGTTGTTGAGCTTTCTTCCAATATAATAGACTGAAAGATCAAGCTCCTGATTACCGGAGAGTTTTTTAGTCAGGTTGATACCACTAATACCCTGAAGCAGTGTTTTACCGCTGGCATTTTTCTTAATAGCCATTCTGGTTTTTTGGGGATCGGCAGTCTCTGCATATGTTAATCCTGAAGGATTATAGAGATAGGGTGCATAATAGATATTCTGGATGAAAGAAAGTGTATAGTTTTTTTTCAGTTTCTTTTTCAAAGCCATGTTCAACGTATAAAAGCGGGCATTTGAAAATTCTCTGTAACCTTTGATATCAGTTACATTTCCGCTTATTAATAGTGATGAATTATTATTGACTTTACTAAATTGAAGTCCTGCTTTAAAAAGACCATAAGAACCTGAAATAAGATAATTTTCAAATGAGTAACCTTTTTGAATCGGCAGATCAGATTTAAGATAAATCACCCCTCCGGAAGAATTACCATAGATCTGAGATGATGGGCCTCTTAAAACTTCGATAGATGAAATGGAATACAGGTCAGCACCGGTTAATTGAGTTGTTCCATCTGCTGAGGTAAGTGGAATACCATCCAGAAATACTTTTATATTTCGCAAGCCAAATGAAGATCTGCTTCCCTGACCTCTGATAATGATTCTTTCTCCCTGAGCAAAATTATTTCTATTTTGAACAAATATGCCAGGTACATTTTTTAAAGCATCTTCCATAAATATCCCGGTCCTGTTTGTTTGAAACTGTTCTTTGCCAATGATCGTCGTGGCTGAGGGTATAGATTTAAGATACGAATTAGTTCTGCTTGCTTTGATTTCAATAGTAGCTAAAGAATCAGAGCTCATCTGTGCTTTTAAAGACAGCGCATGGAGAGCAAAGATTAAAATGATAATGTTTCTTATAGATATCTGCATAGTTAAGTTGCTAAAGATATAAAAAGCCATATAAAATATCGTTTTATTTAATTGTTGGTGGTATGAAACCGGAAACAATTTTTCATATACTATTCAGAATATTAAGGAAATAAAATCAATGAACCTCATTCAAATGGCTACTCTGGTGGTATTCTGGCCGATTGGAAAAATATACAATTGGTAAATGATATATCTTTACATTCCATTAGCCACCAGATGGAAAAACAATAATCAATTCATTTAGTAATTCGTCAATATAGTTTTTGTACATACGAAAAGTAAAAAACTAACAGGAAGGTTTACTTATAAGATTTGTTTTTTTTTGTTTATAAAAATCTACTTAACCGATAGGATTTATATGATTAAAGAATCGAGACTTCATATAGCACTTAGCGATGCTTGGTTGCTTATCAAAAAAATAGGAGTAACAGTATTGATATACCTTGCTCCGGTGGTCATTATAGCTGGAGGTCTGCTGCTTACAGCCAGTATTTTTCAGGAAGAGCAAGAGGCTCCGTCAGATATTAAAGTTGAATCAAAAGTTGAATCAAGTATTAACCTAAACGATTAAGCTATGTCCGCACCAGATCCTTCAATCAGAAATAGAATTATCAGGAATGCACTGCTGAGTATAGTGTTATACTCATTGCCTGTAGTGGCTTTGTTTATATACCTGAAGGTCACAGGAGAAAAGCCATGGAATAATAAAGATCAGAAAGCATACTATGGTCAATTTGAAAGATATAAAAAGAAATAAAAGCTATGAAAGAAATCTTTACATCCGTATTTGAAAACCTTAGCTCTTGGGGGCTGCCTCTATTCCTCTTCTTACTAGGGATTGCAGAGTTTATTGCTGGTAGGTATGATAAACATGACTGGGATGAAAACGAAAAAGCCACAGATTTAATTTGTTATGCTGCTCCTAAGATATTGTTAACTCCTGTTTTTGCCTTCTTCAGCCTTAAAGCCTTGCCTGTATTATTTCCGGGCATGATGGGGATTTTTTCATGGGTGCCTTTCTGGTTTGGATTTGCTATAATAGCAGTGGCAGATGACCTTACTCAATACTGGTATCATCGTCTTCATCATGAAATTCCATGGTTGTGGAGATTTCACAGAACACATCATTCAGCATCTTATATGGGAATGGCAATGGCCAGCAGGCAAAACGTGATCTATACTGTTTTCTTTTCACAGACTTATGTAACTGCAACGTTGGTATTTCTAGGTTTGGGCTTTCCTGCTTTGTTTGTAAAAGTATTAAAATCGTTTATTACAATTTCAGCACATTCCAGTATTCCTTGGGATAAACCATTTTATAAATACAGAATTTTGAATCCTATAGCATGGGTACTTGAAAGACTTATCTCTACACCTGCAACACATCATGCTCATCATGCAGATGCAAATGATGGTGTTGGCCACTATAAAGGAAATTTTGGAAATATGTTCTTTATATGGGATATGATCTTTGGTACAGGGCTTATAACGAGACAATACCCTGCCGGCTATGGTGTAAAGCACTACTTCAAAGAAGAATGGTACGTTCAATTCTTATGGCCTTTCTTCAAGTCTAAGAAAGCCGGAAGTGAACTGGCTGTCGGTGGTCCTGAATTCTATGATGAGGTAGGAGAGACAGGTGGATATACAGTTAAAGAACTTAAGAGTAAACTTCCTGAACCTGTATTACATGATGAACTTCTGGAGGAACCTCAATATAATCAGATAGCTGTATAGGAAAAAAATAAAATTGAAGGATCACTCTTTATGTCCTTGTTCTGCTCATTACTAGGAGCAGAACAAGGTTATTTTATTTTGATTTTGAAATTTTAATTCACCACCAATTAAATTAAGCAATGAGAAGATTTAAAATCTACTTCATTATAGCAACAATATTAAGTGCATTGATCTTTATTAAAGCAAAATTTTTTACATCTGATAAGGGCAAGTCAAACACTGCAAATAAAAGTTCTGACAGGCCTTCTACTCCGGTTTCTGTATTTGTTGTAGGAAATGAAAGCATAGAACCTAAAGTTTTTGCAACAGGTACTATACTTGCCAATGAAGCAACAGAACTGAAAGCTGAAGCAAGTGGAAGGGTGGTTTATCTGAACCTACCTGAAGGGCAATTTGTAAAAAGTGGAACGCTTTTATTGAAAGTAAATGATGCTGAGTTTCAGGCTCAGTTATCAAAGCTGAAAGCTCAGATAAAGCTTGCTTCCTCCAATGAAGAAAGACAACGTCAGCTATTGGAAATAAATGGGATTAGCAGACAAGAATATGACAATGCTCTGGCAACTCTTTTAACGCTTAAAGCTGACAGTGCTTTTGTACAGACACAGATTGCCAAAACAGAGATCAGAGCGCCTTTTAACGGTTTGATTGGTATCCATTCTATTGGTCCGGGAGCTTATATAACTCCTGCAGTTACAGCTGCATCTATTTATCAAACAGACCCTGTTAAAATTGAATTTTACCTCCCTGAAAAATATTCCGCTATGATAAAGACAGGTGATCAGATTAAGTTCAGAGCAGAAGGTTTGAAGGATGTCTTTACAGCAAAAATAATTATTAAGGATCCTGCTGTAGATACGGATAGCAGAAGTATTCGCTATCATGCAGTCTGTACAAATACCGGTGGAAAGCTTTTACCAGGGACCTTTGTAAATGTTGAGCTAAGACAAAATGAAAATTCTAAAACTTTATTTGTGCCTACAGAAGCAATCGTTCCTGTGACTAATAATAAAATTGTCTTTGTTGTTAAGGATGGCATAGCTAAAGAAAAGATAGTCAAAACCGGTATCCGAACAGAAGATTTTCTTCAGATTATCTCAGGTATTTCAGTTGGTGATTCTGTTGTGATCAACGGAAACTTCAGACTTAAGAATGAGGCTAAAGTTAAAGTCGTAAAGTCAAAAGAAAGAGTTGCAGTAAACAGAGAGGAATAGCAGACTTATGAGTTTATCGACAATAAGTATCAAGAGGCCTGTATTAGCCATTGTGATGAATCTTATCATTCTATTTTTTGGCTTTATGGGATTCAGGGCGCTTGGAATTCGGGAGTTTCCTGTTGTAGAAGCCCCAATGGTTTCCGTGCGGACTTCCTATGCCGGAGCGAGTGCTGAGATCATTGAGGCCCAGATTACTTATCCGCTGGAAAAGGCTTTGAACGGTATTGAAGGAGTTAAGTCTATATCTTCAACAAGCAGCCTTGGTTCAAGTTCAATTTCAGTAGAGTTCAACCTTGATTCAGATTTAGAAACAGCTGCAAACGATGTCAGGGATAAGGTTTCCCAAACGCTTCGTTCTTTGCCTCAGGATCTGGATGCTCCTCCGGTCGTAAGCAAAGATGTGGGAGGGGAATATATCATTGTAATGACTGTTACCAATGATAAAATGACAGATCTTGAGCTGAATGATTATGTAGACAACATGATTCTGCCAAGACTTCAGACTATCAAAGGTGTGGGATATGTTTATCTTTTTGGTGAAAAGAAGTATGCCATGAGATTGTGGCTGGATCCTGTAAAGCTTGCCGCGTTTAAAGTAACGCTTCAGGATGTAAGACAGGCATTGGATAAAGAGAATGTGGAGCTGCCGACAGGAAGACTGGAAGGCAACAGAACAGAGTTGACTGTAAAAGCCAGTGCAAAATTCAAGGATGAAGCGGGCTTTAATAATATGATAATTAAAGCATCATCCGGTAAAGTTGTACGTCTGCAGGATATCGGATATGCAAGATTGGGCGCTGAAAATGAAGAATCCATTTTCAGAATCAATGACATTCCAAGTTTAGGCTGCTCTATAGTGCCTCAGCCAGGGGCTAATCATACGGATATTGCAGAAGAATTCTATAAACGATTTGAACAACTCCAGAAAGAGTTGCCTCCTGATTTTAAACTCGCCGTATCAACTGATAATACAAAGTTTATTACAAAATCAATAACAGAGGTTACTGAAACGCTGATTATAGCAATCTTACTGGTTGTCGTAATTATCTATCTGTTCTTCAGAGACTGGTCTATTGCACTTCGCCCTTTGATAGATATTCCAGTATCTCTGGTGGGAACATTTTTTATAATGTTCATATTCGGCTTTTCTATCAATGTACTTACACTCCTTGCTATAGTCCTTGCAACAGGATTGGTTGTGGATGATGGGATAGTTGTTACGGAGAATATCTTTAAGAAACTTGAACAGGGCATGTCCCCATTTGAGGCAGCTATAGAAGGTTCAAGGGAAATAACATTTGCGGTTATCTCTACCTCAATTACTCTTGCTGCTATATTCCTTCCAATTATATTTATGGAAGGGTTTGTAGGAAAGTTATTTAAGGAGTTCGGAATAGTGGTATCTTCTGCAGTTCTGATTTCAATTTTTGTATCGCTCAGTCTCACACCTATGCTGAATGCATGGCTGGTGCATGATCATACTAGGAAGAGCAGGTTTTATACCTATTCGGAACCATTCTTTATCTGGTTGAATGAATCTTATGCAAAATCTCTTGATACCTTCTTTAAACGTCGCTGGTTAGCTTTTGTTATCCTGGGGGTAGCGGTAGTAAGCACTGTATTTATCTGGAAGATTATTCCTGCTGAAGTTGCTCCTACAGAAGATAGAAGTATGTTGCGCATTACAATGACATTACCGGAAGGAGCATCATATGAATATACAGACGAGTTCATGCAAAAGTATGTACAACTGATTCGAGATTCGATTCCTGAAAACAGACTTGTCATGGCTATTACTGCTTCCAGCCCCGGAGGTTCAAGTTCCGGTGGTGTTAATTCAGGTTTTTCAAGAATCCCCTTGATAGATCCTGATAAAAGGGAAAGAAGCCAGCAGGAGATAGTAGATAAGATCAATCAGCTTGTAAAAAGATTTCCTGAGGCTAAAGTTCAGGTGGGGCAGGATCAGACTATCAATACCGGCGTAAGAGGGCTTCCTGTACAATATGTTATTCAGGCTCCTGATTTTGAAAAGCTCGAGGAATACCTTCCGAAGTTTATGGATGAAGGTCAGAAAGATCCTACCTTCTCAGTTGTGGATGTAAACCTTAAGTTTAACAGGCCGGATATTCAGGTAATTATAAATCGTGAAAAGGCAAGGGAAGTAGGGGTAAACGTGTCCGATATCGCTCAAACTTTACAGCTTGCTTTAAGTGGTCAAAGATTCGGTTTCTTTTCTATGAATGGTAGACAATATCAGGTCATAGGTCAGTTTGACAGAGTCAACAGAAACGAATCTGTTGATTTAAAAAATATTTATGTAAGAAATACTTCCGGGAATTTAATTCAGCTTGATAACCTGGTAGAGTTTGAGGAGTCAAGCAGTCCGCCTCAGTTGTTCAGATATAACCGCTATCAGGCTGCTACGATATCAGCAGGACTGGCTCCGGGTAAAACTATTGGTGATGGTGTGAAGGCAATGGATGCTATTCGGGATAAAGTGCTGGATGATTCCTTTTCCACCGCATTGATAGGTCAGGCGAGGGATTTTGCTGAGAGTTCATCCAATACATCCTACATATTTGTACTGGCTTTGATTCTGGTATATCTTATTCTGGCAGCACAGTTTGAAAGTTTTGTAGATCCATTTATCATCATGCTTACGGTTCCTCTGGCTGTTGCCGGTGGTGTTATATCTTTATGGTATTTTAACGAGACCAATAATATATTCAGTCAGATAGGGATGATTATGTTAATAGGCTTGGTAACAAAGAACGGTATCCTTATAGTCGAGTTTGCCAATCATCTAAGAGAATCCGGAAGGGATGTGCGCACAGCTGCCCTGGAAGCCGCAAACGCAAGGTTAAGGCCGATATTAATGACAAGTCTGGCTACAGCATTAGGAGCATTGCCTATAGCGATTGCTTTTGGTGCTGCGGCAAAAAGCAGGATGGGAATGGGGATTGTTATCGTAGGTGGATTAATGATATCATTATTGTTTACGCTTTATGTAATACCTGCTATGTATACTTATCTTTCAAAAGATAAATCTGCTAAAAGGGTTAAAACAACGGTAAAGGAAACGGCTAAAGAAGAAAGTTTTGTAAGTGAAATTTTTTAAGTTCAAGTGAAGGTCATGGGCGTGGGGCAGAGCCTCACGTCCTGCTTTTTTAGATATATGTGTTGAATTCGTTGAGATCAGGAAGAAAATAAAAAAAGCTCTCAAAATCAGATTATGAGAGCTTTTTGATTTTTGTAATAATGCTTCAGTTAAAAATAATTTAAGACAATCTGATATTCAGGATTTCCTCCGTTGGCACCTCAATGCGGTGAAAATATTTTCGGAGTACAAGGGCTGTAATATTCCCGTCCTGATCTGTTTTGCTTCCGGTAAGCATTCCATCAGTCTTTCCACTAATGGTGCTTATAAACACATGCTTTCCATCGTTCAGCAATGTGTACTCCTTAAAATCGATCATAGCAGTATATTTATTTATTAGACGAATAAAACCTAATTATATTTTAGGAATTAAGATTGGGATTTGATCAAATACAATTCCCCTTATGGTATCTGTAAAGCGAACTACGTGCCAACATTGCAAACTGTTTTTATAAAGAACAATATTTCAACTATTTAGTCACTAAGTGAGTTTCAATTTGTTGATTTTTAGTGAATTGTTTTGTTGACCTTTCTGGCAGTTTTCATGTCAGATTGATATGAATTTATCCTGAAAATACCGTATGAAAAAGTTCCTTTATCCGTAAATAATTTTTATTTCTAATTTGGGTACCCTACCTGAATTATGTCATTTATGTTGAACCAGAACGGACACTCTGGACATAATGTGTATCCATAAGATAGAGCCTCTAATAATCTATAGAACCAATTCAGCCATTAATCTCCTAAGTGTTTCACTTGCATCGTTGCATAGACCAGGATGCACAGCTGAAGTCTGAACGATGGTACTTCTGTTTGCTGTCAACCATCTGAATCTTCCGGAAAGAGGAAGGCCTCCGATGGGTCCTGCTTGTTTACCTCCTTCACAGATTCTTTCAAAGGCACGGAGTCTCTTTTCCAGTTCTGGGATATCTATATCTTTACAAAAAGCCTTTAGTCGTTCCTGGTTCAACTCAAACTTAGTTTGTAAGAATCCCTGTGATGAACAGAATAGTATTACTCCAACGTTCAAAAACTCTTCGCGTTCAACCCTTGGTACCACACGAATAACGGCATACTCAAACAATTGCTTTCCTTGCATTTTTCGCTTCGTTTACAAAAGTTTCAGAATTAGCAATTCGTGTTTCCAGAAACTTCACATAGGCTTGTCTATGCGCTTCAACAGTGTCAAAGGGTGATTCAGCCTTTAACAGCCATTCATCAGGAATCAGGGCCACTATTGATTGTATATTTTCAGTTGTGAGTTTAGTTTTGAAAGTTTCATTGACCTTATCCAGTTCAGATGCTTTGGAAAGGAGGACATGATCTTTTATCTGTGGAAATGGCTTCTTCCCTTGCTCTTCGGGATTGGGCCATGAATGATGAAAATAAAAGGATGCTCCATGGTCTATAAGCCAAAGCTCTTTATTCCAGGAAAGCATATTGGTATTCCGGGCGGTACGGTCAACATTCATAATCAGACAATCAAACCATACAATTTTAGAGGCGAGCTCAGGATCAACATTGGTAACAAGCGCATCGAATGTAATGGCTCTTGAAAGATAATGAAGTCCAAGATTTTGTCCTTCACTTGTTCTCAGAAGATCCTGAATCTCTTCATCTGGTTCAGTGCGTCCAAAAGCTTCGTCAAGATGGATAAAGACAATCTCTGGTATCAGAAAGCCCAGAAGTCTGGCAATCTCTCCGGCGATAAGTTCTGCTATCAGGGTTTTTATTCCCTGGCCTGCACCTCTGAATTTAACCACATATAAAAAGTCGTCATCAGCCTCTACTATGGCTGGCAGAGAGCCTCCCTCACGAAGGGGAGTCACATAACGGATAACGTTTACTTCTCTTATTTTGGGGTTGTAATTACTCACAGAAATTAAGTTCATGCCCGTCTGCTCTGTGCTTCCGGAATTTTTATGCTGAAAGTTATATCATTTTTTTCAGAATCTGCTAGAGATTAATGATTTTATAAAATAGGAAGAATGCCCTTAAAGACTATTATTATTAAGATAGGAATATACTGCAGTTTTATAAAATGTTCATATTAAGGATATTCTCCTGTGAAAAGGTATTTTATTTTTCTATCTGTTTACGGTATTTCAGGATCCTTTTTTCATCTGCACTTTTGTATCGTCAATCAGATAGTCGGGTAATTCCGGGTTGCTCTTTATCTGAATAAAGCTAAAAGTTTAAAACCTAACAAAACACTATAAAGAACCAATACTAAAATGAAAACCAGATCTAAATTCTTTAACAGACTTTTAACAGCAGTTGCTGCTTCTGTTCTCCTTCCGGGAACACTTTTCGCTCAGGCTTGGGTTGCCAGACATGGATTAAGTCCTGCAGAATACCAGACTGAATTTAATACACACACAGCTAATGGATACAGGCTGACTTCCGTAAATGGTTATACCTCCAATGGAGCTGAAAAGTACATTGCTCTTTGGGAAAAGGTTTCAGGTGGTGCTTATGTTACAAAGCACTCTATGACTGCAGCGGAATATCAAACCGCTTTTAATACATACACATCTCAGGGATACAGACCTACATTAGTATCAGGTTATGCAGTGGGAGGAGAAGCTCAGTTTGCAGCTATCTGGGAAAAGAAATCAGGTGGTGCATTGATTGCAAGACATAATCTGACTGCTGCTCAATATCAGGCGGTATATGATACTTATACTGCTCAGGGATATCGTCCAACTTATATCAGCGGATATGTTGTGAATGGTGTTGAATACTTTGCAGGTATCTGGGAAGTGGTTTCCGGAGGCGGAGCTTGGGTTGCAAGGCATAACTTAACCGCTGCTCAATATCAGAGCGCATTTGACACTTATACTTCTCAGGGATATATTCTGAAAAGAATCTCAGGATATAACAAAGGCGGCACAGATCTATATGCTGCTGTATGGGAGAAAGTCAGTACACCTTTGTGGTCTGCAAGACATGGAATCACTGCTGCAAATTATCAGTATGTCTTCGACAACCATTATTACTCGGGTTACAGACCTGTATTGTTGAATGCTTTCGCATCTGGCACAAGCTCTAAGTACAATGGATTCTGGACGAATACCAACATCTCCAGCTCCAATATGGCTAAAATTGATAATGCTGTAAATAGTTTTCTTACAAGTGAGAATGTAACAGGTCTTTCACTGGCAATAGTTAAAGACGGAAGACTTGTTTTTGCTAAGGGGTATGGATATGCAAATCCTTCAACAGGAGAAGAAATGTCTCCTGATCAACCAGGACGTATCATGAGTGTCTCTAAACCAGTTACTGCCGTTGGAATCATGACTCTCATCCAGAAAGGTCTTCTTTCTAAAGAGTCTTTCGTATTCGGCCGTAATGGAGTGCTTGGCTCTAAGTATGCCACACCTGCCAATAAACCTTCATTGAACAGAATCAGAGTACGTCATTTGTTAAACCATACATCTGGTCTTAGATCATGTAACGGAGAGTCAGTATTCTGGGATGCAACTAAAACACCAGATGATGCAATGGCTGTGTTATTGGCCGCAAACGATCTTGTATTGACAGATACCAGTGTAAATTTTGAATATTCTAATACCAACTATTTCATTCTTGAAAGAATCATTGAACAAGTAAGTGGTAAGAAATATGAAACTTACATCAGAGAAAATGTATTGAACAAATGCGGTATCGGATCTACTATGTATGTTGGTCAAGCTTCCGGAAATTCGAAAGCAGGAGAGATGCACTATACTTCTGCAACTAAGATGAACCTTCAGTTATGGGCAGGTTTTGGCGGCTGGGTAGCTCGTCCTATAGATTTGTTAAAATTCTTAAACAGAGTTGATGGTGCTGCTTCACCTTCAGATATCTTAAATGCTACTACACACACTACAATGACAACCGGCTCTACATTAAGACCAGGGTATGCATTCGGATGGGGAATTTCCGGTAATCGCCAAGGGCACAATGGTTGCCATGGTTCTTCAAGATCTAACTTAACTGAACTGGGTAATGGTGTAAGTTATGCCGTAATTATTAACAGCAAGCCAAAGACGGACGAGTGTAATGAGGTATTGATTCCTGCCATTGAAAACGCTCTGAACCAGGTAACAGCGTATCCTTCTTACAATCTGTTTGACAATATCGGTACTGGTGCCCGTGCAGATGAGTTTGCGATCACTGAAGAAGAGCAAGGATTTAACATAAACCTGGATGCATCTTCAACGAATAGAGTTCTTGCTTACCCAACTGTAAGTACTGATGGTATCATCAATTTCAGCAATGCAGCAGATGTTACCTCTGTAACTGTATCAGATATGCTTGGCAATAAAGAAACACACAAAGCAGTTGATCGTATACAAACACAGTTGAAAGGTATGCTGATCCTTCACATAGAAACTGAGCAAGGTAAAGTAACTCAAAAAGTAATTGTAGAATAACTGTTTGGTAATTTTTTGAAAGAGGGAGTGCCAGGGCTTCCTCTTCTTTTTATATAAATCTAGGATTTTTATCAAGTATTAAGCTTCAGTTAGCATGTATCTCAAGTAACTGCATACTGAACAGATATTTTAAAATTCATTTATTCATATTTGCAGCGTGAGTTTAACAAGCAAATCATAAACAAACTTCATAAAAGTTAATTGAAAAATAGAAGGTGTTCCTCTGAGATAAGTGCTTGTTAAAACCTAATAATACACCTGCAAAAGTTAATAGTTAAGAGCGATTACAAACCAATACAAAATATTGGATAGGATTGAGTATTTAGTTCTTCTAACGCAAATGGGTTGCATTGATTCCAGATATCTTTAAGAAGAAACTTATAGATAGGGAAAAAACAAAAGTGTTAATTTTTTTAGAATTTACTGATTGGCTTAGCTCTGAATATAATTGGAAGTCAGTATCTCTTACAATACATATTCAGCAAAGGATTTTAGTATATAGAAAATGTTAAAGTCGTAGATATGATGAACTTTCTACCTTATTCCTCATATTAAATTTTCAATTCTAAAAGCACTATACTCTTAAAAATTCAACGAAGATAAAGTTGATAGAAGATTATATAACTATAGAACCTTAGCATTCATGTAGATTGAACTCTAAATGAATAATCTATTTATTTTATATAAGGAGGAGGCTGAAAATCCGCAATAGAGTAGGCACCCAGGAAGCTGAAAATGGGAAGCAAGAGTAAGCAAAATGTATTTTTTGGTTAAACGAATGAAAATCATTGATTATGCTTTGCAAAGCACAACAGTTGCCAATCCAGACGGCACAATGCCAGCCACGGTAGTAAATTGTTCTACGCTACAAGGACCTGGTAACATTGCTACAGGAAATTTTCCAAACGCTTTGGACCTTGGTTCCAATGGAAGAATTCAGGTTCAGTTAAATCCTACAGTAATCACCACAAATAAGTTTTTTGTAAGAGTTGTTTTTAAAGTTGATAGCGCTGTGGTTGTGAGACAAAATCTTATTGAGTCCAATTGTCTGCCATTTTCTATGTTTATTGATAAAGGAACTGGGAATTCAGATTTTAAAGTGGCAGTTTCTGTAGATCCTAAAGCACATGGATGGTCAGGAACAACCAGTGAGTTTTTTACTGATTTAAAACTGGGACAATGGTATACTGCAGACCTGGTTTATGATACTGATACAGTAGCTTTGTTTATTGATGGAGTTATATTATCAGTTCATGCCTATCCATCTGGTTTAATTGAAAAGTTTTCTGGAAATCAATTGTACATAGGTACTTGGGTAAATGGTTCAAGTTATCATTTCAATGGAAAGATAGCAGCTGTTCAGCTTTTTACTGATGAAATCCCTGTAGCAATTGAGCAGCAATTAGACGAGCGTCGCAGCCATCCAGAATGGTTTATTACTTTCAAGCTGGAATCTATTAAAAGTACCATGAATTTTGGAAATCCACATGGTAAGTGGCAGTATGATGGTGCAACTATGTCTTACAGCCAAATGTATGATGCAGGGCTTATTATGTACAATGAAAGTGTAGGAGTTGCTTTTGAAATGCATGGAGCGATATTTCAATATTATAAAAATCTTGCAAACAAATCAGAACTTGGTTATCTGGTAAGTGATGAAATCAATACGGCAAAAGCCGGGGGTAGAAAGAACCTGTTCAGCAAAGGTGGTATTTACTGGGGGCCTGAAACTGGAGCAGCTCATGTTTCAGGACAATTGTATATTGATTATGAACTTTTCAATGAGTCTGCATTAATTGGATGGCCAATTAGCCCTGCTGTCGCATTAAATAATGGAAAAGAGCAAGTCTTTCAAGGTGGAAGAATGTATTTTAAGAATAGTACAGCAAAGGCCTTCGAAGTACATGGAGCAATTCTTAATAAATTTCTTGCAACAGGAGGTATAAACAAATGGGGATATCCTGTAAGCAATGAATCAGATGTAAAAAACAACAACCAGGTAATTGGAAAATTCAGTGAATTTGAAAGTTGCACAATATACTGGAGCAGTACTACTGGCGCATTTGAAGTACATGGAGATATCCGGAATAAATACAAATCAGTGAATGGACCGATTGGTCAACTTGGTTTTCCAACTTCTGATGAAGCTGATATTCCGGGTGCATCAGGAGGTGCTCGCCATAATACTTTTCAGAATGGAAGCATCCTTTGGTTTGGAAGCTCGAGCAATATGTTTGTTTGTTTGCCATTTACCATTTTCCTAGGACGTGTGGATACTAAAGAATCTGAAGGAGCATTTATGGGGCAGAATGATTTATACATGAAGGCTACTTTACAGGATAATGGAAATTTGATATATAATCAGCGGTTTCCAAGTTCAGGTGATTTTGATGGTAAAAATATAGTTGATGTTAATACTCATAGTTCTGTCATAGTTCCTAACAGTCCTAACAGAATTATTAAGTTCACTTTAGATGTTTGGGAAAGTGATGGTGGTGCTCCTTTCGGAGGTGATGACGATCATTTAGGTATATTTTCTAAAACCTTGTCTATGGCCAATGCATGGGGATTGGCTGAAAATAACGGAATTTTCAAAACTGGACCTTTTGGTATGGTTAATTCCGTCACCTGGTCAGTTCAACCCAAAGTTGATCCTAATACTCTGACACCTATTCAAAAATGGTGGGGCGTAAAAAATAGGGGTACAGCTTTAATTAGTTATGATGAATATGCTTCTGCATTCAGGGACGTAGATAGCGATCCGGAAGACTGGGATTTGACAGATTGGCTTGAGAAAGCTTTTTACGAGTTGGTAATAGATAGTCTGGCAAGTAGTGGTAATTGTTTTGGTATGTCTTTAGAAGCAATCTACGCATCTAAATTCAGAAGTCTGTTCAGCATGCCTTTGGATCGCTTCAATAAATGGGAAACTGTAGAAAGAGAATTCAATATTAAACATCAGTATCAGGTGGGGGCTGCAGGCATCTGGTGGTTTGTAGGACAAGTGCTTTCAGGCAATACACATAATCCAGTTGACGTTTTCAATGAAACCAGAAAAGAATTTTTACGTGGATGTGATCCTGTTGTATGCATTGCTCAAAACTATGATTTCAGTGGTAAGCCACACTGTATATTGCCAGTTGGATGGGATAGTAGCAGTAAGCCATGGAAAATAAGTATTTTAGATCCTAATTTTCCTGGTGAATTAAGAACATTGTTTGTTGATCCGGATAAAAACGAGTTTAGTTATGATGGCGGAAATAAATACAAAGGTGGAGCATGGGAAGGAGGTCGTTTTCACTATATGCCATATTCTGTTACAAATGAAAGGCCAAGAACTCCTATCTGGGATGCAATTGCATTACTACTAACAGGAACAATAATTTTTGTTGGTTCAGATACTGAAACCACCAATCTTGTGGATGATAACGGAATCGATCTTAATGCATACGGAAGCAATAGTATAAACCTGTTAAAACAGAATAAGTCACTATATAATCAATTTGTATCTATTAAGGGAGTAGCTGCAAAACTAAATCCAGCATCGAACATAGGGAAAATTAATATTGATTTATCATCCTTGTCATCTAGAAGAGGTAGTATAGCTTCAGAGATGTTCATGCGTTCAGTAAAAGATTCTCAGTTTGACTTAGTAAAGAATCCTAACCTTGGAAGGTTATCCGATGTGATGTTATCTAACCTTACTTTAGCAGACGTTATGTCTGATAAGAAGTTGGCCCAAAACCTTTCTGCACTATCAGGTAATTCTGCTCTATATAATAGCATGCGCGACAGAAAACTGAGTTATATCGTTAGTGACAAGAAGCTGATGAGTAAACTTGATCCAACTTTATCCGCATCACTTGCTTCTCTTGCAAGCTCGTCTAATTCAAAGAATTTTAAGCATGATCTTCGTGGTATCAATAACGGAAATCTGTTTTATGCAATAAAGGACAAACTAAATGAATTTAGTGTGCAGTCCACAATTAAATCAGGAGAAATTAATTCTTTTGAATCAAAGAATCTCGGCACCAATTCATCAGTTGTTAAAATGGTAAGCGCTGAAAATAAAACAGTAAAATTGGAGATCAATAATAAGTTAGGCGTAGGGAAAGACAATTTAAAAATAGTGATTGACAAGATTCCTGCTTCAGCTGGAAAAGATTTAAACCTTAATATTAAACCTGGACTTGCAGGACTTGATCTCATCACTGCGGCTGAAAGAGTGCAGGCATCGGTATCCATTCAGGCTGTTATTTCAGGAAAAACATATCAACAGAAATTTGGAGTGGACATCGAAGGTGGTATTCGTATTCGTCCTTCTACTGTACTTACCAATAATGAATTGAAGATCGGAAAGATTGATACATTATTTGGGCAGATGATAAATTCAAAAATGGTTAAAGGTAACTAACCTTGAAGTAATTTTTGAAAGTGCATTTTGATGTTGCTAGCGGATGAAGAGTGCACAACATCCTTTTATCACGCAGGCCTTTTGTGATTTGCGATAGTATACATTTCTAATCAAATCTGGTTTGGCTCAACATCAGGGTAAAAGTTTTCTATGAATTGTAAAATAGAGTGCAGTGTTTTTTTACACTGCACTTTTTATTTTATTAAACTATAAGTATAGTCTGTTTTTCCAAATGAGAACATGTTTATACAATGGCTTGTAACTTTTCTTTTTAATTTTTTTAATAAGCTCTGTTGTGAAAATGAGGTGATTATAATAGGTTCAGTCTTTGATAATAGTTTTTTTAAATGAAAAAATATCAGAAAGCTTTCCAGAAAGCATGAATTTCTTAAATTTAATTTCTATTGAATGAAATTTCTACAATCCCTAACACTAATCTAAAATGTTCTTATGCTTAAATTATCAAAAAAGGCAGTAACATTAGGTCTATTGCTTAGCCTGGGAATCATTGGAGTAAAGGCTCAAAATAGCACTGTAGCCGCTGGCGGAGATGGCTCCGGTAGCGGGGGAACGGTAAGCTATTCTATTGGTCTGACAAGCTTTGAAGCTGCTTCAGGTACCTCGGGCTCTGTTTCTGCTGGCGTGCAACATGCATATGTTTCTGTAGTATCTGGCTTAGATCACCCGGAAATTAATTTATTGGCAGAAGTTTATCCTAATCCTACTGCAAACAATGTAACACTAAAGGTTGATGGAATAAGCACCGATCACCTGAGTTTTGTTCTGCTGGACATAACCGGCAATGTACTTCAACAAAGTTCTGTAATCAACAGCACGACAACCATTAATCTTGAAAACCTTTCCAATACTACTTATTTGTTAAAAGTTTTCAGAAAGAAACATGAACTAAAAACTTTTAAAATCATTAAAAATTCTTAACCCATGAAAAAATACTTTTACTTTATAATTATTACTATTATCGGTCTGCACGTAGCTTATGCGCAGGCCCCAAATCTAATAAGCTATCAGGCTGTGGTGAGAAACAGCAGTAATGAACTGGTATCTAATACTACAGTAGGTATAAAAATCAGTATTCTTCAATCATCTGCAAACGGAACAGAAGTCTATTCTGAAGGACATCAGACAGGAAGCAATGGCAATGGTCTGGTAAGTATAGCAATAGGTGGAGGAGAAATTATATCCGGAAGTTTTGCTGCAATAGACTGGTCTAAAGGGCCGTATTTTATAAAAACAGAAATTGATCCTGCAGGAGGATCTGATTATACAATTACAAGCGTTTCGCAATTACTAAGCGTACCTTATGCACTTTATGCCGAGAAATCCGGTAGTAACATTCCGGGACCGGCAGGTCCTCAGGGTCCGGCTGGTCCGCAAGGTGTACCAGGCTCTCAAGGTCCAATAGGCCCACAGGGAATTACTGGACCACAGGGAGTAGCAGGTCCTGCTGGAGCTACAGGCCCTCAAGGCCCGGCAGGTCCGCAAGGCCCGGTAGGCCCTATAGGAGCCACTGGCCCTCAGGGACCTGCAGGGGTGAGTGTTAAGACTATTACAGGTTATGTAAACCCAACAAATAAAATTGGAACAGGATACACACTTGAGCGACTGGCTAACCAGCAATATAAGGTTACCTGGCCTGCGGGATCATTCCCGAGTTTACATTTTCCAGCTGTTTTTACTTATAGCGGAGCAGTTCCTTTAGCAAGCTGGAATGCCAATGGTGATGGCTCAGGAGATTTTGTAACCAGAACCAATGTAGGAGATACGATCTGGTTTACTATAACTGAGATTAAATAATCTATTTGAGTAAGAGGTGTCCAGTTTTTTTTGACACCTCTTTTAGTTTTTCATTCATTGTTATCATAAGTATCAGCTTAGATAATAACTTTCTTCCAGGTATATCCATTGATTTTAAGCAACTCTATCACCTTTTTTACATCCGGTTCATGTCCAATTGCAATGGTCTTTCTTATTTTCTTTTTTGAGTCAAATACTTTTAATGTAATGTTGGGTGTGATATATCAAAGTCAGAAATTTTTAGAGTTTCAGATAAAATAGTTAGGAACAAGTATTTTATTCTGAAGATAAACTCACCTTCCTTAAAGTTTGATTCGCAAGTATGACTTAATGTGAAAGGAGATAATGTAGCTATCGTCACTCAGGTTCCCACTATATAGTGTTTCACAGCAAAGAACTCAATCGTTGAAAAAAATAAGGCAACACAAATTATTCCTATTAAGGTGATTACGTTGGTTGATAAAATGCTGAATTTTTAAATCATATTCTAGGTTAGTAATAAAGGTAGGTTCTTGCAAACTGTATTTTTCTGCTTATAAGATATTATATCTCTGCCTATTGTCCTCATCTAAGTAATAAGACCACCTATCCAGTAAAAAGGTATTTTACTTTTCTATCTGTTTACGGTATTTCAGATTTTTTTTTGCAGATGCAAATTTGTTTTATCAATTAGATATATCAGTAAAGTAATTGTGTTGATATGCTTAAGATAGGACTTATAAAAACTGAAGCTTATTCAATAGTTATAAATTTTGCTTGATTATATATTTTGAAAGAAAGACCAGAGTATCCATTTTTATTAACTGGTTCTTGGAATATAACCTTCAATTCTGCTGACTATGACTGTCTTTTATATTGAATTCTAAACATTAAACCTATGCCAGAGAACATCAACAAAACCGATATTTTTAAATTTGTAGCGCTAAGACCTCCGGTACCTGTCAACAAAAGAGATCTTGAAACCAACTTTATTAAAGACAATAGAAAGCCAGAAGAATCGCCTGTTGGTAAATTGGTTTCGACCTTCGAAAGGAGTGACGGAGATAAAATTCCCGGAAAGATTTCAGATTTCATTCAAGACAACAAATATTATATTGATTTTCCGGAGTCTGCTGGTGACTATAGACTTTCAAAAATATATGAAGAAGCAAAATCCATATCCAAAGACTCATTTAACCTTGAAAGTATAAAAGAGAAAATATCAGGGAGTATTAATGATTCAATTGCATCTTTCCTGGAAAAGGAAGAATCAAAGCAACTACTGAATAATATCTGGGACAGATATTATGCGTTTTATATTTTATCAAAAACTGAAAATCAAAACTTAGAGATTTTAACCAAAGGCTTAAGGGTTTTTCATCTACTGGATTTAATCAATCAATCAAGGATAAATAATATTTCAGATTTTCAAAGAGCCATTACTGCTCAACCTTTGATAGCATCATTGTTTACTGACCTGCCTAAGCCAACTGTCAAAGTTGAAAAACCAGAGGAGAAGAAACCGGATCCTGAGAAGTTAAGGGAATATAATAAGCTGTGGAATGACTTCATTACCACACACAGGGCTATTGAGGAATTGAGGAAGTTAAAATTTGAGAACAAATTAGTTTCAGAAACTCAGGATGCTCCAAAGTCTGATAAGAAAAGAGGCAATGATATTACAGGTAAGATTACGTTTGCGAAGAGCATATCCGTAATAGATCAGAGGAGTTTTGCTAAGTTGCATCCTGCTACAGTATCCATATTAAAAGAGTATGCGATAGATAAAGATAATTTTCAGGTTAGCGAACCTGCTACTGAACTTCAACAGTCTCTGGATTCTCTGTATCTGAGTATGTCAAATATAGAAGATGTTGAATTCATAAATGTAATGCCAGTTGAAGCAAGATCTATTGCTGGTTTGGCATATTTGGAAAACAAAATAAAAGGATTAGCCGGAATTCAATACAAACCCTATATTCCACCTACTAATGTCAGAGCGTCTATCAAACCTTTGGGAATTGGAGAACTGAAAGTTGTTAAACAAAAGCTTAAGAACTATACAGCAGGAGAGGTAGCGCATATAGAAAATGTACTACGTGGAGAGTATAAAGAGAGAAAGCACCGGGTGCTTGACAGAACAGAAGAGATCTTTACTGTTAGCAGCGAAACTTCGGAAGAAACGACCAAGGATACTCAAAGCACTGAACGCTTTGAACTGAAAAAGGAAAGTGAGAAAACCATTGAAGAGCAGATGAGTGTTCAGGCAGGCGTTACTGTTTCCGGTTCCTATGGGGTAGTAACCTTTGGTGCACACGGAGAATTTGCTTACAGTACATCAAGTCAGGAATCAAACAAAAATTCTTCCAACTTTGCAAGAGAAGTTATAGATAGATCTGTTTCAAAAATTCAGAAAAGAACGAAAGAGGAGAGAACAGTTAAAAAGCTTCACGAAGTAGAAGAGATTAATACGCATGGAGTTGATAATAAAGAAAAACCTGATCATGCAGTAGGTATTTACAGATGGGTGGATAAATACTATGATGCTCAGATCTATAATTATGGAAAGAGAATGATGTTTGAGTTCATTATTCCTGAGCCAGCAGCATTTTATGAATATGCTCAGACTCATAAGCCAAAGAAAGATATCAAGCCTCCAAAGGTGCTTAGTTCAACTCTGACACATAAGAATATAACAGAGTTCAACTATCAGGATTTTATAAGGGATTATAATATTCAGGGAATCACACCCCCGCCACCGTACTATAAAACAGCATCAACAGTCTTATCAAGTGATGCCAGCATACAGAATGGGACGTCCTTGTCCAAGAGCACCAAAGAACTGATCATTCCGGAAGGTTACTCTCTGACAAGTTTGAGTTTTAGTTTATCTACAATTTATGAAAATAATCCTCAGTTTAAGCTTTCCATTGGCTCTAATGATATGGGATGGGCAGTCATTACGGATAATGATGCAAGAAGAAGATGGGACTTCCAAGCAGGGGCTGTTAATTATATAGATGGCATCATTCCTGTATCATTGAACTGTTATGATATTAATTCTTTCTTTGTAAATGTAACTGTAGGCTGTGTGCGTAGTGCTGCCAAATATGAACAATGGCAGATACAAACATTCGAAAAAATTATGAATGCATATAAGGCATTGCAAATGGAGTACGAAGAAAAAGTGGCAGCTCAGGAAGTTCAGCAGGGTATTGCGATTACAGGAGTGAATCCCCGGATCAATAGAGAAATTGAAAAGGTTGAACTTAAAAAACAGTGCATTAAATTGTTAATGGATACTTACCTTTTCGGATCTTTTAATGCTATGAAAGATAATGGATCCAACCCTCCGGACTTTGATATATTTGACGCTATGGATGAAGGCAAGACCATTCAGTTTTTTGAACAGGCATTTGAATGGGAAAACCTTACGTATCTATTCTATCCTTACTTCTGGTCAAGGAGGAGCCAGTGGATGCACAAATCCAGTATCTATGATAATGATCCTTTGTTTACGAAGTTCCTGCAGGCAGGATCTGCCAGAGTAGTAATTCCTGTTTATCCGGCGTACAATGATGCTGTAATGTATTTTCTTGAAAACAATGGAGCTATCTGGAAAGGAGGAGAGCCGCCTAGATTGAATGATCCGCTGTATATCTCATTGGCAGATGAATTAAGAGATGAAACAGATGACCTTGGAAATGCAACACCTGAAGGAACTCCATGGGAGGTAGTGCTTCCGACTACATTAGTTTATTTACAAAATGACTCCAACTTGCCAACTTTTTAATCTTTAAGAAATGGAAATACAGAATCCACCTTTAAGCGGCACTTATGATTGGCTTCTTTATGACAGGTTGGTTTATACCAGACTGTCGCTTGAGACCAGTCCTCCCTGGCCAGATGCAATCATTCGGCAAAATACCTTTTGTAATGCCTGTCTGAACATTACAAGAGCAAGGAGAGCCAGCGAGTTTACATCTGTGCGGCAAAGGAATGCCTATTATGATTTTATGTCATATGTGTTTGAATATTCTTCTATACCAGACAGACGAGCAAGGGGGATTAAGTTTTTCCACGCTACCACTGCGGTCACAACCTGGGCTGCTCTTGGAGCAATAGAAGGGGTTGCACGATCTGTTGTTTTAAGCCCGGCAACAATAAATGTGCTTTCGGAAGTAAACCGTCTTCTGTTAGAAGAAAATATGTATGTGATCTATTGTCTTCTCTTTACTACAGACAATAACTTTCCTTTTGCTTTTGTAAATAATTCACCATGTGTGATACATCCAAGAGAGATCAGTTGCTTTGATTTTGATCTTCAGATGGTTCGCTTTGAGCAATCAATTGTCGAAAACTACATTACTTCACATAGAGATCAGTTTACAGACACTGTGAGGAATGAAATCAATGGTACATTAAATCCTTCCGGAGCTTTAATGTCCACGGTATCTTTTATTACCGGAGGAATTTCAAGGCAAGCTATGAATATGGCTAAAAGTGGACTTGGCGTTTCTGAACTTAGCTTTATGAATTATAGACACAGAACAGCAATAGGATTTGCCTCTGTCCATATTTTTCATCGCAGGATATCAGATTATACCAATTATTTAAGGTCAATCGGTTACATTTAATATTCAAATACTCAAGTTAAAAAAGGAATTGGACTGTGTTTCAATTCCTTTTTTATCAATTAAAAGAAGCTTTAATAACCCACAGTGGGGACTGCAAATGATATCAAATATTAAAGATTTAACATTTAAGAAAAATAATTTAAAAGTAAAATTTCATTTTGATCGTCTTCATTGTCATGATGAAGCAGGAGGATGGGGGAATGCTGAACCCTATATGTGGACAGTGTTTTTTAAGATAGATGGCACGACCTGCCGTTTAAATGATTCATTGATGTTAGAAGGTACAGCTACCATTTTTACATCTCCTGGTAATTATGGCCACTTAGCTGATTCGGATGTAGATGCCGGTGATACGATGCCTATTCCATCAACCATTGGACTAAAGGAAATGACATTAATTCCGATACCCGTTCCGGATACCGTCAAGAAAACTGGTATTGGTGATATACCTGCTTTTGCGGGTTGTATTGTGGTATTAATGGAAGGTGATCGGACGAAAGCTGGATTTCAAGCATTTGATGCAAACATTCAGAAGGCATTAAATAGCCTTATTCCAACTCTGGGATTTGCCAAGAAGGATATTTCTGAAGAGGATATAAGGAGCCTGACAGGAAAGATTCAAGTTAAGATTGAAGATGCCATTAAGAATCAACAACACCTCTTGGAGAACTTCCAAAGCTGGATCAATGCTGATAACACCATCGGTACAGCAGCGTTTAATTTTTCGGGTGACCAGCTGTTAGCACACAAGCTTACTTCGTTGAATGAAAGATGGATAAATGATAACGGCGACTGGGAATTATTCGGTTCCGTAAATGCAATAGAGCAGCCCAGCTGTTCTGAAAGAGTCTGATCATTAGATCAGACTCTTTTTTGTAATCTATATGTCCTCTGAAACTTAAATATTTTAAAAAAAATTTCCTGGGGCCTCTTTAAAGTTTCGGTTTTCTTCGATTTATATCCTTTACCTTTTAGTAGGTTATTTTTTATATCCTGTTCATAACCTATAGCAATTGTTTTTCTCCTTTTTTATATGGAATTAAAAATTGACCTGATAGCCTTAAATTGAAAATTTCATAATAGGGAATTTAACTCTATAAAACTGAATTTTTCCGAGGGTAGGTATAAAAATATAATAATCACGACGAAAAGCTTCTTTCATTATACCCGATGTGGTATAAGCTTTTCCAACCTTAAACAAAGTTCTGCCAATCATGTTGCAATGGAATAATTATAGATAAATTAATCAATAGATTGTTCCCTTGTCCATGAAAGTCAAACTTGTATTTTTAATATTATCCTTCTGCCTGATCGAAGCAAAGGCACAGGGCATCATTAAAGACTATAATAATATAGGCTGGTATGGTTATTTCGGTGATCATAAATTGAGCAGGAAATTTGGATTGCATACGGAATATCAATGGAGAAGAACACATTTTATCACAGCATGGCAACAATCTCTGGCCAGGGCAAGTGTTAACTATAAGATAACCGAAGACCTTTCTTTCGCCCTGGGATATACCTTTGTAGAGACTTATCCATACGGTGATTATCCGAGCACTAAAGAACCTTATCCAGAAAACAGGATCTATCAAGATCTGAAATTTAAAATTCCATTTTGGAAATTTGAATTTGAAAATCGATTAAGATTAGAGCAGCGGTTTATTGCAAAGCTTACAGATAGTACTGGTCATAAAATTACCGGGTGGGATTATAGGAATAGAATCAGATATCAGTTAAAAGTTGAATTTGCAGTTAAGGGAAATACCATAGATGCCAAAGAGCCATACCTGACAGCTTATGATGAAATTTTTATCCGGTTTGGCGGTAATACAGGTAAAAACTGCTTTGATCAGAACAGGTTATTTATTGGTCTCGGTTACAAATTCACGAAAGATTTCAAATTTGAAGGAGGTTATTTCTTTCAACTATCAAAGCATCAAAATAAAGAAAAGAACACGGGAAAATACGTTTATGAATACAATAAAGGATTTATTGTTTCTTTGTATTATGATATAGATTTCAGGAAAAGGGAAGGGGAATAGGCCATCTCGCAGAGACACCATGCAGGTGTCTCATAAACTATGGTATTTTTACCTGTTGTAAGCGATGAGGAAATTCAGGAGGGGATTAGATTGTGAAGAAAATAAGCCCTGTATCATGAATATACCCTGTTAGGCGTATACTTTCAGAATCACTATTAACTTTAATAAAACATGACTATATTTCAATGTTGTTTTTGAGGTGTTTAAATATTTGAAATACAATGAGAAGAGGGTTTTGTCTGACAGCATTGATACTTTATCATAGTACTAAAAATGACTTTTTTAAAAAAAAATATTTACTTTTCCATCAGTATTAATTTTAATCATATTCTATGAAATTCAGATTTTTACTTCTTTTATTTTTCTTTTTCCTTTCAGTTCATTCATATAGCCAGATAAAATTTGAAAAGGGATATTTTATTGATTCTGAAAACCAAAAAACAGAATGTTTGATTAGGGATTCTGACTGGAGAAACAATCCTTTAAAATTTAAATACAAGCTAGGTGAAGCCGATGAAGTTAAAGAGGCTGATATCTCTTCTGTAACTGAATTTGGCATTTACGAAAGAGTAAAATATGTTCGTGCCAATGTAAAAATCGATAGGTCAGGTGAAGAGCTGAGTAATTTAAGTAATAGCAGAAATCCGGAGTTTTCAGAAGAACTACTATTTTTAAAGGTAGTAGACGAAGGCTCTGCAACGCTATATTATTACAGAGATCCTAAGATTTTCAGGCTGTTTTACAAAGTGAATGATTCAGCTATTGAGCAATTGGTTTACAAAGAATATTATACTGCAGATGGCTTAGTTGCTACCAATGCAATGTTTCGTCAGCAACTGTTTATAAATGTTAATTGCAAAAAGAGTGTGTCGGTTGCTTCAATCGAAAATGTTCGCTATACAGAGAAGGAACTTGCAAAATATTTTCAGAAATATAATGAATGCATAGGAGACTCTATCTTCAAGCTGAGCAAAGAAAAAAGAGATTTGTTTAATTTAAGAATTACCCCGGGTTTTAGTTATTCCACCTTCAGCTTAAAGGATAATTTTTACAAAATCGACTTCGATAAAAAGCTGGCTTTCAGAGTAGGTTTACAGACAGAGTTTGTGTTGCCATTTTACAGGAAGTGGAGTGTGATTTTTGAACCCACCTATCAGAATTTCAATTCCAAAGGAAAAAACAGTTCTAATGACATAGGGAAAATTAAATATTCATTTATAGAGTTTCCTGTTGGTATTCGTCATTACTTCTTTTTAAATGAAAACCTAAAGCTTTTTGTAAACGGGTTGTTTATAATAAATATGAATTTGAAATTTAATTCGTCTCTGGTAACAGGAAATGAAGCTATGGGTTACTATAGCATTAAGACCCTTGAAGCTAAAGATAGTTTTGGTTTGGGGGCTGGAATTGAGAACAAAAGGATCAGCGCTGAAATCAGGTACTATCCCCATAGAAGTCTTACAAGTTCGAAAACATACACAACAAATTTTTCAAGGCTATCGCTAATAATTGGGTTTAAAGTATTTTAAAGAAAAGAATAAATGACCTCACCTTAAAGTCCTTCTCCTGAAGGAGAGGGATTTAGGGTGTATGTTATTAGTTATATCACTTTTAAATTTTTAACCCGCATAAAATAGGAGGAACAATACCTCTCTGACTTAATTAAACTACAAACCTCTATTTAGTTCATTCTTAGCCCAGCGAAGGATCTGATAGCTACAATATAAATTTACCATTTCAAGAGGAGTCTGCCAGATAGTTCAATTTTCATTCTTTGTAAAGCCCAAATGTTTTGCAAGCTCAAGGATGACAGGGAAGGTATTAGCAGTAAAGTAAAGCATTGCAACAGATCAATTCACTTTAATGTTAATGTTAATATAAAAACAAAAGTTATGAAGTATCAGAATGAAAAAGAGGAGTTAGATTCACTTTATGCTTTAGCTAAAGAGGAACAAAGGAACAGTGACAAAAAGTTTCTGGTGTGGGCAGGGGGAGACTCACCGAACCAACAAGATCAATTGTACCATCAGTTCAAAAATAGATTTCCGGAAATTGATATTGAGATTATAGTCGACTTATCTAAATACCATGATATAAAAATCTATGAACAATTGAATGATGGCTATTTAGAGCCAGATGTAACAATGCTTCAGACATTGAACGATTTTGAAAACTGGAAAAAAATGGAAGTTTTAGAGCCGTTCAAACCTGAAGGATTCAAGCACATTAGAGAGGGCTATTCTGATCCTGACGGACATTTTATTGCCGCATTTATATTTGCATTTTTACCTCAATATGCGAAAGAAGGTGTGGGTTTTGTTCCCGGCAACTATAAAGACTTTCTGAATCCGGTCTTTAAAGACAAGTTGGTGATGACTCCTCCTCACGATGATGATGCAGTGCTTTATGTTTTTGATAAGATCATCCAGAAATACGGAGTAAAATTTCTGTATGAATTAAAAAAGCAAAATCCTGTTTTTGTGCGAGGCACTGCAGCTCCGGCAGCGCTGGTAGGGCAAGAGGGATTTTTAGGAAATATAGTAGGTTATCCTGCTTATCCTGATCAACCTTCGCTATCGTTTATTCCTAAAGATGAATTTTTCATATCCTGGCCTCAAAGAGCAGCAATGTTTAAGCTGACAAAAAACAAAGCATCAGCCAGATTATTTTTAGCTTATGTTGCAAGTTTTGAGTATCAAAATTCAAGAGGATTTTGGTCAACCCGTACGGATGTAACGGAAATGGGAGGGTTAGAACCTCTGCAGAATTATAAAAATACCGACCCTCTCGGCTTTATTGAATGGATGAGAGACAGGGAACATATTCATGAGTTGCGCTCATTATTCACCGAAATATTCGGAGAGGTAAAAGGCGAATCACCTTTGAAGGACCAAAGTTTATTGAGAGTGTATTATAATACTTTGTAAGATAATTTGTGAGACAGCTAAATTATACACTGAACCAGCCTATGGAGACACCATAGTCAACTTAACAGAATCTTTCCTTTGTCATCTGAGCCCTGCGAAGAAACTGAGCTTTCAAAAATGAATAAAATTAAGCTATCTGGCAGGATAGTAGTTTAAATAACAAATTTTTAGTGATTATCAGATTCTTCGCAGGGTTCAGAATGACAATTTCATTGAATTTTGGACGGTTGAATCCTCTTAAATTAGTATGAATATAGATTAGAATTCAATAATATTGTATGTATCAATGAAAGTTACATGTACCTCGTTTGTATAAATAGGTTAGTGATTATTGTCACTGACGGCATAGCCAACATGGATACAAATAAGTAAATGTGAAACATAACCAATAATAATAAAATCAATATGCATACAAATCATCAATCAAAATATCAGACAATTATCAAAGCACCAATTGAAAAAGTTTGGAATGCTTTAACAAATCCTGAAATCGTAAAGCAATATTTCTTCGGCTCAAATCAGGAAACGGATTGGGCTGTAGGAAGCCCAATTTTATGGACTGGCGAATACGAAGGAACAACTTATGTGGACAAAGGTGTGGTATTAGAGTTTTTGCCTAATAAAAAACTTTCATTTAGCTATTTAAGCAGTTGGAGTGGGTTGGAGGATAAACCGGAAAATTATCTGTTGGTATCATACGAAGTAAATAAGACTGAAAACGGAACAGAACTTACCATTACACAATCCAACTATGACGAAGAAAAAGCAAAACATTCTGAAGAAAATTGGGGTGTAGTTATAGACGGGTTGAAGAAACTTGTAGAATAAAAAAACGAATTTCCTTCTTTGTCCTGTTACCTTTAAACACTATGTTTTGGTTCCTTTCCTAAAGCTATACAATGACCTGGAAGGTGGAAAAATAACTTTAAGGGAAGGTAAGTGTCTATGATACATTCTGTATACTTACAATAAGATATATAAATAAATTTGCTTTTTTCTCTTTTTGTTGATTTCTCAATTTGGGAAAGCACAGCCTAAAGTCAGAGCCTGTAACATCAACCTGGCTTTAGAGATAGACACAAGTATACAAATTGCAAACTGGGCCTTATCAGATTATGGTATTGTAGGTATAGAAACAGCTGAGCAGGCCTGGCTTGCCCTTGTTAAGAGGGCAAATTCTTCAAAACATATTTCTCGTATCCCAATATGGGATAAAAATTTGATTTCAGTGAGTAAAGATTCTGTTTATGCAGATTTACTTTTGACCCTTGTTAAAAACAAGGATACCATGTCGATCAAAATGCAAAACCTTTTGCTCGACCAGAGAAGTTGCAGCCTTTACTATGCTAAACATTATATGCCTTTCATTAAAGGTAATTTTATTGTCAAAATTAATAGGACGTCTGACTTCTGTTCATATAACGGAGTATATAGAAAAGCAGAATTAATGTTCCCTGGTTATGGCCCGAATATCTGGGATATAACGCCTGTGGACTGGAGTGCTCATAAAGTTGATTAGGGATAGATAATTTTACTGCATTATTCTGAAATTAAAGTTTGGCCATAGTCTCTATGGCCTGTTTTTACAAGTAGAGACGCCATGCTGGCGTCTCAGAAACTGTGGTTAAGAGGGGAAAGGAATAATAAGAACCAAATCATAATATGTATAAGGTATATTTATTATTTGAGGCTCGTTTTGTTATTCCTTCTGGAAGAGATTGTGAAATGAAGCACATGGTGGAAAGGGAGACGCCAGCATGGCGTCTCTACAGGCAATCGAAAGCAATACATACCTTATTGCTCATGAAGACATAAGCTGTTTCCATCCAGATCTTTCAGCCATGCAAACTTACCCCAGGGAGTTTCATCAATCCTGCCGACTTCTATGCCTTTGCTTTCAAGTTCTTTGATTTTACTTTTTATATTATCCGTTTCAATAATGATTCCATGAAAACCTGAAAGAGCAATAGTAGTATCACTACCCGGAATTCCCATCTGTATCCATTCATTACCATGAGCATCCGGAGCTTCTACAATTATTTCAAAGCCAAGGTTCAGATAAAACGCTTTAGCTTTTTGCCTGTCTTTAACAGGAACCATAATAATTTCAACTGATTTCATTGTTCTTTTTTTATTCCTTCATAAAAATACGAAGGTTATTCGAGTATGGGAAGGGTAAATAACGTCAAATTCCGCCTCTGTAAGTGACGGATTTTACTTTTTGTTGGGTCCTCGTAGAGACGCCATGCTGGCGTCTCAGAAACTGTGATAAAGAGCAATATGTAAATCCATCCGATCATCATGCTAATTGAGATCTTTAGTTTATTTGAAATGATTCTGATGAAAGGATAACATTGCCATGGAGGAAAAGGCTAATAGAGTATACCTGGGTAATAATGCATAGTCATATTCATAAAGCCACATTATGAAAAAAATGAACTTTTAATTTACCTTTTTAAGCAGCTGATTGTAGTTGTAAAATTCCATTTAAACCGGAAATAAGATTTGATTGATATGAATAAAATTGGTCTGCTATTTATATTGGTGAATATTCTGAATATTCATTTATATGCACAAAACACAATAACTGTCAATTTATCCAATAAAATTCGACCTGTTACACACTGTGCATCTGGTTCTTTATATGGAGTCATTGAAACCTTGCCCTCCGATATTGCTAATCTGGTCGCTCCTCTGAAGCCACATGTTTTTGCCAATCCTGCACAAAGTGGATCGGGAAAACAACAGCCTGTCGGAGATGCTATAAAAGTTTCTGAACGACTGCAAAACACCTCAGCCAAGGTGCAGGTACGTCTGCCTGATGTTTTGCCTGGATGGCCATATAAGTGGCCAGGTACTCAATCCTATTTAGATATCTGCAAACAAGTAATTAATGCAAAGAAAGCTTCAGGTAGAACTAATTATGATGGTTACGAAATCTGGAATGAACCTCAGGGAACCTGGAACGCATCTAATGGAAACTTTAACACCACCTGCTGGAAACCTACTTTTGATCTGATCCGTTCGATGGATCCCGGTGCAAGAATAATAGGGCCGTCATTGGCATATTACAACAATAACTATATGCGTGATTTCCTGACTTTCTGCAAGGCTAATAATTGTATTCCGGATGTTGTCTGCTGGCATCAATGGGGAGCAGGTGGGTTTGTAAACGCGTACAACCAATACCGTGCGCTTGAAAAGGAATTGGGAATTTCTCCGAGGCCAATCAGCATTAATGAATATTCTTCAAAAACCAGTGATCCCAATGAAGGTTGTCCAGGGTATTCTGTACCATTTATCAGTAAATTCGAAAGACATGGTGTGGAAAGTGCCTGTATCTCCTGGTGGTTTACCAACCTGCCAGGCAGACTGGGAAGTTTACTAACTTCCAATAACCAGAAAGGCGGAGGATGGCATTTGTACAAATGGTACGGGGATATGACCGGAAACATGGTACAAGTAACTCCCCCTAACGATTTTAGCGAAGGCTTGGATGGTTTTGGTTGTATAGACGATGTCAGTAAATATGCCAGCATTTGCATTGGTGGGAATTTCACAGGAAATGCTTCTGTAAAAATAAACGGAATTCCTGCCTATTTCGGCAGCAGTGTCAAGGTGAGGCTGGAATATGTTTCATGGTCTGGTAAGGACAATCCGGTAGCTGGTACCTCATTGATTTCCAATTCTGTTTTTAATGTGAACAATGGATCTGTTACTGTGCCTGTAAATGTAACAAGTATTTATTATGCCTATCGCATTTATTTAGAGCCATCGGTGAATACACCTTCGGTTACAATTGCTGTTCCAGCAAAAGATACAGTGGTTGCCAATCCTTCAGATGTGTTGGTTCGTGCAAATGTTTCAGACCCATCAGCAATTAATGATCTGAAGTTTTTTGTCAATGGTGTGCAGTCTGGAAAAACGCTGACTGCTCCTCCTTTTACCACCACTTTGAATATCAGAACAGCAGGTGTTTATGCAGTTACAGCAGAAATCACTGATAAAAACAATAACAAAGTTGTTTCGTCTGGTAAAATCATAAGGACCGCAATTGCACAGGTTGGTTATAACTATCAGTCTCATACTATTCCCGGTACCATTCAATCTGAAGAGTTTGATCTGGGAGGAAACGGCTTTGCTTATCTGGACAATACACCGGGAAGCAGTGTCACTCCATTGGTAAATTACCGGACTGACGAGGATGTTGATATTGAAAATTGTACTGATGCTGGTGGAGGATACAATATAGGATATGCAACAGCGGGTGAATGGCTGGAATACAGTGTAAAAGTAGCTAAAACAGGAAAATACAATCTTGCTCTGAGGGTAGCTTGCAATGGCGATGGACGAACGGTTAATTTAACAATTGACGGGAACGCCTTAACCTCATCTATACCCATACCAAACACCTCGGGATGGCAAAACTGGACAACTATTTCTGTTAAAGAATTGCCAATGTCTGCAGGGGAACATATCCTGCGATTGACCATAGGAAATGTGGACTATGTCAATCTGAATTATATGGTTTTTGAAGAGGTGGTTCAGGTACAACCACCGGCGATCACATTAACTTCACCAGGCAACCGGACAACCATAAGTGTTGACGAGAAATTAACACTGTCTGCAGATGCAACCGATCCTGACGGAAATATCATCGGTGTATCTTTTTATCAAGACGGCAAATTGCTCACCACAGTAAATACAGCACCTTTTTCTTACCAGTGGACTCCAACGTTTCCGGGAGAATATTCATTTTATTCTGAAGCTTTTGATACCGATGGCTTAAGTACCAGAACAGATACAGTGAGTATTACAGTTCAAACAATTGTCACGGGTCTTAGTGGAGTGGAGATCATCTCATTTCAACCGCATCCGAATCCTTTGAATGAGGAAGGTTTTTCGCTGAAAGGAATGGGAAACTTTGCTTATCGCATTGTTGATTTTAAAGGTGCATTGGTAGAAAGCGGCGATGCTTCAGAGTCAATAAGCATTGGAAAAGGCCTGGCCCAAGGTATATATCTTCTGACGATAGAAAATGAAGGGAACCGGTTTGTCTGGAAGATCGTCAGGAAGTAGGCCTGTTCATTAAAAGACTTTTGTAGAATATAATAAATGTATTCTACACCGTGGCCTGTCGGATGCCACAGTGTAGAGACGCCATGCTGGCGTCTCAGAAACTGTGATAAAGAGCAATATGATAATTATATCCGGTCATAATGCTTATTGTAGGCTTTAAATCTTTTTAAGGATGATTTGATGAAAGGATAACATTGTTCATGATGTAGAGACGCCATGCTGGCGTCTCAGAAACTGTGATAAAGAGCAATATGATAATTATATCCGGTCATAATGCTTATTGTAGGCTTTAAATCTTTTTAAGGATGATTTGATGAAAGGATAACATTGTTCATGATGTAGAGACGCCATGCTGGCGTCTCAGAAACTGTGATAAAGAGCAATATGATAATTATATCCGGTCATAATGCTTATTGTAGGCTTTAAATCTTTTTAAGGATGATTCTGATGAAAGGGATAACATTGTTCATGATGTAGAGACGCCATGCTGGTGTCTCAGAAACTGTGATAAAGAGCAATATGATAATTATATCCGGTCATAATGCTTATTGTAGGCTTTAAATCTTTTTAAGGATGATTCTGATGAAAGGGATAACATTGTTCATGATGTAGAGACGCCATGCTGGTGTCTCAGAAACTGTGATAAAGAGCAATATGATAATTTCATCCGATCATAATGCTTATTGTAGGTTTTAATCCACTTTTCGGATGATTTTGATGAAAAGGATAACATTGTTCAAGGTGGATAGGGAGACGCCAACATGGCGTCTCTACGAAATTGAACAGGAAATTCCGATCCAATCATCAGTACCTTTTAGGTCCTAAAATGATATTTAACGAAGTGCGTCAGATGTATGAATCCAATTATCAAATCTCATTGACCTTTTGCTCATACTTTAAGCTTTAAGCTTTCAACTTTTAACTTTTCAGCTTTAATCCTCATCACCAGGATTTCTATTTTTAGCCTTTAGCTCTCTGTTTCTAATCCATCTCTCAAGCTTAAGGCTATCTCTGTTTTTAGTTTCTGTTCTTTTGGTTCTGTGCCGTACTTTTTCCTCATCAGGAATATCCTTTTCATCTGCCTCTTCTGTTCCGGCGGCAAGACGATCGGCATGATATCCTCTTCGTTGTCCCAGTGGCTCTGGTTCACCAACAGTGGTATCTTTAGCTGTCTGGTGTTCCATTTCAGAATTTATTTCTGCACCGAGCAGAACACAAATGCTTGTAATCTGAAACCACAGCATCAGGATAATGACAGCAGCTATAGCACCGTAAGTCGCATCATAATTTCCGAAGTTATTGATGTATAAACTAAACAGAAGAGAAGCACCTATCCATAAGGCAGCAGCTATACATGCACCCCAGCTAACCCACTTGAATTTAGGATTATTTCTGTCAGGTGCAATTTTATATATTACAGATAATGAAACAACGATGAATGCAAAAAGCAAAGGCCAACGTGCCAATGAAAGGATATCTGATACTGTAGAAGGCAATCCAAGTCTATCAATGATAGCTGGAAAACCGATTACCAATGCTGCTGCTACTAATCCTACCAATATTCCCCCCAGAGTAACGGCAAGGGTTATCCCATTTAACTTAAAGAAATTTCTTTCTTCATTTTCGTTGTAAGCTATATTAATACCATCAAAAAGCGCCTTGGTTCCGGCATTAGCAGACCACAGACTAAGCAGAATACTGAAAATCAATGCCAAACCAAGACCCTGTTGAGGGGCGCTGACTATCTTATGTAATTGTGGTCCAATGATATCCTGAGCTTGTGGCGGCATTACTGCACTTAACTGACTCAATTGTTGTTCTACCTGAGCAGCGTCAAATGCAAGTCCATAAATGGCAACCATAGCGCTCATCAAAGGGAAAAGCGCCAGAAAGAAATAAAACGCAACCCCTGCTGCTACTATGCTGATATGATCATTGGTAAATTCATCCTTTACCCTTAGAAATATATCTTTCCACCCTCTTGCGGGGATCTCCTTTGGTCGATCCGCCATCGTTCCTTTATTCCTGCTATCCATTTCCCATTTTCCCTGTTTCTAAATTGGTAACGGAAAGCTTAAAAAGATAGTTTAATAAAGCTCCAGAAGTGGTTCATAACGATGCTGTAATCAGTGCCAGGTCATTAATGATTTTTATGGATAGCGTAAGGAAATAAGGTTTCAAACCAAAGAAAGGCGGCTTAAAAATATCCAGAATCAGGAGAGTGCCACCTCCTGTAAATTTATGAGCGCCTCCCAGATGCCTGAACCACAATTTCAATTCTCATAGATCTTTGCTCACCTACTTTAAAGTTTAAACTTTAAGCTTTCAACTTTCAACTTTCAACTTAATTTAGCATCTATCAATGCCAGGTGCAGTTCCTGAAAGTCGACAGGCTTTCCAAAGTACCGGAAAAGCGTACCTTGCTCCATCGCCAGATCCAGTGCAGTGGTATCCGGATGAACGGTGAGTGCAATAATGAGCGGTGGCGAATCCTTAAAATGTGCTGCACTTACAAACTCAAATCCTGTGACCTCCGGTCGGGGCTGGTCGGCAATGATGATGTCGATCTTTTCGGTATGCAGGGCAAAGAGCGCATCAATACCTGTTCTATACAGGTGAATATTATATTCCTTAAATTCCCGGAAATAAGCACGGAAAGCATTCAGGTTGTGCTGCTCACTATCGACATAGAGCAGGCCGGTTGTGTGTTTCATTCTTAGCTGGTTTTAGACGTTTTAAAAATAGATTTCAGATGGTTCGACCGTTTAGTGCCGGCCGGACTGATATTTCCATATATGGCTGATTTTATTAGTTTTGTATAATAAGATCAAAAATAAGTGGTATTTTATTCATGGCAAGAATAAAATATTCATAACAAAAGAATATCTTATAATGTAAGTATCGGATTAATTTTTAAAGAGTTATGCTAACGTTAGGAACTAAAATAAAGAAAGTAAGAGAGCTAAAAGGTCTGAAACAGGAATACATGGCAGAGGTATTAGGCATCAGCCAGCCCAGCTACAGCAAAATCGAAACAGACGAGGTGACCGTAAGCCCGGAGAGGCTGGAGCAGATTGCGAAGGTGCTTCAAGTGAGTGTGCAGGATATATTGGCGTTTGATGAGAAGATTGTTTTTAATGTCATGCAAAAAAAGGATGGTATTTTTAATAATGGCACACTCAATCAAAACTTTCCTTCTGATATCAAAGCATTGTATGAGGATAAGATAAAGCTACTACAAGATATTATTGATATGCAGAAGAAGGAAATTGAGATGTATAAGAAGGAGATTGATAGGTTGGGAGGGGAGAAGTAGAAGTTTTTTAATATTCTAATGAGGAAGGTCGGACAAAACTAAAGATGTATAGTTGTATCCGGCCTTTTTATTTTTAGAGGGAAATTTTTAAGGTTGCTATTTTATTTAACCAGATGTTGGATTTGAAAGAATAGATACTATAGATCTAATAAATATATCTGACTTGTAACTCTTTGGAATATTCGTTCGTAGTAGTATTTGTTTTTTGGGGAATGCTTTTTAAGATTCTTTTTTAAGTTTTTTTGTTTTGGGTATTCTTTTGTGTTGATCAAAAACTTTTATAAGGAACACTGACGCTAACATATAGGCAGCGTAATTTGTGATAGAAGTCTGTGTTTAGAAATGTCAGGCATTTGTTTAATGATTGTTTCCGGACAGACATGATAGAGATTTTTGATGAAGAGGCTATGTCACTTGATAGTCTATTTGGTGATGATTAATTATTGTATAGTATGGACAACAAAGAATATATAAGGCAGATAAACGCCATATGGCGTTTATGCAAAGTTACCTGCAAGCCTAAGAGACAACTTCTATTCTAAGAATCAAAAACGTGAAATACTTTTCAAATTGAAACTCACAATCACAAATTAGACAATGCTCAAAAGAGAACTTAAAACACAAGCGTTTAACGAAATAATTTCCACACCAAACTTTTTAGGTAAATATGAGGAGTATGATGGTATTCTTACATTTTTAAGTAAGATTTGGAATTTAAAAGAAATGTCTTCTGAAGATGGACGCTTTAAAAATGCCTATGACGACACATATCAACATATTGTAAATAACAATGATTGGACTATAGAATATTTATTTCTAGAGAGATTCAGATTGATTGACGGTGATGAAAATCATTTTATTCTTTTCCTAGAAACAATCGTAAATCCGACTGTTAGAAAAAGCAAAGAAGAAATCTTACTTTATGTTTCAAAAATAAATGCAATCATTCAGGAGTCAGGATTTAGATTAATATTGACAACATATTTTGAAGAACTCCCTGTATTTAAATATAAGGCGAATGATGAATTCAATGATTTGCCAATTGAAATCTTAGCAAATAATATCCCAATTTACTTATCAACCCAAGAAGGACAAAGAATATACCCTTGTTTTGTATTAAGGTATGACAACTGGAATGACTATGGCTTAAGAACGCTTTTTGATTTAACATACTACTCCCAAGTTAATAGTTACACTACAATTGGACAGACAAAAATTATGAAACAAGGGACAAACCCAACTTGGGATTCCCTCTCTGAAACTTTTACTGGATTATCTAATGATTATTGTTCCTTAGGTCAGAATAAATCATATTATTTTAGATTAAAGCAGCTCTTGGGCAGTAATTACACAAGTTTCTTACTGGCATTAAGAGATGTTGCAACTTTTCCTAGAATTTATGAGCTTTTTGAAAATGATGATATTTTCAAAACGTCCCTATTAAGGGAAAATGATAAAGAGCGTTTGGCTAGAACCATAAGATTTGAAATTGAAGGGATACCTTCAAATGAATATTACAAATTTAATTACACTCATAAACCCCCGTATGCTGAAAACACAATTGCATTAAATTTTGACTTTGAATACAATACGGACTTTGAACACAGAATTTATGCTTTAATCGGCAAAAATGGAACTGGAAAAACAAGAATCCTATCTTCTTTGGCTAAAGAGTTATCAGAAAAGGAACCTCAAACTTTTACTCCTAGAAAACCTGTTTATGGAAAAGTCTTTACAGTCTCTTATAGTTTTTTTGACAGATTTGAAATACCAAATAGAGACGCATCATTCAATTATGTTTACTGTGGACTTAAGAAAAGTGATAATACATGGAAATCGGACGATGATTTATTAGCAGGTTTCTACCAATCAGTTGCCCTAATTAAAAGAAAGAATTTGGAAAACGATTGGTATAAAATTCTAAGCAATTTCATTATTGTCGACATTTTAGATATTGCATTTGAAAAAGTTGAAGATTTCATAAATCCTTATAATTACGTTTTTAAGGAAGATAAATTTAGCGAGATACGAAAACATCTTAGTTCTGGTCAAAGTATAATCTTGTTTATGGTAAGCGAAATACTTTCACAAATAAGATATGATTCACTAATTCTTTTCGATGAACCCGAAACGCATTTGCATCCAAATGCAATAAGTGCATTACTAAACACTTTGTTTGATTTGGTGAAAAGATTTCAATCCTTTTGTGTAATTGCTACTCATTCTCCAATAATAATTCAAGAAATACCAGCAAGAAATATTTTCGTAATTGAACGTGAAAATAATTTAGCCTATATCAGAAATTTAGAACGAGAATCGTTTGGCGAAAACTTAACTGTAATAACCCAAGAGATTTTTGGAAACAGAGAAGTCCCGAGGCATTTCATAAATCTAATTTCTGAATTGGTTTCGAAAGGTAAATCGTATGAAGAAATATTGACAATCCTTGAAACTGATAACCTACCAGTATCTTCAAATGTACGTTTATATATAAAAGCCCTAATGCCTGAATAATAAATGAAAAATTTAAAACCCTATAAAGAGGAATGCTTTGAAATACACAAGAAAGCAGTCAATAAAAAACATACAGGTGAATTAAAGTCAAGGCTTGAATTACTTAATCCTCTTGTTGAAAATGAATACAAGTCCTTCGATGAAAGATTTAGCCAAAAGGAATTACATAAATTAGTTTCTAATGCAACTCTATATGCGGCAAAAGAAGACCTGACAACCTTATACAGCTATCAAAGTAGCGTAATTAAATCAGTAAGGGAGAGCATTCGAAAATTACAAGTTAAAACCATCATAAGTACGTGTCAAAACTGTACAATAGATTCTGCAAATTCATTTGACCATGTATTACCTAAATCAAAATTCCCTGAATTCATAGTAAATCCTAAGAATCTATTTCCTTGCTGTACAACATGTAATTCTCACAAATTAAATGCTATAAGTGAAGACGGCAATGACGTTTTTTTAAATTTATATTTAGATGAACTGCCTATAATACAATATTTATTCGTTGATGTATTTTTAGATAAGTACAGTGAACTAAACTTCCGGTACTATTTAAGCAACACAGATAATAAAATCAATTCAGATTTCTTTAATGTAATTAATAACCATTATACCAAACTTCATTTATTTGAAAGAATGAGGTTGAAGTCAATTGAATATATAAGTGAACTTGAAACAAAAATTCTAACATTTAGACATAGGCTTTCGTTGGACACAATCATAAATGACATTACTAATGCTACAAATCATGACAAAGAGGCATATGGGCATAACTATTGGAGGTGTATACTTGAAATTGCTTTAATAAATTCACCTTTGTTTATTGACAAATATAAATAGGCAACGAAAGAAGGCCAGCAGGTAACAGCGGTTTGGCGTAATGGCGGGTGCAGTGCTTCGTATTACAGTTTTGTGGTAGGTTCAAGTGCAGTTATTCGATTGAACATTTGTGCTAAAAATCCGCCACTACGCCAAGCCGCAAAACGTTGGCAGTAATTAAAAACACCTTGAATAGAATAAAATGGATGCAATAACTGAATTAATACTCAGACAACTAGCGCAAACAATCGAGAACGCGAAGGACAAAATTAAGGATTACACCTCAAAGATTGCCAATGAAAAAGTCGCGAAAAAAAGGCAAATTCTAGAGCTTCGTAAGGAGATTGAGCAGCTTCGAGTTGAGATGAAAATAAGAGAAGGTAAAATCATTCAGTTAAACAACAATTAGAATTTATGCCAAACCCCAAACGAGATATTACATTTTCCATTGATACTCTGTTCGATATGCAATTCAACAATCACGTACATAAATTCTTTGTGTTGTTCGAAGAGCTAATTGATGATGGATTTGTATTGCAATTCGCGAGAAATGATGAAGTACTAACAATCATAAAAGATAAGGGACACTTGAAGAATTTTAAAAAATCCCTCAATCTGACATTAGACTAAAAAGCGCAAAATGAATGAATTAGCATTAGAATACTTTTTTTTTAATCTCCCTATTTATAAGCCTGTTCAAGTCACAGAAAATTGGGATGATTTCATTTTCTTACTAAACCTTGGACGTGGACATAATCAACAGGACATTGAAGGATATAATCCATTCAGAAAAACTGAATCTACCTTTGGCGGGTGGAGTAATATTAAAGAAAGTATCGAATACTTCACCAAATACGGTGGTACCGATAGAATTGGAATAAAGTGCAAGAGATATGGAGATGTTCTTGATTTTTTCATTCATTACAACGCTGACAAACATATTTTAATGAAAGTTGGACAGTTTCCTTCAGTTGCCGATTTTCATATTCAGGAATTAAAAAAGTATCAAAAGGTACTTAACAAGGAAAAGCTTAAGGAATTTAGTAAAGGAATTGGCTTAGCGGCAAATGGCGTTGGGATAGGTTCATTTGTTTACCTAAGAAGAATTTTTGAACACCTTATTTGGGATTCCTTTGATCAACATAAAAATGATATAAACAAAGACGAGAAGGAGTTTGTGACATTGCGAATGGAAGATAAAATTGAATCACTGCTCCCCGGCCTGTGGCACACAGGCCGGAATCTATCCATAACCAACTAACCAAAATATTCTCTATAATCTGTAATAAAGGAATACCTTTTCTCTCCTGCCAAATAAAAGCCAGCAGAAGACCATTGATATTCTTCGGGGCTCTTGGCTAAATTCCATTTTGCCCCTAATGGATTGTTATGAATATAATCTATCTTTTGTTCCACCTTTTTCTTACTGTCCATCAGAATCGCCATTGGATCTCTTTGCCATATCCTAAAATCTCTTTCTTTGCTCTTTTCAATGAAATGATCCAATACCTTGGGATGTTTTTTTTTCATATCTTTAACAAAATAATGGGCAGTTTCCTTATTAAAACTAGCATGTGGCTTTTCTTTTCCGTTCAGTTTATTAAGTTTCCAAATTATGTGAAGATGATTCGGCATAATAACAAAACAATAAATTGTAATTAATTGCTTCTCTACCTGCCTCTTCATCACATCAATGATGTATTCCTTATACTTATCCTGTTTAAGCAATAACTTCCAATCTTTGACGGTACTTGTCCAAAAGTAAACTTCCTGAAGACTCATCTGGGAGATGCGTCGCTCTTTGAATATTTTTTCCATAGTTGATTTAGCTGATTGAAAGTAAAGATAAAAATTATTGGTCGGTTTGAAAAAAGATTCTGTTGAGGGATATTGTTATTCATGGTGGATAGATTCCGGACTGTGTGCCACAGGCCGGGGAGCAGACAACCCAGCTGTTCCGCGTTTGCTTTTCTCGTAGACTGTCGCTCGATTGCATTGAGTGAAATCTGTGATAGATGGAAATGTTTAGAAAGTAAAGGTACAAATTGAATAAAGCACATTCGCATTTGTAATGCTCGAGTCAGCTGGGTATTCCTTTATAGCGGTTTACAGAGAATAGTATGGTTAAACTGGGATGGATAGATTCCGTCTGTGAAGACACTGTCTGGGGAGTAGAGTGGAGTTCCAATGATATGATGGATCAGCGTTTAGCTTATCCCTGTTATGTCAGTATAGTCAGATGTCCGGAAGATAATATCTATTCAAAGTGCAATCAACTATTCAGGAAAGAAAGGGTTGATTGATGTAGAGTTTACAGGGTAACAGTTCTGCAAGTTAATAAACTGGTTCTCATTTGTGGGTTGAAGTCAGTACACTTCAACCAGGGGGGATTTGCAAATTCACCTAATTTTTTGGACATCTCGCCTTTCTAAAATATGATGGAGCATATTGGGTAGTCTTTACTTTTAATGTAAAAAAATACCTGAAGGAAAAACCTAAAAAATTACCTTGATAAAAATAGAGCTGAGTTATATTGTCCTTTGTTAAAGTGTTTTTAGCAACCTGGTTAAAACCTAATCTGTAAATTAAACCTACTTCTATTCCATTAGCAATGTTTTTACCTTTAAGCTTACATCCTATCTCCGGGGACAAAAACAACCCCATTTTATTATTTGAATAAGTAGTATTTGCTTTAAATTTATCCTTGTAATCTTCACTTTCAAATTTTTTAGTGGGAAGTTGCAAGCCAAATGAAAGTTGAGAGTAAAATATATACTTATTACTTTTATTAAATAAATATTTAGTAGAAATGAAGAGATTAGGGTAATTGTGAAAGTGTGTTTTATATTCTTTTTCTTTTAGTGCAAAACTAAAATTTATTAAATTAGTTCCTATTCCGGCTTGATAGGAGAAACTGCCATCTCTCTTTTGCATATGTATTGCAGCGCTTAAACCAAATACGAATCCTCCCGATTTCCAATACCGATTATCAAAATGTGTCTTAAATAGTGCTATTCCTACTGGTGTTGTTTGAATGTTTAAAGAAACAATATCTTTTTTTTGCGCAAAAAGCTGCGAGGTTTCAAAAAAAAATAGTTTTACAAGGATAAAAATAAAAACCCAGTTGCTTTTCATATAAGCTGCAAAACGATCAATCAGTTGCGAAATTGCATCATGAATAAAACTTTACTAGTTGATCTGTGACTTTTCATTTGGCTATGGTTATTGGATATCACACAAGTAAAAACTTACTTACAAAAGAGAGCAAGTCTAGTGACTTGCGGTTATAAAGACAAACAACCCAGCTGTTCCGCGTTTGCTTTTCTCTTATACTGTCGCTCGATTGCATTGAGTGAAATCTGTGATAGATGGAAATGTTTAGAAAGTAAAGGTACAAATTGAATAAAGCACATTCGCATTTGTAATGCTCGAGTCAGCTGGGTATTCCTTTATAGCGGTTTACAGAGAATAGTATGGTTAAACTGGGATGGATAGATTCCGTCCTGTGAAGACACTGTCTGGGGAGTAGAGTTGAGTTCCAATGATATGATGGATCAGCGTTTAGCTTATCCCTGTTATGTCAGTATAGTCAGATGTCCGGAAGATAATATCTATTCAAAGTGCAATCAATTATTTAGGAAAGAAAGGGTTGATTGATGTAGATTTTAGAGGGTAACAGTCGGCAAGTTAATAAACTGGCCCTCATTTGTGGGTTGAAGCCAGATAGACTTCGACCAGAGCGGTTGATAAAATAGAGTTTATTGGAGTTGTGAAGCATAAACTGTTTGAAAATCAAGTGTAATGGTGTATATTGGATGTTGTTATTTAAATGCATCCGCTTTACTTTAATGCTGATTCTTAAATAAAACCCACAGATTGGTATGGCTTCAGAAAAAACTCATCAAGAAACCACTCATCAAAGAAATAATAGCCACTCTTCCAGGTCCACTTCAAATTTAATGGCATATGGAAAGCTTGCCACTGCTGGCTCTGATCACCTCCAGAATAACGGGTATAGCAATGCAGTAATGCAATCAATGTCTTATACCCATGGAAATATTCAGTTGAAAAAAGAAGATGAGGGAAATATACAATTAAAGCAGGAAGGCAGACCTTCTACAGAAAACAATACCGGTATGCCAGATGACCTGAAATCCGGCATTGAAAACCTTTCAGGAATGTCTATGGACGATGTGAAGGTTCATTATAACTCTGACAAGCCAGCTCAAATGAAAGCTAATGCCTATGCACAGGGTACTGATATTCATGTTGCTTCAGGTCAGGAGAAGCATCTGCCTCATGAAGCTTGGCATGTGGTGCAGCAGAAACAAGGAAGGGTGCAACCAACCATTCAGATGAAAGGTGACGTGAACGTGAATGAAGATCCTGGATTGGAGAAAGAGGCTGATGTGATGGGAGCGAAGGCATTGGAGAAAGCAAGTGGTGCTGATAAAGAACTTCATGATTCAAAAAATAAACAACTTGATATAGGTATTTCAAGAGATCACAATACCGCTCAGTTAACAAGGTGGAGATTTAATGGAGAAAATTGGGAGATTATAAAGAAAGACGAGTTTGAAAAATATGATGCTCCTGAAGTAATGGATCAAGACAAAAAAGGTGATGAATATGATCAAAATACAGGACGAAGAATCTCTGCTATTCATCAGGATCTATGGATGAAGTCCGGCGAACTTGAAAGCCTAAGAGGCGAAATGGAAGACCAGATAGATCTATGGCCCGAAATTGCCAAAGGTCTTATAGCCCACTGTGAAAAATATCCCGGAGATCTTCAGGATGGCCTTTTAGATTGTGGAAAATTAACCTTTCCATCAGATCTAAAATTTACCCCCGAACATTTTTCACCTGGCGAACCTGTAATTAAAGATGAGTTGCGTCAACGTTTAGGAGACTTTCTGATTAGCTTTACTAAAGCTAATGGACAAATGGCTTACTTAGAAACTAAAAAATGGTTTCTTGATGAAACCTATAAGGTCGTGCTAGAGGTAAATTTTTATCCTGATCGAGATTTTAATCCAAACGCAAAACGACTAGCTCCGCATAAGGACACAGACTCAAGGAATCTCTTCGTAAACCTGATATTTAACAACCCAACCAAAATGCCGGGAACAGAATGGACTATGGATCAATTTCAGCCAGATGAAACAAGACTTGACGAATTGCAAGAGAGACTTCCGCAGGAGGAAATTGAAAGTATTTTTGCAGCAAAAGCCAATATGGATGAATTACCAAATGAAACACCTGGTAAAAACATTTGGGAAGGAGGAGTTGTAGAGCCTAACAGCTATGTCTCCTGGATAGACGAGCTAATTTGGCATTCCACACCATCTGTGGAAAAAAGAGTTGAATTCGATAAAGCTCAGGTAAAATATTGGTTTATGAATGGCGCTTCTGATTTTAAACTTTCATTCTATGAGTCCATGCTAATTGTATCAGAAAACATCCATGGAAACATCGGTGTTGAAAATCTAAAGGAATTTGCCAAAAATCTTAAAGACCTCGATTCCTGTTTGACCAAAACCAAGGATTTACGAGAAACTCCAGAACTTCCCTTGTATCAAGAAATATTGAAAGAAATAAATTGTATCAATTGGGTTGGGCTCAAAAGATCAGGAAGAGTGGGTGGTGTTGAAATTGACCAGGGAAAAGGTATAGATACAATTAGCCGGACAGTACCAACAAAAATAGGTAATAGACCTCGATCAAACAGCAAACCGGAAGTAAAAGTAGAGAACCAAAAGGCATTGGAATTAATGAAAGACCACCAAAAATCATTACAATTAGCAAAGAAAGAAGAAGGTACATCAACTTCTAATGGCTCCCAAGAGGATGAACTTCCCAAAAGATCATTTATACGTACATGGGTAACTTTGGTAAAAGTTAAAGATGTATAAAAAAATCAGCCTTATCTGGGATAAGTCTGGTTAACCGTTTATCTGGCTTAAGTTTTTAACTTAAACCCACAAATGAAAGCAAGCTTTATTGACTTACGGGTTCAGGTGACACCGAACAAACAACGATAGATTTAAATAATTTGGAAAACTGTAACTTGCAAAGAAAAAAACATAAGGATAATGGACATAAAGTTTGAAGCTGGAATTAACATAGCAATAAAAATTCCGAAAAGTAAGTACGACAAAACAGTGGCTTTTTACAAAAACATTTTGAAGTTACAAGTTGAAGAAAAACCTATTGACAATCCTACCGTTTCCAGAACTCACGAAGTTAAATTCGGCAACAATATAATTTGGTTAGACTGTGTAGACAACTATACACATTCAGAAACTTGGTTACAGCTTACAGTTCCAAACGTTGAAGAAGCATCTGACTATTTAAAATTGAATGGAGTGGAGACGTGTGACGAAATTGAAGAACTTCCTGAAAATATGCATTGGATTCAAGATCCGGCAGGAACTGTTTTTAATTTACAAACACGCGACAGCTAGGTTTTCAAAACTTAAACCAATAAATGAGAGTAAGTTTTTACTTTGAGGTTTGTATTGCAGTAAAAGAAAAAAATAATTACATATTTTATAAAATAGACCCTGATAAAAAGCGGGGCTATTTTTGTTTTTGTATAGAGGGTGATAAAATAGAGTTTTCTGAGTGTTTCCCACAAGTTAAAAACTTACTTACATTTGTGGGCAGAAGTCAAAGACTTCAGCCAGAGAGGATTTATAGTATGAAAAAAAATAGAGCAGAGAGAATAAAGAATGTTGAAAAGTATGTCTTAAAGGCATGGTTTACTGCAGCGATTATGGGAATCATTCTTATAATCTTTGCATTAGATTTTCCTAATGTATCCGATAACCTTTTTACAAATCTATTGGTGGTTTCAGGAGTAGCTGCTTTAGTATCGTTACCCCTTGTAGCTCTTTTTTGGCTATTAATAAATTACATGATCAGCGTCGGCTTGAAAACGATATATATTAAATTAGTTTTGATATTAATTGGTTTAATATGGAATTATATAATTACCGTTTTGGGTTCTTCCCGGAGCTACACCTTTTTACTTAATTACAATTTCGTTTCGGTTTCTTTTTATTGCTATTCTCTAGCAATGTGTATTACAATTCTTTTATATAAGTTAAAAGTATCAGAAGCGAACAGGAGCATTTAAAACACTACTTCTTGGTCCGTGACTTATCATCCATATTCTGTCCTCTAACAGGTCATAATAATGCGGAGCATTACTTTGGGCTAAAGGCAGAAAGTTGTATGAGTTCGTTAGTTGTATGATTTTCCTGATCTTTTTCAAGTTTATCCGTTGCTTACCTTGACCTGTGATTTATCATCCATGTTCTGTCCCCAGTTATACCGAAGTGTAAGTGCTTTTGTCTAAAGTTCAATCTTGAATTACCATTAGAATGGATCTGCTTCCATAATCATTCAAGCAATTTTAAAAAAAAGTAAATGTAATTTTCCCATAGCTAAGCGAATGAAAACGATTTTATTTATTCCCATGTTCTAAAAAAAAGAAAGGAAACTATTTATGTTTAGAGAAAGTCGGGAATCAAGAAATATTCCATCATCAGGCGATTATGAAGGAAGAGGACCGGTAGTAATAAATCGGATATCATGGGGAGCTATCATTGCGGGTGTAGTAGTGGCTTTGGTGTTTCAAATGGTTTTTAGTTTATTAGGTCTGGGTATAGGAATAGGAGCCATAAATCCTACGGAGGCAAATCCTATGGAAGGGCTAGGTGCTGGTGCGGTAATATGGTGGGTTGCAAGTATGCTTATTTCTTTATTTTTGGGTGGCTATGTAGCGGGAAGACTCGCTGGTATGCCTAGGAATGAAGAAGGAATTGCACATGGTGTACTCACCTGGTCTGTATTTACTTTATTTAGTTTCTTCCTATTGACAACAACTATTGGAGGTGCGTTTAATGTTATAGGAAATACGTTAAGTAAATCTTTATCCATTGCCGGTCAGCAAAATATAAATCCAACGGAAGTTAAAGAAAAAATATCACAGGAATTAGACCAGAGAGGTATTACTAAAGAAGGAATTCAGGAGCAAGTTCAGAACCCTGAGAATAGACAAAAAGCGGAAGAAATATCTACGGTTGCATCTAAGGCAGGAATCTTTGGCGCGATCGGACTAATTTTAGGCGGTATTTCAGCTGCTTTGGGAGGTTTGTCTGGAAGACCAAAACATTTGCTGGAAGATGTTAAAGTTCCGGTTAAAGAACGTGTTTATGTAACAAATAAATAAAGAGTACTATAAAAATGAAATGTGGGACGAAAGAAGCTTTCGTAAGTTTATTTTGTTCAAGGTTATGCTCCTTGGTCTGTGGCTTCTCATTCATGTTTTGTCTCCCCGACAGAACCATAAAAATGCGAAGCATTACTTTGGACTAATGGCAGAAAGATGTATGAGTCCGATGGTTTTATGATTTCCCTGATCTTTCTCAAGTTTATCCATTGCGTTAGATCATATATAGAAACAAAAAATCAAGTACTCATTATACAAAAATAGCCCCGGTAAAACGGGGCTATTTTTATTTTTGGATGGAGGTTGTAATGTTGAGAATATAAAGTTTATAGAATAAAAAATCCAATAAAAACCATGCTAACATTTGTGGACAGAAGGCAAAGAGTCAGACAGAGCGTGAAGGTTTAAACCAGAGTGGGTAATAGTCTCCAATGTAAAAAAACTTTCGTATTTAGAAGTCAAAGTTTTCATACAGAGGAGATAAGTGTTTTATGCGAAGTCAAAACATAGTATTGTATTGGAGTCGTAGAAGAAGATAAATGAAATTTTAAGTTTTACTCCAACCATATTTATTTAGTTTTGCATTATGTTTAATCAAATCTTTTTTTATGAAAAAATTTTTACTCTTTTCTTAATAATATTATCCGTTTACACTTCACAAGCTCAGCCGGAACTTAATTCATTTGTAGTTCCTGAGCACGGACAATGATAAAAACATATAGTAAAGAAATTAAAGGCGTATCACCTGGAAATGCCGGTGCCAATCAAGTCTGGGATTTTTCTGATATAATTTTTGAAGGTGAACCTAGTGTCATAAAAGTTATATATCCATCAAGCACAGCTTTTAGTTCTTACTTTCCGACAGGTACTCTTGCAGAAACTAGTGACGATCAGAGCTATGTAATCTCCCACATAACATCCACCGAGAGAATTCGGCTTGGTTCATTCAGCAATCATTCTATGAATACTACTACAGTTGTTTATTCTAACCCAATGACCATTGTAAAATTACCTTTGAAATACAATGAGTCATTTTCAGATGATTTTAACGGAACCTATGTTGAAAGCGACATAATAAAATCGGGAAGCATTACAACTACATACGATGGATATGGAACATTAAAAACTCAATTTGGTACTTATGACAATATCATTCGTTTAAAATATACTACAATAGAAAAAGAAACATCCCAGGTTTAACCTTAATAACGACTTTCGTTAGTTATGCTTATTATGTACCAGGCTACATTGATGTCCTTTTTGGTATCAACGAAATGACATTGACTATGGAGAGTGAAGGGATGGAGACACAGGTGATAACTTCAACTGTAGCAAACCTAAATGAGCCTTCATTCCTTACAACCAACAAAAAAGATTATCTGCAAGAACTGAAACTATCTGTAAATCCTAACCCTGCTTCGGATTTCATATCACTTGATTTTAAAGATCTTTCTTCTGATGAAAATAAATTAAGAATTACAGCCCAGGATAGAGCTGCTGTATTAGAGACTAACCTTTGTGCTTCAATAGGTGAAAGCCACAGTATTGATGTCTCCAGGCTAAAAAATGGATGTATTTCCTGGAGGTTACTTCATCAAGAGGAAAAACTGTTAAAAAAATCGTGAAGCAATAACATTATACTCCTTGGCCTTTGACTTATCATTCATCCATGTTTGGTCCCCGGACAAAACAATAAAAATGCGGAGCATTATATTAAGCTAAAGGCATAATTCGCAGAGTTCAATGATGAGATGTTTTCCTGACCTTTTCTCAAGATTACGCATTCTATCCCCCATATCGGTCAATATAGCAAGTTTCGGGTTTTCTACCACATCACATAATTCAATCTTTGCAACAGATTTTAAAATTTTAAAAAAACAATGCAAAGATTTAAAGGTAAGTACGCACTCATTACAGGCGGAACAAGCGGAATGGGATTTGCCACAGCCCAACAATTCATTAACGAAAACGGCAAAGTAATCATTACAGGACGAAGTACTGAAACCGTAAACAAAGCCATAGAGCAATTAGGGAAAAATGTATTTGGTATTGTGTCTAATGCAAGTAGTATGAAAGATATAATGCTTTTGCAGAAACAAGTAAAGCAATACACAGACAATATTGACTTGCTCTTTGTTAATGCAGGTTATGGAAAGTTTGCACCGGTTGAGTTTGCCGATGAATCTCATTTTGACGAGTTGTTTAATACCTTGGTAAAAGGAACATTTTTTACAGTGCAGCAAATCGTACCATTGATGAAAAAAGGTAGTGCAATCGTGCTCAATACATCCATTGTAACAGGAATGGGTATGCAAAATTTCTCTGTTTATTCATCAGCAAAATCAGCAGTTCAATCTTTCATTAAAACGTTTGCTTCGGAGCTTACAGCAAAAGGTATTCGTGTAAATGGCATTAGTCCAGGACATATCAAAACCAACATTTTCAATAATACAGGTTTGAACGCTGAACAAATTGAAGGAGCAATACAAAGCATTATTCCTGCAATACCTTTCAAAAGATTGGGTGAACCTTCCGAAATTGCCAATGCAGTTTTATTTCTTGCTTCGCAAGATGCCTCCTACATTCACGGCACAGAATTAATGGTGGACGCTGGGATTTCAGTGATAAGATGAAGAAACGGAAGATAAGTAAATAGATTGAGATTTAGTAATTTAAAAATTCTATGGAATTTTTTTAATAGGGGCATTAAATAAGATTGTGGCATTTTAAATTATTGAGAAGGTAGACTATCTTCTCAATAATCCTTTTGAGGTAAAATGGAATTTAGTTTAAGGGGCCATGAGATTAGGGTCTTGTGCATCATTTGTATTTCTCCTCATTGGCCTGTGACTTATCATCCATGTTCTGTCCCCTGATCACCCATGAAAATACGGAGCATTACTTTGCTCTAAAGACAAAAAGTGTCTTTGCTCTCCAGGATGAGTCTCTCTTTGGGATAGAATTTCTTTAACAAGGTAGCAATAACTAAATCTATGGCGGCACTTATAATGACTGAGAATGCAGATTATCTATACAATAACCAGTTAGGGATAAAATGGAGTTTAGTTAAGCAATTAGAAGATTATCAGTGGTCTTCTTCATCACTTTATTTGACAGTAGAAAGCAGGTATTCTTTTATGACAGAGAATATTATGGCTAGTTATGATGGAAGATTCGTCCTGTTAGTCCTGGACGAGGGGAGGAGAAAGTAGGAATATCGTTTAGAATTGACTAATTTGGTTCATATAAAATAAAAATATACGCACCTGTTGCGTATGTAATAATTAGCGGTTAATGTAAGTCTGATACAGACCATTAAAATGGAAAGACAAATAACAGATATGACACAGAAACAAATAGCTGAGGCATTTTCAAATGGAAATTTTGAACTGATCTATCCATATTTGGCAGATAATGTGCAATGGACAATTGTAGGTGAAGATTATTTTGAGGGAAAGAAAGCGGTAACGGACAACTGCAAACAAGTTGCCAGCTACTTTAAATCGGTAACTACAAATTTTAATACAGTAAATACTATAGCAGACAACAATCGAGTTGCGGTTAGCGGAACTGCAGAATTTATTCGTGATGGCAAAAGGGTGAGTTTTGTTTCTGCTTGTGATGTCTATGAATTTAACGACAACAATAAATTGCAGACGATAACTTCATACTGCATTCAGGACAAAACACTGGAAAGCTAACTGTTATATCGCAATCTACAGGCAATTAGTTTTCTGTCTATATATCATTCCAAAAGTTTTCTCTTTTCTGCATCAAACTCCTGCTGGGTAATAGCACCTGAGTCTAGTAATGTTTTCAATTTTGCTATGAGTTCATACTTTTCGGAAAGAGATAATTGTTGGGAGGTTTGAGGAACAGGGTTGGGCGATGAAAGATTTATACTCTTTGTTGTTTGGCCTGCTGGAATACCCGCAGCGCATTCCAGTGTGCTGTAAGCATCAACAGCAAGAAAATAGTCAAACGTAGTTAGATGATGCCGTTTGAAGCTGTTTTTCATCACCACAATAAGCCTGTACTTACGTCCTTTAGCAATTGATTTTCTACCAGTTGTTACGATTACTTTTTTAATATCGGGAAATATAATTTCCTTCCTGGTGTTGTATCTCAACGAGGAGTCTGTCAGCACAATATCTTCCTCTTTCGATCCTGTTTCAAGTGCAATTTTTCTAAGCGACTCATTAGATGTTGAAAGATTTTCACAAGGTGTTTTTCCATAGCGCTGATAATTTGCAGCACAACTGCTGAACATGATAGATGAAATGCAAAAAAAAGATAATAGATAAAGCGGTTTCAGGGAACAGGGCATAATGTTTGGGTTAAGCCATTTTATATATGTTTACTTGTTTTGTTTAAGATAAGTTGTCTATTATTACTATGCTGAGAATATTTACCGGGTATACTTTCGTTAGAAAAATAGGTCAGCTCTGCTCCCTAGCCTTTGTCTTGCAGGCCAAAACCTTTTTAATAATGCGGCACTAAAGAAGACCGTGGCACTTTTAATGATTGAGAAGATAGAATCTTCACAATGGGAAAGCAGATATTCTTTTATAACAGATAACAGAGATTAAGACAAATTGTATTGGAAGATTCCGATCTGTGTGGCAGGCCCAGGGTAGGAGATAGTATGAATATCGCTTAGAATTGACTAATTTGGTACAATGTAAATGAAAAAAATGCGAAGGACAAATTACAACAATACATCAATAATGAACTTAAAACAAAAGCTGATTTCCATCTTAAATAAACTACCTTATATAAGGGGGATTTATCAAGATAACGTGATCTTTAAAAGAAATTCGTGCTTTCCACCAGGTCATTTTTATTCTACCATTGTATCTGTAGATGACGTAAAGAATAGGCAGAATAAGATTTGGAGTAACGAAGACATAGACGGAATTAATGGAGTAGATCTTAATGTTGACGAGCAAATTAAGCTTGTAAAGCAATTTGAAAAGTATTATGGCGAAATTCCGTTCACTGAAAATAAAAATAATAATAACAGGTATTATTTTGAAAATGAATATTATTCATATACAGATGCAATTTTTTTATATTCAATGATTAGACATTTTACTCCTAAACAAATCATTGAAATTGGTTCTGGCTTTTCATCATCTATTATGTTGGACACCAATGAACAATTTTTTAATAATTCAATCAATCTCACATTCATTGAACCGTATACCGACAGATTGAAAAGTCTTTTAAAAGGTAATGATAATAAAACAACAACTGTTATTGAAAAAAATGTTCAAGAAGTTAATATAGAAACTTTTGAAAAGTTAAACCATGGAGATTTTCTATTTATTGATAGCACTCATGTGGTCAAAACCGGTAGTGATGTTAATTATATTTTTTTTGAAATATTACCTAAATTGAAAAGCGGAGTTTTAATTCATTTCCATGACATATTTTATCCATTTGAATATCCTAAAGATTGGGTTTTTATGGGAAAAAATTGGAATGAAGATTATTTTTTAAGAGCATTTTTAATGTATAATAACGAATTTGAAATAAGGCTATTTTCTCATTATCTACACAAACACCGCAAAGAGGTTTTCAATAATATGCCTTTATGCTATAAGAATACTGGTGGTAATTTATGGTTGATGAAAAAATAACTGTTTGTAATTGAGTAGAGGGCTTCGTCAATAAATTCTGACAGAGTGGCCTCAAACATCCTATACTGTTCCCCGACTTTGTCTTCACAGAGATGGAATCTTTCCAAAAGGTCTGGTCTAAAAAAGACAGTAGGAGAATTAGTATAATGGCTGGAAGATTTTATCGGTTTTTTAGATATATCAACAAGGCGTACCATTATAACAATTTTTATGAACGATATAATTAGCAATTTTAAAGTGACAGACAGACAATCTTTCATTAAGTTTCTTGATTTGTTACATAAAGATTTTTTGATTAATCCTGAAAGTTGGGAAAGCAAAACTTTGTCTGATTTCCTGGAAGCGTTGAGTGCGTATGCAGCAGATATCCAAAGTTATTACGATAACATGAATCAAAACGTCAATGCAGACAGGCTAGACTGGGGAATATTCTCAGACATTTTTAAAGGAGCAAAAATTTACGAATAGAAGAGATTATTTCTTTTCGTCCTTTGGCTTCATCATAGTGTCAACTTAACATTGTGTAAAAATCATTCATTGCTTTTGTCAACCTGAGCTCTGAGGAGGGTCTAAGAGATTCAAATAATTTCCTATTTAAACCACCATTCTGCAGATAACTTAAGTTTCATTTATTTTGAAGTCAGATGAGATAAATATTTATGCTTGTGCAAAATTGGTTGTTTCAGGACGGCCTTTTGAAAAAGGTGATTTCAATGTACGGAACTTATAGATTCAGATTTATACGAGGTTGCAGGGTAGGATAAGAAGACTACTGTATAACTGTATATAATAACCAGGTTCCAATGAGCCAGTCATAGATCATGCAAAAGGGAGGATACCATCTTTTTATCTTTGTCATTACCATTCTGTGATCATGGATATAATCCCATATACCATGTGCTATATATCCAATGACCAGAAACCAGGTAGAGTACCAAAGTCCTAAAACACTTAAAACAACAAACCCGGTGCATAAGACAATTTCAATCAGCTTTTGCTTCATTCTTCCGTCCATGATTCCGAAACCAATATAGTCGGAGGCAATAACAACAAGCAGAATAGCCCACAGATCATTTTGTTTTTCTTTGGGGAACAAGCAGACAAAAGGAATAGATATGGCAGCCAGGAAAACGCCAAGCAATGCTTCCCTTTGGTATTTCATTATATTGTTCATAAGTTGTTCTGCATTAGTTTGTTATAAGTAATTGCAATAATATTGTTTTATTCATTAGGAAAAAATTATATTTTTGATCATTGTACCTGCAATCCAGGAGATTTACTTTTTTACAAGCTGAAAAGATGGATTTAAATTTTTATTTGGAGATAGATAAAAGGTGCGGCTTATACAATTTACTAAAGATTCCCTCCTGTGAAGGTAGAATAATCTTCAACTTAAGAGTTATGCTGGATTTTTGAAGAATCTAAGTCTTGTCAGGGTTCAGAATGAGAAAATAGAGGATGCAGGTAATTTTCATTGTATATACATTCAATAAGGCAAGGTTCAAGAACAACAAAATGACAACGATAACTACAATGACAAATAAAAAGCTCATCAAAGTTTCAGGGACAATATTGATTAACAGAAATGTAGAAAGAGTATTTGACTTCTTTGCTAATCCTGGCAACGATAACTTATGGCGAACAGAAATAAACAAATCAATACTCAATGGTGCTTTGCAAATAGGGGTAATTGTTTCTGAATATTCTTACTTGTCAAAAAAAGCACCTGACAATTTGATAGAAATGCAGTGTGTCCAGTACGAGAAAAACAAACTTGTGGTATTTGAAACATCAGAAAATACCGGATTTTATTTAAGAAGTAAACGACAAGTAAAAGTAATATCCGACACCACAACTGAAATCATTTACCTACTTGAGTTTGACATGAGCATAGTAAAATTTGCTTTAGGTTTTGCTTTACCAAAATTTATCGTATCATATAAAGCAAACAGCGATATGAAAAAATATTTACTAAAATTAAAGTCAATACTTGAAAACGAATAAATAACTTCTATCCTTACTAACCTACTTAAAATTATTCTGGTGGTTTGAATCATGACACAGGGCAAGTGTCTCCTTCATAATTTCCGATATCCTTCTCGGATGAACTCCTATAATTTCCAGTATCTTTTCATCATTACATAAATCTTTAGAAAGAACTATTTTATTTTCAAGTAATTTTTCTTTTTCAATATTGGTAAGAGTGGTAAGGCAAGTCAATGGGTACAAGTTAGATGCATCTATCAAATCATTGAGGCTTCCCTGGTCTGGGTAATCCCAGCCAATCAGATTCAGCCCTATACATTTCCCGTATTGAATTGCATCTCCAGTAAACCTGGTATTGGTCACTACCCATCCCTGATGAAACATTTCAGAATGACCGGGAAGAGTTTTCATTTGCTTTATTACATCTTCAAAACGTGCCTGTATGTAAAGCGGAATTTTAACATCGCACTGGAACCCCGGACGGTTATGGAATTTACATTCTACCATAAAGTGTTTATCTCCTTTTATGGCAATGATATCAATCTCGTGATTCACGCAATGTCCCTGTACAATCTGACCGATTTGCACTTCAAATCCCTGGTGCTTCAGTATTTCCCCAAAATATCTTTCAAAAGGATAGCCGGAAGGACCTAATTCCATGATTGCTGCTTTCAATTTATATTTCCCTGCAGAAGGCTTGGATATGCTTGCTAATAAGTCAAAAGCCTTAGTATAAATTTGCTGTGTGGTCATGCCAGGAACAAGACCATTAACAATTGATTTAATGATTTCATCAACTGTCTTCCTGTCCCTGCACGCCTTGGATAAAGATCTTCTAAGTTTTTCTTCTGAAAAGATTACCTTATCACCTGAAGCCTTTTCTATATAAATCTTCTTATCTCTCATAGATACCTACTCTTGCTTGTGATAGTTTAAAAATTCAGCGATAGCAGACCCATGAATTACCCTTAAATATTGTGCATGAAGTCTGCCACCGATAAAATATACAAAAGCAGAATATAAAAATGCGTTTTTAAAAACTTGCATTAAAAGATATTCGGAAAATTATTGAGCTATCCATCCACCATCTACTGGTAACGAATGACCGGTCACAAATGAAGCAGCATCGGAACAAAGGTAAATAACCGCTTCTGCAACTTCTTCCGGATCTCCTAATCTTCCAATTGGTTCAGCATTTTCAAATTGTTTTTCGACTTCTTTACTTTTTCCTGTAAAGCGATCTATCATAGGTGTTCTGATAACCCCTGGACAAACTGCATTGACACGAATTCCAAGTTTTGCATTTTCCAAAGCCGTAGTTTTGGTCAATCCCACCACGCCATGTTTTGAAGCGGTATATCCGGGTGACCCTTGAAAACCCACCAATCCTGCTATAGAAGCACAATTTACGATAGCGCCTTTTCCTGCTTTACGCATTTCGGGAATCTGATATTTCATGCAAAGCCAAACTCCCTTTAAATTTACATTGATTATCCTGTCCCAGTTCTCTTCAGAACATTCCTCTGTAGTTGCAGAACCGCCTTCAATTCCGGCATTGTTAAAAGCATAATCAAGCCTTCCAAAAGTTGAAATCGTCTTTTCAACCATTGCTTTCACTTCATTTGCTTTAGATACATCACATTTAATAAACAGCGATTCACCTCCAAGATTCTTAATTGTATCGGTTGTCTCATTATCTTCTATACAATCAGCTACCACAACCTTAGCGCCACGTGTGGCAAATGCAATGGCAGTGGCTCTCCCGATACCGAAGCTTCCGCCGGTAACAATGGCTACTTTATTCTGAAAAATTTTCTCCATATAATTTATATTTAGCGATTCCAGTTTCAAATATAGGCAAGATAAGAAGATTATTTTATTGACTTATGCTTTAAGAAATAATGACATTTATCATTTATATTCATAAAAAGTAATTTATATGATGAAGGTCAGTCCTTTCTGGGGAAGATAGTGCAGCAAAAAAGATCCGAATCATGACTTTCAGGATTAAATGATAAAAAAGATTTTAAGTAACCTTGTCTATCCCTTAATTTGATAGATCCCACTTGAGTTGGATTAGGTATTATGAGGTATGAAATATATGTGTAAACTTAATGTGAAGATGCAGGTTGTTGTGGGGGAAAGAAGAGCAACTTCTTGTTATCCCTTTTTTTGTTTAATTTATTCTACTATTGTAGATAGTAATTGAGCTAACTCTTTCTGAATATCTTGACCTTTATTGGCATCATACCAGTTTAGAATGGAAGATTTTATTTTATCGAAGGAAGCTTTTTCATTTGCAAGATCTGAATAAATTTTCTGGCAATCAGCAGGTCTTGGGCCCCATTGAGCTAAATCAATTCCATTAGAATTTTTAATTATAAGTTTAGGAATTGATTTTCCACCATTGGTCAAATACTGATTAATTCTATATGGTTCAGTATCTCTAAGTTCATAAGAAAGGGAAATTAACGAATTTATTCGAGTTGCCATTTCTATGAAAGGCACGTTATGTGCCGCATCTCCACACCAGGGTTCCGTAATTAAAATCCATTGTTGTGGGCTTGTAATATTTTCCAATGCTTTTCTTAAAGGAGCGGACAACTCATTAGTTTCATTAAACCATCGATTCATCTGTTCCCAATTGTGCCGGGTATATTCAAGGTAGGCTTCCTTGGTGTAAGGAGGAAGTTGTTCATTTATAGATTTGCTGGTAATTTGTTGAAAGTAATCTGTGTATTCCTGAAAGGTCATATAAGTGGAGTATGTTATTATTAAATGTGGTAAATCTTTCTGTATAGGTTTGTGAATGAAAGATAATTTTTTTTCAATTGCAATAAAGATAGAGTTGCTAATTATTTTAACAAAATAAAATGTTATTGAAATTGTTTATTTATGCAAGTCACTTATCTAAGAAGTGGTGCATTTAAGTTTTAGAAATAATTAAACAGCTATATACTCTTGAGTTTATATTATGGGCATGGTTTTAAGCTTTTATCCAAGGCAATTTCCCATATGGATATAATACCTGGTTACCTATTGAAACTGCTCTTCGGCGTGTTTTTGACATAGTATTTGCACAAGTACTTTTAAAAAAAAACAGAATCAAAATTTACAGGATTAAAGGATAAATAAGATTTAGGTTAATCCTGTCTATCCTTAATCTCATAGACTCTTGTTCAAACAAATCAGGGCAATTGAGATGGGTATTAAGATTTAAGAAAGACGCTTGATACTTCAGGTTTCTTAACAAACGAAATCTGTTCACTGGACTTCTTCATTATCTTCATTTCTGTCCTGTTCCTGAAAGTCTATATAATTCGGAATATTGCTTTTGCAATAGATTCAGGAACTATAAAAGAGCTTGAATATCAGATTGTAATTTTTACTTAGGTTCTTCAATCTTTCTGTTTCATGGCTGTGTTCCTGGTCTTTCAAAAGGCAATGCCTGATAAGTAATATAAAAAGATATAGATAATAATGAGTTGAACAATAAATATTGTAAAATTGAGACATTGAATGTAAGAACCAATAAAACAATCTAAAGAAAATGGACATTAAAAGTGTAATATTAGGAATTTTAATAGGTGGTGGAATTGCCTACATTATCCTGAATTTGCTTAATAAGTCAAAAAATGTTTCAATAGAAGAGTTTGACGAATTAGCCGCACAACATAATGAGGCGATCACTAACCTTAAACTGTCTGAGAGTAAGGTAAAAATGCTACAAGAGACAAATGACAAACTTTCGAACAAACTAGCTTCAAAAGAAAATGATGTTACTCAACTTTTACCAGAAGTAACTTCACTGGAAGTAAAGCTTTCCAATAGCAAAGAGAAAATAAGTGAACTCTCGCATGAGTTAACTGCCGAGCGTGAAATGAATAAAAATCACCAAAACGATATAAACATTCACAAACAAACTATTTCTGAACTTTGCGCAAATAAGAGGTCATTAACTGAAAACCTGACAAAGCAGAATGAATTAAATGATAAGCAGGTCAGACAAATTGAAGAGCTTACAGCAAAGATAACTGACTTAACAGCACAAGTGAGTATATTAAGAGCGAATAATACAGCTCTTTCAGAAAAACTGTCTACTCAAAAAGAAGAAGTTGAAGGGCTTCAGAAAACGGCTCATTTACAATTCGAAAAAATTGCAAATAAATTGTTTGAAGAGAAATCAAAAAGCTTTACGGAGACCAACAAGACTAACATTGAAACACTCTTAAATCCCCTTAAGGAAGATATAAATAAATTCAAAGAGAAAGTTGAGTCAACTCATACTGAAGATACTAAACAACGAACGACATTAGAGGAAAGAATAAAAGGTTTAATTGAACAAACGAATAAAGTAAGCGAAGAAGCCAACAGCCTGGCCGCTGCTTTAAAAGGTAAAGCGCAGAAAAGAGGCAACTGGGGTGAAATGATTTTGGAAAAAATCCTCGAATCGTCAGGATTAACAAAAGACAGAGAATATTTTGTTCAGCAATCAATTAAAGATGAGGAGGGCAAAAACCAAAGGCTGGATGTCAGAGTAAACCTTCCAGATGAAAGAGTAATTATCATTGATTCAAAAGTTTCATTAATTGCTTATGATAGTTACTCAGCTTGCGAAGACATTGATGGACAAAGTAAATTCCTTACAGAGCATATCAATGCTACCAAGCTTCATATTGACCAACTCAGTTCAAAAAAATATGACAACATTGAAACTGCATTAGATTTTACAATGATGTTTATACCAATAGAACCTGCTTATTTATTAGCAATTCAAGGGGATTCTGATTTATGGTCATATGCTTATTCTAAAAGAATATTGTTGGTGAGCCCTACTACGTTAATTGCTTGTCTTAAGCTCTTTTCTGACTTGTGGAGACGTGAATGGCAAAATAAGAATGCTATGGATATTGTTAAACGTGGGGAATTGCTCTATGAAAAATTTGTAGGCTTTACAGAAAATTTTGAGGAAATAGGTAACAAGTTAAACTCTACTCAAAAAGCCTATGAGAACGCTTTAGGACAACTTAAAACAGGAAGAGGAAATGTAATAAGTCAAGCTATCCAGTTGAAAAATTTGGGTTTAAAATCTGATAAAAAGGTTTCGGACAAATTATCTCCATTAAGCATGGACGATACTGAAATTGAAGTCGAAAAGGACATTGAGCAATAATATAATGATTTTTGTGTTTTGAACCCCACCTAAAAGAGAGTCTTAACCTTTAACCGTAATTAAAAACAAATAAAGAAAAGGATGATTTCAAAGAGATGGACTTCAAATATAAAGAATGGAATTTTTGGAGGATTGTTTCCATTCGCTGACTCCTATGAAAAGTACTGGCTATATGTTGGAGATGGTTGGAGGGCAACACTCATTCACGGTTGACAATGGAGTAATTTACCTATGGAAACAGAATACTTTTGGAATATTTCCATCGATAGCAAAGGAATGATTTATTAACTGTCTGTCAGTGAGGATGAATGCATGATGCAGGTGTTTTGCGATCAGGGAAAGATATTAACAGAATCGAATACTGGTGATCAGGGTAGAACCTTTAATTGCTACGAATATAAAATCTAAAGAGCTGCCAACAATAAAATATTAATCAAGTTAAAATTATCAACGATACCCTAAAATTACTGGTTCTTTACAGGTAATAAATTTAACTACAGTACAACTGAAATGGCAGAAAATAACAAATGCGTTCAATGGGCAATTGAATTACAAGCAATTGCTCAAATTGGACTAACATATTCAAAAGATATATTTGATCATGAAAGGTATCAGAGAATAAGAGAAATTTCAGCGGAAATAATGAGTGAAAAGTCTTCACTAAATCTGGAAGTAGTTAAAGATTTATTTTGCAACGAAACAGGGTTTCAAACTCCCAAATTAGATACTCGGGCAGCTATAATTAAAGAAGACAAGATTTTATTGGTAAGAGAAAATAACGAAAAATGGTCTTTACCTGGTGGTTGGGTTAATGTTAATGAATCTATAAAAACCAATATTATAAAAGAAGTTAAAGAGGAGTCTGGGTACAATGCAAGTCCTTTAAAAATTATTGCAATACAAGATAGAAACAAGCATAATAAACCGATGTATGCTTATGGTGTTTGTAAAGTGTTTGTGTTATGTGATATTGATAACAGTCCTTTTAGAAACAATATTGAAACAAGTGAAAGGAAATTTTTCTCAATTAATGAAATCCCTGAACTTGCAGAAGAAAAAAATACGATTAAACAAATTGAGATTTGTTTTAGTGCTTACTACGACAAAACCTGGACTACATTATTCGATTAAATAAAACTATGTACAGCTCATCGTCCTGTGCAATTCTCGCTATGAAAAGTTTATTAGTCACGATATACAGGATTAAAGGATATCAACAGCAGTGATAATCTTGTCTATCCCTTTATTTAAAAAATACCAGTTGATATATATTTAAGTTTTATACCTATACTTCTCAGAATGCTGTCCCTTAAATAACAAACTATGAATATTCAGATAAAACTTGCAAACAGATTTCGTGAGGTAATTTTAAATGGAACTTGGATTGCTAATACGAATTTTAAAAATGAATTGGAAAATCTTAATTGGAAAATTGCGACGGCAAGATTTCAAAATCTTAACACTATTTCAATTCTTGCTCAGCATATCCATTATTACATTTACGGAATTAAAAATGTCTTTCTGGGTGGAAATTTAGAAATTAGAAACAAGTATAGTTTTGATTTTCAAGAAATCGAATCGCAGAAGGAATGGAAAAGTTTTCTCACTAAATTTTGGAATGATTCGGAAGAATTTGCTTCATTAATTGAAAAAATGGATGAAGCTAAACTTAGTGAAAATTTTGTCGATGAAAAGTATGGAACGTATTTAAGAAATATTGAAGGAATGATAGAACACAGCTATTATCATTTGGGACAAATTGTGTTGATTAAAAAAATATTAGCAAATATATCTTGATAAAAGAAACTGCTCATAATATCTGGAACATAGGATGCCTGTCATGATAATATTGATAAATTATCATCAAGTGATGATCGACATTTTATGTTTTCAGATATGCAAACGTTATTAATATCAGGGATTTGTAAAGTCAATTGGATTACCTGAATATTGGTTTGAGGTTAATAACTTGGTAATTATAATTATAAATTTACATAACAGGTCATTTAGACATTGAATGACACACAGGGAATGGCAAAAGATGATATAATATCTTTCGGTAACTATAGGTGGAGAATGCTTGATATTAAAGAAGGCAAGGCACTGGTCATTACTGAAGACATAATCGCGCTTCGATGGTATAACAATGCTTTTGTAGAGATAAGCTGGGCAGAATGTGAGTTAAGAAACTATCTTAATCATGAATTTTACAATTCATTCAATCAAGTTGAAAAAGCTAGAATAATTACTGTAATAAATAGCAATCCAGACAATCCGTGGTTTAAAACAAAAGGTGGAATCGATACCATGGACAGTATATTTTTACTCAGCATTGAGGAGGTGTGCCGATATTTTGGAGATAGTAAAGAGAATATGCTAACTAAAGGCAAGCAAAAATGGTTAATAGATGATGAAAATAATCGAGAACGACAAGCGAAATTTGGTAGCGAATACCATTGGTGGAGACTGCGTTCACCTGGTTATTATGGAAGGACTTCTGCGAGTGTTAATGCCAATGGAAATGTGTATGTTCGCGGAAATGGTGTATTTGGAAAACCTAAAGACAGTGGTGGGATTCGACCAGCTTTATGGTTGAAATTGGAAGATTAGGTCTTAATGGCAAAGAGTAATCAGCTTAGCAGGGCTACAACGCATATTCTTGATGGAACTTAAAAGAAATTATTTTCCTTTGAAGTCTTAGCAATGGGAGATTGTAATAATGGCTTATAAACTAAACCTGTTTTGAATTAATCGTTCTATATTCAGTAAGTGAAATTTCCTTTATTGGATTTCCTCCGTCAATATATAGTTTCCCTTTATCTGTCAATGCTTTTGCGATTTTAAGCAATGATTGTTTTTCTATTTTAGGATGCCTGCCGTCCAATGCTCCAACTCTCACTGCAATAGCAATGTCATAAGGCTTTTCGTTATGTTCAAGCTCAAAATGCTCTATGGCAATGTGTTTAAATGAAAGTCTACCTTTTTTTATTTCATTTTCTGAACCGGCAATAGCTTGTTGAATAGCTTTGGCAGAACGGTCAATACCTAGAATATGTCCATTCACAATTAATTCGGAAATCTCCCTTGCCATTGCTCCAGGTCCACACCCAATCTCCAATACTCTTATTCCCTCTTTTAAGGGAAGAGCATGTACAATATCAGAAAGTCGTTTTGATAATTTTCTTTGCATTTAGATTTATTTAGTCTTTAATTTTCTTTCCGTCTATAAAGATATAAACCAAGATGAGTAACATTATTTTAGCTCAGATTAATTTTTCCTCTGAACCTTGTTTCCCTTGATATACTTCTACTAAGTTAGGTATTTCTATCTTATGTACAAATTGCTATCTGACGGCTTCATTGTGGATATTGAGAGCTATGAAGGATGTGGTGTATACTTTATATTTACAGAAGGGGCAATGTGCAGTAGTACATAAACCTAAGTCACATTGTTAGAGGGTATATTTTATAAGTAGCAGAAGCATCCGTCAAAAAAGTGTCTATTGGATAGATGGAGTATCGGTTAGATTTAATACCTTGTTATATAAAATAAATTTTGAATTAGATATTTATAAAGCAAAAATGAAACATAAGAACGATCATACAGAAGCTTTAATCCTGACTGAAGGACAAGGACGAATTTATAACTGCGGAACAATGACTGCCATTTTTAAAGCTGACGAAAACGAAACTAATGAAAAATACAGTGTTTCTGAATGGTGGTTAGAAGAAAATTCAGACGGCCCGGGAGCGCATTCACATGAAGATAATGATGAAATTTTTTATATGTTGGAAGGAACAATTTCATTTCTTGTTGGAGAGAAATGGATTGATGCAAGCAAAGGAACTTTCTTGAGAATTCCTGCAAATACAACCCACGACTTCAAAAACAAAACCGACAAGAAAGCAGGGGTACTAAATTTCTTCATTCCTGGTGGTTTTGAAAGAAATATGCCTTCAATTGTGGAATGGTTTGAAGAAAATCAGTAGAAGTCAATGGAAAAATGTGAATCTTAACAAGGACCTTACAAGCACGTCATTGCAGGCATTGTGGTCTAATTGCATGATTTGACTATAGCTTCATTAAATAGAACACTTCTAATAAGACAATTAAGTTCAATAAAATATTAGGAGGAGATAAGCCTAGCTGATGGATTAGATATTTTGATTATTTGTAGGAATATCAAAACAGATCAATCTTTCTTTTCTGTTACCAAAGTCAAAATACCTGCCAAAATTAAAAGTCCAATCGATAATTAAATATAGGATAGAAATGGATATATTGTATAAATATTACAAACTAGTATATGACAACAGAACAATATCCAAAAGTTTATTTATACAGACGAATTGTTCAGGCAAAACTTTATATTGATAGATACTATTCAGAGAAAATTGACCTCGATAATATTTCAGACGAAGCCCATTTTTCCAAATTTCATTTTATAAGACTTTTTAAATCCATTTACGGAAAAACGCCTAACCAATATCTGACAGAGGTTAGAATAGAAAGAGCAAAGCATCTTCTGGAGCAAGGTGATCTAGTAAGTGAGGCTTGTAATTTAGTTGGATATGAAAGTCTGAGTACATTCAGTGGTTTGTTTTCAAAAATAGTTGGGAAATCACCCAATCAGTATGCAAGTGACTTCAACCAGCGAAAAAAGAATATACAAGAAAAGCCTCTGGCATTTGTGCCTAAGTGTTATGCTTTTATGCACGGCTGGACTGAGAATAGCAATTTTGAAGAAGTAAAAAAGTAAATCATTGCGGAAATTTGGATTGAGTATAACAAATAAACAAAAACGATAATGATTTCAAAGATGACAATTACAAACATACATGTTATAGACCAGGATAGCGCCTATGACTTCTATGTTAATAAATTAGGATTCAAGCTTGTAGATGATATCCCAATGGGGCCTGGAACACGCTGGCTCACAGTTTCTCCACCTGACCAACCGGATTTGCAATTAGTTTTGTTTCCTGTTACTGTTAGCAAAATGTTTCCAAAAGAAGTTGCTGAGAGTTTAATCGACCTTATCAAAAAAGGAATTTTCGGCTGTGGTGTGCTAACCTGTAATGACATTTATGCTACCTATGAGGAACTTAAAGCAAAGGGAGTAGAATTTATAAAAGCTCCTACAAAAGAGTTCTATGGGACAGAGGCACTATTCAAAGATGATTCAGGAAATTACTTTTCATTGCAACCCATAAATAATTTTGACAATGAAAACAATATTTGATCCTGCAACAAGAGGTGAATTGATTCAAAGAATTAATTTGCTAAAGGATAGTAAGACTCCAATGTGGGGTAAAATGAATGTGTATCAAATGACCAGACATTGCAATCTCTGGAATGAATGGGTTCTTGGGAAAAAGGATTTTGTATACAAACAAGAATTTCTTGGGAAGCTTTTTGGTAAAATGGCATTAAAGAGTAATACCAAAGACGACAAGCCACTTAGCAGGAATATGCCCGCAGGTAAAAGTTTTACTGTCAAAGAAAAGGATGGTGATTTTGAAGCTCAGATTGCAACCTGGATACAACAAATCAAATCTTACGAAAACTTTTCAAATAATGACTTTGTTCACGATTTTTTTGGCAATATGACCAGGGAACAAATTGGAATATTTGCTTATAAGCATAACGATCATCATTTAAGACAATTTGTGGTGTAATAAAATAAAACTAGCTCTCGCTTTTATAATTTTGAAAGATTCAGCTAAGCTAAAGCATAAGAGGAGAGTAAAAGATATAATCACATTGCCGACTTATGTTTCACAAGGCTGAATCTTAACCTATCAATTTTTAAGCTCCAAAATATGATGTTAAAGCTGCTAAGGAGTTAATCATATGTAACTTTATAGCAATTAATTCTACTATTTTGCTTTTCAAATTGAATGATATAATCAAAGTGTCCTCTATTTAGGATATGAAATAAATTTTCTTCTGGGATGTCACTTTTCAAAAAGGTTAATATAAAATCCCATTTGTTGGGTTTGTACGTCTTGCTTACAAATAAAACCTCGTTCTTTTTTGGTAATAGATTGAAATCTCGATGTCTGGTGTTATTAAAATTGTAATGTGATTTATCTACCCTTAATATCTTTCCGGTGTTATCAATAGCAATCTGGAATCCATCTCCTAAAGTATGTAAATTCAATAGTAAGCCATTTCTTAAGGGATAAAATTCTCTGTCATATTTATCTACTTTCAATCGGGATGAAAATTTTTCTATTTCCTTTAACTTACGGTTAACTTTCTTATTCTGGTCATCTGATACAGAGAAGAAGTTAGTGTATGATTTCTTTTCTTTGTAATTAATGGCAGTAGTAAAAATGGCTTGATCCAAACGTAGATTATAAACAAAATATATAATCTGATTAATTTTATCGTGATAAACAGTTTTTTCCTCATCTAAAAGCGGATATTCAGACTTGGATCCTTTGTATGAATATTGAACAACTGTAGAACCTGTTTTTGAAATTAATAATTTAGAACAATCAACAGAGCCCTTATATACGTCAACCATAGAGCCATCCTTGTTCCTTGTTCCAACCCAAAACAATTTTGTAAAATTTTTATCAGGCTTATCCAAAACAAAATAAGTTGAATCATTGATCGCTAAATAATCTTCTGCGTTTTTTCCAAAAGATTCATTTTTTATATTAAATCCACTTAACTCTGGAACTGGTTTCATGCCAGGAACTGAATAAAAGACATGTTTGAATCTTTCTTTTTCTTTATTTTCAGGATAATAAAGCGCCATGTAAAGTGTGTTATACTCCTCGTAATTTGTTGTTGATGATATTTTAACTTTTGAATCGAAGTATAAGTCTTTTACCGTAAATCCGTTTTTGTAATCGTAATTGCCAAATTTTTTGTTGGTACTTGCTTCAGAATATTCATCCTGCCAAATCATGACACCTGTTGGATAAACAAAATATTTAAAGATTCCATTCTTCTTACTATAAAGGTCAGATAAATCAAATTCCCCAACTTTCTTTAGATCATTCGAATAATGAATCATTAAAAGTTTATTCCTAATTAAAAATCCATTTTTACCTAAATCTATCACCTCATTAAGTATTGGGCCATCATTTCTCTGAATGTTTCCCATAACGATATGTAAATTAATTACACCATAAGCATTGATTAACTTTGTATCTTCTCCTGGGCTTTCGTATAGGATAACTTGTTTTTCAATTTTTTGAGAGAATACTGTGAGAGCTGAGACACTGAGTAAAAAAAGAATAAGGTATTTTTGAAAGATCTGCATTTGATTGAAAAATATATTGTACACTTTTGTCAAAAGTACGAAAAAATGGACTTCCAGTAAATTTTAATTCCGATTCAAATAATTACCAGACAAACATCATTAATTCAAGCCGGAGAAGACACTTTTGAAGCCAATAGAAACCTTTTATAAATTTCCGGGTAAAATTGTCCATTATCATTTAGTTCAACGATAGGAGGGCTGAAATGAAAAATCGAGAGGTTGAATGGAAACTAAAAGTAATTGGTTTGATAATCAGTTTAATGGCAAAAAAAAGCTAATTCCCAACTCTTTCCTAAATTCAATCATTATCTTTGATATTATGAAAATTCTGATAGTTGAGGACGAGAAAGATTTAAGAGAAACGATTGTGACTTCACTGAAGAAAGAACATTTTGTGATTGAAACAGCAAGCGACTTTCATTCGGCAAGTGAAAAAATAGAAGTATATAACTACGATTGTATTTTGCTTGATATTATGTTGCCAAATGGCAGCGGACTGCAACTTCTGGAACAACTTAAGCAACAAGGTAAATCTGGAAACGTCATCATTATTTCTGCCAAAGACTCGCTGGATGACAAACTAAAAGGACTTGAACTTGGTGCAGACGACTATCTGACAAAGCCGTTTCACATCGCAGAACTCAATGCAAGGATAAAAGCTGTTTTACGCAGGAATAAATTAGATGGAAAAAATACCATTGAAACAGCTAACATAGTGTTAGACCTGACAGAACGAACATTCTCGGTAAACAAAGAAAATGTTCCACTAAACCGAAAAGAGTTTGATATATTGAATTATTTTTTGCTTAATAAAAATCGCCTGGTTACCAAAAATGCATTAGCAGAACACGTTTGGGGCGACAACATCGACCAGGCAGATAACTTTGACTTCATCTATTATCAGATAAAAAACCTGCGGAAAAAATTACAAACCGCCAATGCCGATGTTGAAATTGAAGCTGTTTACGGTATCGGATACAAGCTTACTGAAAAATGAAACTATTAAACAAATCACTTATTTATCTTTCGGTTTCTCTATTTTTTATTATCGGATTGTGGTCGGTTGTCTTTTATTTCAATATACTTGATGAAATCAAAGAAAGTGTTGATGAGGGGCTGGACAATTACAAGCGCCAAATAGTTTATCAGGCACAAAAAGATACAAGCGTTTTGGCAAAAAGAAAATTTGATGAAGGTTTTTTTGCCATCCGGGAAATTTCCCAATCACAAGCTCTTGCAGTAAAGGATAAATATCTGGATACTCTGATGTATATGCAGGATGCAGATGATGAAAGCCCCGAATTAGAACCGGTTCGTTTGCTTACAACGGCTTTTGAAAACAACGGACATTACTACCAATTGAAAATTATCAATCCAATGGTTGAAGAAGATGATTTAGTGGGAGAGTTACTTCGTCTGGCCCTTGGACTTTATCTACTTTTGATTACAGTAGTCATCCTTATTAATAATTTTGTGTTGCAACGGCTCTGGCAACCTTTTTACTCATTCCTGAACCAACTCAAAAATTACCGGATAGGTAGCAGTAAAAGTTTTCCAGAAGTAAATACCAAAACAAAAGAATTTACTGATTTACAAAAAGCCGTAAATATTCTGTTGCAGCAAAACATTGAAACGTATGAGCAACAAAAGCAGTTTATCGGAAATTCTTCACATGAGCTGCAGACACCATTGGCAATAGCTACCAATAAATTGGAGTTGCTGATTGAAAAAGGCAATCTGCAACCTGACCAAGCTGAAAACATCGCTGAATTAATGAGCATTATTGAGCGTATGGTTCGCTTAAACAAATCGTTGTTGTTGCTTACAAAAATTGAAAATAAACAATTTTTAAACAATCAGATTGTTTCTCTTAATGAACTTGTAAAGCAAAGCTTAACTGATTTGGGAGAAATTGCAGAGTTTAAAGATATAAAAATCAATGTCTTTGAAAATGCAGAATTGACAATAGAGATGGACGTTTCTCTTGCAAATATCATCGTCTCAAATTTATTGCGAAATGCTATTTTTCACAACGTTTCAAATGGAATTGTAAATGTTGATATATCTGATGATGTCATTAAAGTCAGCAATACAGGAATTGAAAGCCCATTAAACACTGAAAAAATATTTTCACGTTTTTACAAAACTGAAAACGATCAAAGCGGCACAGGGCTTGGCTTAACAATCGTGAAAGCAATTTGTGAATTGTATGGTTTTTCTGTTTTATATCGATTTGAAAACGGTTTACATTGGTTTGTAATTCGTTTCAGATAAATTTTTAGTTTCCAATTTTTCCTCACATCATGTTGTTTCTTTACATCATGAATGTGATAAAATATACCTATTGGTGCTGCAAATTTCGTATTTAAAGACCAAGAAATTAATTCCAATAAAATAATCTCAACGAAAGTTACAGTTAGTTTCTGAGAATTATTTACATGCCTTAAATCATTCCCAAATCCTTCCAGGATGTAGCTTTTACTTTGTATTATAATTTAAAATTTAAGATAATGAACAGGGTAATAATAATCGCTTCCTTTACATTAATAAGCTTCGCAAAAACTGCTTTCGGGCAGGATATTCCTCAAAGTCAGGTTCCTTCGGTTATTATAAATAACTTCCAGCAAACATTTCCAAAAGCCAATGATGTAGAATGGGAATTAGATGGGGAACATTACAAGGTTGATTTTGAAACAGGTTTGTTAGGAACAGACCATGATGTGTGGTACGATAAAACAGGGAAATTGACACGACACAAAGAGGAAATTTCAAAAAGTGATTTGCCTCAGAAAGTGTTAAAGAAAATTAATAGTGAATTTGGATCTTATCGTGTTGATGATGTGAAAAAGATCACAGAAGAAGACAATAAAGTAACATATACACTGGAGTTGAAAAAACTTATAGAAGAGTGGAAGGTGGTGTTCGACAGTGAAGGGAATCTACTCAGTAAATTAGCAGAATAAGTTGAAAGATCTGTTTAATATCCTGTAGTTTTAGTTCAATGCTTTTTGCTAAATTTACACTGTGGTATTTCTTTTGAGTTTTGAGCAATAATACGGCATGTGGCAATATGAAAGCCATTTTAGGATAAATTCAGAAACGTATGAAAATAGGTTTAGTTAGGCACTTTAAGGTTAATCATCCTTTTCCGGAAAAGACATTACTTTCTAAATCAGATTTAGTAAAATGGTTTGCTGAGTATGATAACAAGGTTGAAATCCAAAGTAAAGTGGTTGACTTGTCCGGCGTAAACTGGCACTGCTGTTATTCAAGCCCTTTGATCAGGGCAGTAAAAACTGCAAAGCATATTTATAATGGAAATATTACAGAGATACCTGAACTGAAAGAATTGGATATTGTACACCGTTTATCAGACAAGTTAAAGTTGCCGTTTCTGATGTGGGGATTTATTATTCGTATGATTTCATTTACAGCTAACAATGATACTGATAGATTTAAAAATGGAATAATTGCTTTTGTAGACAATGTAATTGCCAAGAATGAAAAAGATTTTCTTATAGTTAGTCATTGGTTTGTAATGAGGGTAATAAGACAAGAACTTATTAAAAGAGGTTTTGTAGGAGATAATTTTAAAAGCAATGATTACGGAAGACTATATGTTTTTGAAGGTAAAACAAAATGATTACTATCTGCCAAAAGGTGCCTGGACAAAAGAGAGTTAATTAATTTAATGAAACCATCAATTGTATATTTCTAATCATGGGATGAAAATTTGCCTTCCTTTGAGACATATAAAGTAGGAATCTAAATTTACAAAATTTGACATGCCAATGAACAGTCCGTATTTTATCTGAATCGGGATTTACAGGATAGGAGGATTGGCAGAATTTAAATCATATCCTACTAAATCCAGTATCCGATTTATCCCGATTCATATTATTAGGAGGTGATGTTTTATATAACCATAAATCTTTGTAAAATGGATGTTCTTCCTTTTTTTAAGACGCCTGAGGCTTGTTTTTAGGTTCAGGCAATTGGACCTTGTTGGAAAGTTTACCAACTGTTAAGCCCTGTACTACAATAGAAAATACTACTACAAGATAGGTCATCTCCAAAAGAAGTTCTTTGTAATCCGGATCGGTTACGGAAAGTACCAGGGCTATTGATACACCACCTCTTAATCCGCCCCACACCAGCATAATGAGCGATCCTTTATTTAGCTTTGGTTTGAATGGTACAATGAGCATTGGTATCCATATAGATACAAATCTGGCAAATAGTACTACAACTATCGCAACAACAGAGATGATCCAGTAAGTTTCAAAATCAGGAATTAGTAGTAATTCAAATCCTATGAACAGGAATAAAATTGCATTAAGAATTTCATCAAGCAGTTCCCAGAATTTTGTAAGATAATCTTTAGTAACGATAGACATAGCTTCTCTTTTTCCATAGTTACCGATAATAAGACCTGCCGCAACCATTGTTAGCGGACCGGATATATGTATTGAATGTGCAATGAGATAACCTCCCATAACTACTGACAATGTAATGAGTACCGAGACAATATAATCGTCTATCCCTTTCATTGCTTTTGAAGCGGAGTATCCAAGGAGGACACCCAGTAGCAGTCCACCCAATGCTTCCTTTGCCAATAACCATGAAATGGAACCAAATGAAATAGCAGCTTCGGAAGTATGAGTAAGTTGCAATATAACTGCAAATAGCACCACCGCAATACCGTCATTGAAAAGAGATTCACCTGTTATTTTTGTTTCCAGCGACTTGCTGACATTGGCTTTTTTTAATATACCAAGTACTGCGATCGGGTCAGTAGGGGAGATAAGTGCACCAAATAACAAACAGTATAAGAATGGAAGCTTGATTCCAAAAATAGGAGTAATATAGGATAAGCTAAATCCTATTACAAAAGTGGAAATAATGACACTTATAGTGGAAAAGGTAAGTACAGGCAGCTTCTGCTTTCTAAGATCGATAAAATTCACATGTATTGCACCAGCGAAGAGTAAGAAATTAAGCATTGCACCCATTAGCACCTCAGTAAAATCCAATTCTGAGATCAGTGTAAATAGTTTTTTGGTTGTCTCGGGAAAAATTGAGCCACCGGCAAATCGAATGATTATGGAAACTATAATAGCCATCAACATAATTCCAATTGTGGATGGCAATTTTATAAACTTGTGATTGATGTAAGCAAACAGTGAGGCTAAAACAATGAGTACAGAAAATGAATAGTATAACTCCATATATTGATCAGAAAACGATTAATGATTTAAGAATCAGGTTAAATTTTTTCAAAAACTCTTGCAAACTAAAAAAAAATATTGGAAAAATGATAATTTTTGTTCAATAAGTGAGGTATTAATACAATTAGCTTCATAAATTAAAACCATTTGGGTATTAATGAGCTTCTCGTAATTAATAGCATTAACACTTTAGGATATTGATTTTAAAAACATTACTACCCCCTTGGATTCTGGCGCTTCTACAGATGATAATAATAAAAAAAATGGAATGATTCAGTAAAATCCCCTCAGTTGAACCCCCTGGATGTTCTCTTTGTTAGTTTAGTCATGCCTTAAGCTAACAGTTTTTTTAATAGGAAACATTTCAGGGATTAATTATATCATTGAAAATAGAAGGAAGGGTTATTCCAAAGCATGGAGTATTGTAGGACATGTTTCTGACATGCAGACAGCATACAACTTATAATGTTAAAATAGTTTTAAATAAACCCACGTCAGGAATAGCATAACAAGTAAGATTACCGGATGATAGATGATGACGATCAAAATCATAGCACTTTCAGCTGCACCTTCAATTTTTAATAATTTAATAAGTGCAGGAATTATAATAGAAATACTTACAAGATATAGTAATGAAAATAGGATTGAGTAAAAAAATAGCTCCAACTATTAGATACAATACAAATTAATAAAGAGTTTACAAGTATGAACCCTATGAAAACATTGCCCGCTATATTCCAGGTAGTGTCGCTGTTTTTAGGTTTAATAATAAGAATAGAAACGGTTGTTAAAACTAAAAATAATAAGATCTGAACAAAAGGCCTTTGAATTAATTCGAATATCAGTTCTGTCATATATTAGGAAGTTGTTGGAATATCCTTAAATTTTAACTGAATTAAAAAAAGAATGATCACGGCTTCTCGGCTTGAATAGATGGAGATGTTATTTTTGTAATACATTCAAATTGGACAAGGAAAAGAAGTTTTCTTATTTGGAAATGCAGATCTATAATGACTATATCATGATGAAAAAAAACGGCCTGTGAGAGTCAGGCCGTTATAAAAAGGTATAAAAAAATCAACTCACTGTTGTATACAGATCTTATCTACATATACATTAGAAGTAGTCTTGATCACTAGTGTAAGAATTCCTTTCAAGGAAGTAGTGAAAGTATCAGAATGGAATATTTCTCTCTGACCGATGGAATTAGTTACAGTGACCTCAGTTAAGCTTTCCCGTGATTTTATAGTGATATATCCGTCAGAAGAAGGGTTAGGATAAAGAACTATTTTCTTGTCAGAAGCATGTGCAATGCTGGTTACAGGAGTACCTGAGCCCGTTAGGTTTATGGAAAATTCCGGTGTTTGGAACGTATTGTTATGTATCGATAGCTGTGCCATGCGTTCTCCAACCTCCGAAGGAGTGAATGTTACTGTAAATTTTATTGAATCACCCAATGTAACTGAGGCTCCTAAAAGGCTTTGGTCTATTTGATAATCCGAAACAGCCGGCCCGGATAGAGTAATAGCGGGAGTTTGGGTAAAATCCAGTTTCCAGTCACCTGTGTTCTTAATGTAAAACTCTTTTATCTCAGTGCTTGCTCCAATTTCAGAAGTTCCGATATTGATATTTGCGCCAGCATTGACAGGTTCGTTATGCCACAGCTTTAATTCCGGAGATTGTTTGTATTGTACCAGAAAAGCACTGTTGGAGGAGTTTCGATAAAGAATGTTGATCTCATCACTAAAGTCGAAATCTATATCTCCTTTCAGCCAGCCAGACAAACAAATAGTTCCTGAAGGACTTATGGTTGCAGGTGTTGGCGCAATCGATCCCACTAAGTAATTGGCATCTATAAAGTTTCCTTCTGTATTGTATTTGGCAATGAAGAAATGATAGGTATTGGTGCCTGATCCATAATTTCTGGTTACAGATGAAGGATCCAGGTCTGCATTTTTGTAAAAATCACCTATTACATTTATAAACCCAAGACCATCGAGTACGATAGAATATCCACGGTCTGTTTCGGCTCCTCCCGTACCTTTAGCAAATATCAGGTTAAGAGAAGGGTCATATTTGGCAAAATAAATGTCCTGCATTCCTTTAGAAGAAAGTCTTGTAGCGACATTCGGATCAAAATTAAAATCAAGTGTTCCATTAAACTCACCGGTAATATATATATTGTCAGAAGCATCAAGATACATATCGTGTATATAACTGAAGTTTATATTCTCAATAACTCCCACATTTATTAATTCACCTTCAGATGTATAGCGGGCTATATATCCGGCGTGGCTACCAGTAGTTCTGGTTTCCGTTCCTTCTCCCGGATCAAAATCCATAGTCCAACCGGTTATGGTCCCCGATAGGATAATTTCACCAGATGAAGTCACTGCTATATTACAATCATAATCATTGCCGCCTGTATCGTTTCGGTTACTCCCAATACCTTTGGCAAAAACTAGGTTTCCTCCAGAGGTAAATTTGGCAAAAAATATATCCGTCTCTCCATAAGCTGGTAAATTTAATACCTCTTCTCCTGGATCCATATCATCTCCTTCCTTATAGAAGCCGCATAGGTACACATTCTGATCATTATCGATATAAAGATTTCTTCCCCAGTTTCCAATTTTCCTGGCATATATAAAATTTCCTGAAGTGTCGTATTTGGCAAGAAAGCCACCACGGGTCAGTGGAAAGTTAACTCCATCAGGATCAAAAAAGGTTTGATTTGAAAGAGAGCCTGTAATGTATAAAGCTCCTTTGTTATCTGTGATGATGTTGTATATGGTTGCAAAGCTTCCTTTTAGTCGTTGCACAAATATTACAGATCCATTTTTGTCGTACTTGGCAATATAGCCTTCATTGTTTTGGGAGGAAGATACAAGATAGGGTGTTCCTCCCATATTGAAATCAATTGCGTTTGAAAAATTTCCTGCAGTATAGATGTTTTCTCTGAGATCTATGCAATGAGTCCTAGTATTTATATATTTGTTTTCACCACTGTTAGGTGGATTAAATGCTTTGGCCCATTGAAGATCCTGTGCATTACTGTTAGACGTGAATCCCATAAGGAGCAGCATGAGTAGAATATAGAGTTTTTTCATAGTCGTTTGGTAGTTTAGTGAAAAATGTAAACAATAGAGTTCCTTTCTTCTCATCAGTGATGGAAGCAGCGTTGATAACCGTACATCTTGTTGATTCGATTTACCGTATCGTAAGCGCCTTATGTATCTTGTCTGATAACAACTTCATCAGAGATAATGCACTTTCATCCGGTGAAAATAAAATTACTTTTATGGTGACCATTCCTGATTGAGTTAAAAAGGTACTTAGAGAATGGATACTTCAAATACATCTCCTGGGTTACTATCTGTTGTGATCGCATTAAGTTGTTCAGGGTTTATGTTTTTCATTCCCTGAACCACATTATAGTGATATATATTTGTAGTTCAGGGATAATCAAAAGCACAAAGCCGTTTCGCAGATGCAAAAGTAGGAGATAGGAGATAAAGTTAATCTGACACTTGTCAGTTTTGACGGGAGATTTTTTTACGGATACGGCTAAGGCTGTCCTGGTGAATACCAAGGAATGAAGCAATGTATTTTTGCGGAACTTGTTGTACGATCGAAGGATGGTTTTTAATCAGCTTAAGATAGCGTTCTTCCGGAGTCAGACACATGCGGTCTATTTCTCTGTCCTGAGTCCAGTTTAGTAGTATTTCAAGCAATGTATTTTCAATTTTACCAGCACATTTTACTTCTTTCATTATAGTAAGTATTTCTTCACGATCCCAATACAATGCCTTTACTTCTGTAAGTGTTTCCAGGGCGCAGGGTGAAGGTTGCCGGTTCACTATATAAAACACTGAAGATACAAATTCATTCCATGAAACAAAGTCTATAGTGGAGTCAATATCATTATGTAATCTGTAAAGCCTTACAATTCCTTCATTAAGAAAAAAAAGTCGATCCACAGATTTTCCCTGAGACATGATTATGGTGTTTTTGGGAATGATGATTTCTTTTGTGTTTTCTTTCAGATAATCAGCTTCTTCATTACTTAACAAGATCCCGTGCTCACGAAACCAATTACATACTTTCTCAAACATACTTTCACTTTTTTATTGAGCCTATTAATACCTTCGTTACAAAAATAGTAATCGTCTTGAAATAATATGAATTTGAATCAACAGAAAATGGCAGGTAGATACACATATATTTTCCTGTATAGGTCTCGCCGGTATTAATCCTATAAAGTCTAATGAGATTGTATATATCATTTAGATTTTGGTAGTTTAAGTATATACTAATTACCAAAATATATTGAACCTTTGTGTATTTATATATTAGAATTGCTGAATGATATAAGTAGCAAATACTTAATTATAATCTCCATTTTTAATATCTTCAGCCTCATCTTCCGAATGGTAAATGATCCAATTGAGCAGAAAATGAAATAGCAGTTTTTTTAGAATGCACCACCCTAATCGACTTGATATTTTGAGAAAACTTGTATGGCGAATGACTTTAGTATTTTATTTTTATCACATAGCAAAAACATAGATTTATTCGCTTATCTCCTAACATATTAGAAATATAATCGTTTCTTTGTTTAAATTTGGTTATTGTTACTTAAGTCTTTTATATGAAATTTAATACTCAAACTATTGATAACTACTTTTTTGTAGGCATTGCAGGAACCGGTATGAGTGCCATTGCTCAGTATCTTAGAGGCGTTGGGAAAAAGGTAGCTGGTTCTGACAGGTTGTTTAGCAAGGATAAAAAAATGCTTATCCAGGAGCAGTTTGAGTCTATGGGCATTGAATGTTTTTATCAGGATGGCTCAGGAATAAATGAAACAACTCAGGCGGTAATTGTTTCTTCAGCCATAGAAGATACCAATGTAGAATATCAAAAGGCAAAAGAAGCAGGTATCCCGATAATTAAACGTTCCGAATTGCTTGCAGCAATATCTTCTGAAAAGAAAACTATTGCCATCGGAGGTACTTCCGGAAAGTCTACAACTACAGCAATGATCTTTCATATTCTTCAGGAAAATGGGAAATCTCCTTCTCTTATTACCGGAGCAGGTCTGACAGCTTTACAGAAGAAAAATCTTCCCGGGAATGCATGGGTAGGAGATAGCGAGTGGCTAGTGATTGAGTCAGACGAATCTGATGGATCTATAGTTAACTATATTCCGGAAATCGGAATTGTATTGAACATCGACAGAGACCATAAGGAGTTTGAAGAACTGATAGAGCTGTTCCAGACTTTTAAAAGAAATACAAAGGGTAAGTTTATTGTCAACCATGATTTGGAGCTTACAAGAAACCTTTCCCAGGATACTAAGAACGATTTCGGCACTGATGCTGGTGCAGGATTTGTGGCGGAGCATTTTAAACAAACTGGTTTTGAAATTCAGTTTACTCTTAATGGTATACCTTTTAAAATTCCTGTAATCGGAAGACATAACATGGAAAACGCTTCTGCTGCAGTAGCCGCTTCTTACATGGCAGGTGTATCGATAGAACAGGCTGCAAAAGCCTTGGAATCTTATGTAGGGATATTCCGTAGAACACAATTGGTAGGGGAGAAAAAAGGGGTTTATCTTATTGATGATTTTGCTCATAACCCTGCTGAAGTGCAGGCTGCAATTAGGAGTTGTCAGCAGATAGGCAATAGAGTATTTGCCTGGTTCCAACCTCATGGATATGGCCCATTGAGATTTATGCATAAAGAACTTGCTGAAAGAGTCATAGAAACATTAAGGCCGGAAGATTACTATCTGATGTCAGATGTGTATTATGCGGGGGGGACAGTAACTAAGGATATATCTTCTGATGTGGTTATTAATGAGGTGATTAAGGCGGGCAAAAAGGCACTCTTGTTTGAAGATAGAAATAAAATGCCAGACTACTTTGCCAAAGAAACAAGACAAGGAGACGTCATTTTAATGATGGGGGCAAGGGATCCTTCACTTGCCGAATTTGCTGAAACGACTTTTAATCAGCTTTGACATCCTGTCTATTGATAAGTAATCATGTATTTTTTTGATAGGCCCTTAACTGGTTTATAAAATAAAAAAGAACCTTATAAATAATAAAAGGGAATATATAAATGTTTTGGACTCATTCCTATGATTTAATTGTGAAGGTAGTAACATTGCTACTTTCGCTTTTATTTTTAATCCAAATACCATTTTTTGAGCATCATGGAATTATCTGTATCACGACTTCTTTAATAATATTCTACTTTAGTTATTATTTTTTCTTCAGGTCTTTATCAACCTTTCTTTATTGCAAATTTACACTTAAGATGAATGTGAGTCTTTCTCAGGCTAAGCAACTTAATGACGCGTTTTCACCGGTTTTCCCCTTTAATATGAAGTGACTACCCATGGATGAGATTAAAGGACTTGATGACAGCGTTAAATTCGTTGAAGCATTGAAGACCTATAAACACTGGAATGAAGAGATTGTTAGAGATAAAAAGGAGCTGATAATCAGTGTGGAAAAAACAGCATTAAAAATTAAATTATTGAAGGTATTATATTTTGGATTGGTAGGCTATTTTATAATTGCAGGATTTTTAAATCTTACTCCAGCCAAGTATGTAACTGATATAATAAATTATTTATTTGAATCGGACGGGTTTAATCCAATTTTGAATTCCTGCATTTTGATTCTGCCAACTTCGTTAATTTTTAATTTTATAATAAAGAGATCTTAGGTTAATATTATTAATAGAACTCCAGAGCTCTTTAAAGAGGTAATCTACAACAGAGGCAGCTCAAAAAAGGAAATGTATCTGTTAGGATATTAACCGGAATGACAGCAAATAAACAAAAGGCAAAAGTGATAATCAAAGTAAAGAATACAGAATACCAGGAGTTAATATCAGTTTGGGAGTCTTCAGTAAAAGCTACACATGATTTCTTAAAGGTTGAAGATTTTAATTTTTATAAAGAACTCATTCCAGGTTTTTTTGAAAATGTAACCTTGCATTGTTTGAAAAATGAGAAGTCTAAGATTGTCGGATTTATCGGGACTAATGATGGCGCATTAGAGATGTTGTTTGTTACTGCAAACGAAATTGGAAAAGGTATCGGAAAAAAACTATTATTGTATGCAATAGAAAGACTTAACGTTACAAAAGTTGATGTCAATAAGGATAATTTACAAGCTGTTGAATTTTATAATCAATTTGGGTTCAAGATAAAATCTATTTCTGATTTAGATGGATTTGGAAAGCCTTATCCTATTTTGCATATGGAGTTAGCAAATTCTCAAAACGATTAAGTCTATACATGTATTAATAGATTATCAGGCTTATGTTAAATTGATTTGGACTACGTAATATGTGGCATTCCTTTAAAAACTTTTAGATATTAGATAGTGGCTCCTGTCATTATTAAGTCAAACATTCTAATTGCGGTCAACGTTTAAATCTGAGTATCATTTTATAATTGCTAATTTTGTTTATAAACCTCTTTTTTATGAAGCATCTGTTACAACTAAGTAAATCGGTTTTTGCAATATTGTTGTTGTTTGGTACTACAAATAAAACACTTGCCTGTACTGGCCGGGATATTGTTTTTACCGATATTAGTATCACTTCAATAGTAAATGGTGTTTACTATTATACTTATGAAATTAAGAATGTAGGGACTGTAGATATTACTCTTGGTGAGGTAGTACTACAAAATTATGTTTCAACCGATAATCAGGTTGGTGGAGATGCTCCTGCAGGAGGATCTTTTATAAGTCATCAGAATGTAAGTATTCTTTCTCCCGGAGAAACGTTTAGAGGAACGTATCAAGCCAATCCTTTTCCACAGAATCCACAAAGCACCTATCCCTACCTCATTGTTCATGTAAGTCTGAGTTCCAGTGATGAATGTGATAAAAGTAATAATTACTTTGTAGGATTTATTCAGATTTCTACTGCTATTCCAACCCATTCTATGGCTGCTGATGCCAAATTAAACTGGGATGTAGAAAACAAAAGTTTTATAGTAAACGAATGGTCAGGAGCTTATTCAGAAATTTATTATAGCATATTTTCTGTATCAGGAGTATTAATGCTTAATGGAATTGCTCAAAGGAATGAATCTACGCCTCTTAAAGGTCTGAGTAATGGAGTTTATCTACTTCACCTATCTGATGGGGATAAAGAATATTTGAAAAGAATAACCTACTTTAGATAATTCACTATAACATTTTTAAAGGCAGAAGTAGTATTCTAGCTTATATAATAGTCCAACTAATACTGTATAATTGACTAGTCAAAACTAAAATACCCATTAAAATATTAGATGAGGTGTTAAAAACAAAAAAGATCTGAATATATACATTCAGATCTTTTTGTTTTGAGTCAATTATAATTGATCAGATTGTTGAGGATGCTCGTTATTCGATAATAACTTTTATGACTTTTGAATTCCCATTTTGTGTTGCATATACCACATGTAAGCCTTTATTTTTAATGATAATAGGGGTCTCTGCTTTGTAAGAGTTATTTGTAAGGACTAACTGGCCAACGGAATTATATATTTTTATATCATATAAACCAGAGCCTGATAGTGAAAATGTTTCTGTAGCAGGGTTCGGATAAGCCTTAAGCGAACTTTCTGAATAGTTTGAAATAACCGGAGTTGTAATGCCTGGTTTTATTTCTTCTTTATCACCGCTTTCGTTAGAGGTGATATACACAGCAGAAGTTAGGTTATTGCCATTAATAGTAGTACGGGCAGCAGGTAGAGTGATGGTGCATCGTGCAGATACGGATGGTGAGGCAGTTTCTGAAAAATATACTGTTAACTGGTTTGTGTTGTTCCCAGATATCACAGAACCTCCCCAAACGATCCATGAATAGTTAGCTCCACTATATACAGGAGCAGTAAAGGTATAATATCCCTTACCAAGGGCAGGGGCTGATTGCCAGAAAATATCAAAATCCCTGTTTTTTACATTTACTGTAAATAGTGTACTGTCATCCGAACAATCGGGATTTGTAGCGGCGATGTAGTAAGTGCCGGGAGTTAAATTATTTCCGGGAGCAGGAACTGTCAATGCTGCATCTGAATAAAAGTCCATGACCGTGCCTGCATGAACAGTGGTGAAGTTATCAACGTATAATTTTTTAAATACATCTTTACTGAACATATCATTGAATCCATAATAATCACCTTCAACAGTATAGTTAGCAATTGTTCCATTATTATTTTTTGTAAGAATAATATCTGAAGTAATTAACTTAGTAGGTACTTTTAAAGTTGGCATGTATGTATAATCTGTACACATACCTAATGCAACGTTTGGTTGATAAGTAATTAGGATCTGAGGGAATCGGCTTGTTTTATCTACCATTTGTGTCATGTCCATAGCAGCAGGGTTAAAAGTTTCACCTGTTCCTCCTAACAAACTTTTATTGGTAAAAGACATTTGTGAAAGATCTGATGAGGTTGCTGCATGATTATCCAAATATATATAAGGTGTAATGTCCACTATTTCATCCCTGCAGAGAGAGGGCATCTCTTTAATTTCCAGTTTAAGGCAAGGTGATTCATTTACTATTACATAAATACTGTCATAGTAAAAATCAGCTGGATCGCATACAGCAACCTGTACCCTGATTTTGTATTTTCCTTTACCCACAATTGACCAGGTGGAATTAGTACCTATTGGAGCTTCTGTACCTATAGATTCATCGGTGAGTAAAATACGTTCGTTAAGGCTAGTCAGATCTTTACCGCTGCTGAAGAAAGTGAATTTTGCAAAGAAGTCGGGAGTAAAGTTTACAGTTGCTCCCTTATCAACTGTATATTTAAGGGTATCCACATTAAATAAAGATGTTGGTGGTGTAATCAAATACAGGAAGACCTGAATGCCTCCACGATGTATATTCGTCGCATTCATTTTCTTTACATATACACTTGGATAATCACTATAATGAATACTTGTTAATTCTTCAGTTGTAATTACCGAACCTTGCAGACGGAACATTTTGTACATGCTTACATCGTCATTCGGGTCATTGAGGTCACGTATTTCCGCAATTTTATAAATGTCTTCTAATGTTATAATTGAATCTACACAGGAAGAAAGTCCGACTGGATTATCTGCAACAACATAGGTATCTGTTGTTTGAGCTTTTAGACTGGTAGAAAGAAGAATAACAGAAATAAAAATTAGTATATATTTTTTCATATAATATAAAAAGGAAAATGTGAAAGAATAATTTCTAAACAAGTCTAAATATACGTATTTTCAATAAGAAAAGTTGATAGACAGATAGTTTTGATAGAATTGGAATAGTGAATCTTGTGAAACATAGTATTTTATGAATTTTTGATTTTAATCTTTTCATGTGCTGGGTTAAGAAGGTTATGATATCCTTATTGAAATAGACTTAAAGTATAATTGATTAACTTTTCAATAGCCACTTCATTTAAATATTTTCTTTTATCCATTTTTAGTCCATCTGAAATGTTTCAATAAACCTTATACTTTGGGCAGTTTGTGTGTGATAATAGGAATGAATTTTATTATTGTAAGATTAGATTAGATTAGATACTATGATTTTCTTCTATAAGATTGTTATTTTAATCACATATTTTAGCCTTCAGGAATTTACTTAGTGAAGCAATAAATTGTGATTGCTTTATTGTATTAATAATCCAAAACCTACATTCACATATTGTAATGCTGCATTCACAAAGTGATCAGTCTTTCAAAGATAGCTTTGTCTATATTCACTTTTGTTAGACTAAAAGTATAGATTATGTCTCCCTTTGTGCTTACAGAGCAGATTCAGCTATTTCTAAAGCATCCTAGTTTCCTGCCTGAAAAGGTGCCACATACGCGCTTGCCTGCTCCTTTCGACATATATGTCGATCTGCTGAATCATGTATATTTGTGGAATAGTAAGGATCGGGGAGGAGTCAGAAGTTTTCTTTACAATGCTCTTTCTGAAGTATCTATTGATAACAAAGAGATAGATGCTTTGGATTATTGGGAGCAAGAAAAGCTTCTTTCAGTATTAACATTGCTTGCTCATTGTTACAGATGGAACTATCTACCTCCAGAGCCTGACGAATTTCTGAAGCAAAACATGAATTTTCCCCATCAGCTCTGGCAATCTTTAAGTTATGTTGCTGACAAGCTGGAACATCCTCATTGCGGCACCTTGTGGAGCATCATGCTCATGAATTTTCAGGTAATAGAACAAGCCCCCGGAACAAACCTTCAGATAGATAAAGTCAACTTCCAGGATCTTTCTCTAGCTCATAACTGGGTTTGCAAAGAATTTCAGGGGCAGTTAGAACACTGGATTAAAATATTTATTATGACTGAAGTGGTTGGTACTACTGCTAACAAAGCATGCATGCAAGTATTGAAAGCAATCATAGAAAATGATAAAGATATGCTGGGTAAGGCGTTGGAACTACTCTATGAAAGCATCATTGGAATAACCACTGTCTTTAACAGAGAAGTAAGAGGACAGAAACTTAATATGGCTCAATGGAGAGAGCATATCCAGCCATCCTTCGTATGGGGGCTAAAGGATCCTCAAAGTCAAAGTCTCCTGGAAGGTGTGAGTGGCCTGCAGCTTGGCTGCATTCAGCTGATGGACCTGGTATTAGGATTGGAAATGGATTCTACAATGGGCAGGGCCATGATGGCTTCCCGAAAGTATTTTCCAAAACATAGCAGGGATTTATTAGAAGCACTGGAGCCCTATAGAAATAAACTTAAGTTTTATTTGAAAAGGAAAAATGACCAGGATCTGAATGCAAAATATAATCAATGTTTAGAAGCGCTTGAAAGTTATAGAATCAGTCATAAACAAAGAGGAAAGGCATATATAAAGGGAGATGGAACTTCTAAAAGTATTACAACAACAGGACTGTCTGTGCAAAATTCTTTTGATGCCATAAAACAGTTTGATGCAGATATGGAAGAAAGGATACTGGAAACTGTAAAGGAGAAGATCATTTATCAGGATTTACTTTGAAGATATATTGCAATTATATCTATTATAGCAATTGATTGTCTGATGTTTAATTTAAAAAAATTGAAATAAAAAGCTCATTGATCGTTGACCAATGAGCTCATTTTAATCATAACACTTGTATTTAGTAAATCATAATTCTTCCTTTTGATACGATATCTCCTTCTGCATTCACCACAGTATAAAAGTGTATGCCGGAATCAAGCGTTGCAGGCAGTAATGTAATTCCACCCTGAATAGTCTGAGTAGAAACCAGATCAGCTGCATTATAAATATTCAGAGTAAAAGTCTCAGTCACGTCAGCATCAACTGCAATGGTTGCTTCACCTGCATTAGAGGGATTAGGTGCTATTACTGTGTGTACTTTTGGAGGAAGTATCACAAATTTTCCTTTAGATACTTTGTATCCTTCACTGTCTACAAGGTCATAATAATAAAATCCTGAAGAAATAACTGGTAAGGCATTAAAACCACCATTTACAGTTATGGTTTGTACAAGATTGTCACTGAATGTGTAGATGTTCAATGTAAAGGATTCAGTTGCATCAGCAGAGATCTTAATGGACAAGGTATCTCCTGCATGAATGTGATGAGGATGTATATGACTTTTAATTTTCGGCGCCTTAACAACTATTTTGCCTCTCGATACAATATAGCCAAAAGCATTTTCTAAAGTGTAATTGTATATGCCGACTGAAAGAACAGGTAGTACATTTGAACCTCCATGAACACTCAATGTTTGTATTATAACATCACCAGTATCAGAAACTGACAATGTGAAAATCTCTGTTTCCGGCGCAACCACTAATAGAGAGATAGTATCTCCAGCTACAGATGGGTGAATGTGTGAATGAATTTTCGGAGCCTTTACATCTATTTTCCCTTTTGATACTGTTTTTCCATTGGTGTTAATTAATGAATAAGAATATTTTCCTATAGATAATTGTGGTAATACAGATTTACCCCCTGTTACTGTTAAAGTATGCAATACCACATCACCTGTGTCAGTAATAGTAAGCGTGAAGGATTCCGAAGCAGGAGCTTCAACTTTAATTGAGATGGTGTCTTCAACAGTAGAAGGGTTTGGTGCAATGAGGGCTCTTACTTTGGGTTCTTTTACTACAATATGACCGGATGAAACTTTTTTACCATCAATGCCTGAAACTATATAATGATAGGTTCCGGCATTAAGAAGAGGCAAGGTCGTATTACCTCCTGTTACCTGAAGATTAATACTATCCGCATCATTAAATATGGCCACATAAAAAGTGTCGGTTGCTGCAGCATTTACTTTTAATACTAATGTGTCTCCCTCTTTAGAATGATTAGGATGTACAGAGGTTCTTATATGCTTGTGAACGTGCAATTCATGCTTCTGAGCATTGACATTAATGGAAAAGACGAATACAATTACCAGAGCAAGCAATTGATTGAAGTAGATTTTTGTTCTCATAGTTGTTGTTTTTTCAAGTTGTTGTTTTTACAATAGTTGTGTTGTTTTATTATAAAGACTTGGTCGAAAATGAAAACGTCGCCTCTTGTAATGAAAAAATATTTATAAAGATTATGTGTTACTTCATATAAAATACTGTTGCTTATCACAATACCATCCTCTCTTTATTTTTTCTGATTCAATCTACAAATATTTCTTACTACTACTTATTTCATTGTCTTAATGAAGCTTTTCTATAAATACAATATATAATCGTTATCACATTTATTAAACAATTATGTAATCGGTTTGTAGTACGAAAGGAATATTTTAAGAAAGAAGTAAGTAATATTCCTGCCATTAATTTGGGGGATCTGTATAAAGATAAATACGAAAACGAAATTATATCGGATTTAAATGGTCAACTCATTAATAGTGTATTCGGAACAGGTATAAGTTCTAATCTGCGACCTATAGCGAATAAAGTGAATTCTGCTTCTGCAGGAAAGTTATCTGAGACGATGACAGTAAAGGAGCAGTTTCATAAACGAAGGTAGAGCAACCTGTTCAAAACAGGGACATAAATACTGGTAAGGTTAAAGGCATAAGTATTGAATATATTGCAAGGAAAATCAGCAGGGGATTACAGCCTGTATCTTACAAAAAGTTTGATTGTGATCATGACATCTATTACGTTCCCAAGCCACCCAAACCAATTCCATGCCCTGCAAGTAAATGAAGAGAGGGGTATTGCGTTTAACTTCTACCAAAATCTCGGATTGATTTATAGGGAAACAACAAAGCCTTCAAAGAAATCTATGATTGCATTTTATCAGTATGGTCATGTAGCTTGGAAAAGTGATTATTATTATGGAAAGACAAGATTATGGGAAAGTAAATTGGGATCATATAGCCAGGGAAATTTATCAGTACGAATCCTGACTACATTAGAAGCAACAGAACAAGGTGAATACGGTCATGTGGTTGGTTTTTTTGAATTGGAATAAATATTTTTGCAATGTGTATAAAAAATGCAGTTGTAAACCAGAGCAGTTGTTTGAAAGCGGAGGGACACAAAAAAAATAAGACCATATTTCATTAAAAATATGGTCTTATCAGTACAGAATTAAACAGGATTAGAATATGCCTATATAAGCTGTTCCTGCACCACGGTTTTTAATTTTTGCGCCAACCTCAAATGCATCAGGGGAGGTTGAAGATGGATCAAACAGGTAGAAGTTTCCATCAGCTCCGGAAGGAACGACTGCCATAACAAACTTACCGTCTGCAACAATGCTGTTCTGATATTGTCTGAACCATAGATTAGCAGGCAGATTCAAAATTACAGCTGTATTGTTTTTTAGGTCGATACGGGCAAGAGAATAGTTGGGAGACTCTGTTGTTCCAAGGTCCGTATCCAGGAATGGAATATAGCCAATACCGTTTCCTACATAGAACCATCCATCAGCATAAGTATTTTTTCCTACTAATGAAGACAGGTTAAACTCATACCCAGCATCAAAGCTTCCGTTTCTTAATTTTAAGATTTTGGTATCTTTTCCATTTACAGAAACTAACTGATAAGCATCACCCTCTTCATTAACATGAGCAGTAGGAGTTCTGTAGCCATTTGTATTTCCCTGAGCTTTGTTGGAATAAATAACAACAGGATTTGAAAAAGAAGGATAGTCCATTACGAGAACACTTGCAGTGGCAGGCTTATAGCTAGATACATTTGCTCCTCCTAAATCTGCAGTGTCTTTTTTAGCTCTTGCAAACCCATAATATACTTTCCCGTTTGCCACTACCGGTGCGTCTATTCTGGAAATAAATACTCCCGACTGAGCCTCTGCGGCATCTAATAATACGTCTTCATGTACAACAGAAGATCCCATGTTTACTGCTCCTGTAGATGCATCGGTTGAAATTTTTATGAAACTGGTTTTGTTTTTTATCCTAAGAAATGTTCCTTTTGAATCTCTTACAACACCTTCTGCAGTAGCAGGACTGGTATTTACTATGTGAAGAAGGCAGGCATCATTGGATACTTTGGTAAATCTTGCAACAGTTGAACCTATCGCTTGAGTTGGATTTACTTGATCTACAAGTGTATAATTACTTGCTCCTCCTGAATTTGCTTTGTAGCTATATACTTGTCCTCCGCTATAATCATAGGAAAATATATATTGCCCATTAGGGGATGAATAAGGCCTTGCTGTTCTTGTCGAAGCTAATTGAAATCCGGCAGTTGAAAAGTCTATGTCTGGTCCGGAACTGCTGAAATCAGAAACTTGCTGAAAAAAGGTAGAGGATTGATTTTCGGGATCTACTGCAAGTGCAACATGGTAAATGCGCGTATCAGCATCATGTGAGCTTGGTGCAGGGTCACTGTTTTTTTTACAAGATGCTGCGATTACTAAAACTCCTGAGAGGATTACTGATTTTAGTATTGGCAATACTTTCTTATTCATAGATATATTGAATTTGTTAAACGTTTATAAATTTATAATTAGATTATTTTATAGGTCACTTTTGCATAGAATGCCCTTCCTGGCTTCTGAAGAGCCCAGTTATCAAAAACTTGATGATCCAGGATGTTTTTAGCATCTAAACTAAAGGTGAGTTTTTTATTAGGAAGTGTATAAGCTACGCCTAGGTCATGTATGAGCTGAGTAGGAATTACGGGGAGGTTGTTGACTCCTATACCTTCCCAGTCTCTTAAGAATTCATGTACATATCCGAAGTTATAATACATCGAAACGAGTGCTTCTTTTTGAATAATATTTGGCAGACTAAGACGCACATTATTATTGGCTGTAAAGTATGGTGCATTTCTCAAACGCTTTCCATAGTAATAATACCTCTGGCCATTCCCATCAAATTCTGTATTGAACCTGGCATTAAACATAGAAACGTTTCCCGCAAAAAATAATCGTTGTTTATAGTTGTAAAGCAGTTCTATATCTGCACCTTTACTGCTAACACTAAGGAGATTTTCAAAACGGTAGGTTTCCGATACTTGTGTTGGCACCGCTTGTCTGATCATGTCAGTGGTATTTCTGTAGAAGAAGTTGGATACAAATGCCAGGTTATGATTTTTCAGTTTAAAGTTCCCCAGGTTTAATCCGAAGTTTACATTTTGACTTCTTTCAGGTTTCAGTTCATAAGAAGCATCAATGTTTTCAGCACTGTTACCAAATACTTCTGTGCCTTCCGGTAAGCGAACAGCTTGTTCGACTGAACCGGTAAGCATTATCTTTGGAAAAACAGTGAATGAGGCAGCTAAACCATATCCTAATACAGGCGTTGTTTTGGAGTGTTCATAAGGGATATAAATACCTGTTCTGGACTCACGGACAGCATCTTTCAAGCGCACATTTTGAGTATATTGTTTGGCAAACAGGGATGTTTTTAAGCGTTCTTTAAAAAGATTGGTTTCATAGGCCCCACTAATAACATGTTTGGTCATGTATCGGGTATCCATAAGATCTCTTTCTACCTGTGTAAGTCTTGGATCGTCAATATCACGGGAGAAATGAGACAACATATAGTTCAAGTTCAACCGGTGTTGTTTACTCAGATCATATGAAACATTTAAACGCCCGGTAATATTATGCTCCAGACTTTTTTGTAAAGTAGGGTTGCTTCCTTCTGCACCACTGCTCCAGCGATCCCATTTTCCATCATTATTGGCATCTATAAGCTGTCCAAACCAGTTGTAGATGTAAGGAACAGTATCTATCACTGCTCTGTTAAGTTTGCTATAAGATGAAAAGAAATTGACTTTAAGTCCTTTTGTTAAGAAGTCTTGTTTCGCATAGGTCAGACTATAGAGTTGTGTGTTTTGTTTCGTATTTCTGTTGCCATAAACAGTCTCCATGGTAGCTCCATGCTGAACCTCTTTGGCCATATCAGAAATCACCACTCCAAACAAAAACTGATCGGCCCATTTAACATTTGTAAAACCGATATCAAATTTTCCTCCATAAGATTTATAAGCATCATGGAAGCGCTTCGCTGTAACTCTTTGTATCTTACCTGTTGCACTGTTTGTTATATACACCTTTTCGCCCCATACTTTGTAACTATTATCAGAATAGTTGTAAAATCCTGAAGCGCGTACTGTTAAGCCGTTTTTAGAATTTCTGTATCCACCATTAAGATTAAACTGATGTGTGTTAAAAGATCCATAGGAATAGGAGGCTGTCAGCATATTCTTGATAGAACTTTTAAGAATGACATTTACAGCCCCGCCTAAAGCGTCATCAGATAGCTGAGAAGGTACAACTCCTTTGAATACCTCTATGCGTTCAATCATGGAGGTCGGTATACTATTTAAAGAGAAGGAGGGACCATAACTTGATATTGGAATACCATCTATAAAAATTTTAACTGAATTGCCGGATAGTCCGTTGATATTATACTGAATATTAGATCCAAGTCCTCCTTGTTGTCTGATACGTACACCTGCACTTCTGTCAAGTAGTTCATTAGCCTGAATAGATTGCATCTCAACAGTTTTGGTCTCGATGACATTCACAGCATAACCTTGTTCTTCCAACACTCTTTTTTGTGATTTGCCTTCAACCACTACTTCATCCAATGCTTTCTTTTCACTTCCTGAATCCAAAATGACATCAACAGATACATCAGGCCTGTCAACTTTTACAGGGACTTTTTTCTCAGGCCCTTCAAATAATTGTATGATAAGTGTGTAACCATTATATGGTATGTTTTCAAATTTATATTTGCCGAGTGAATCACATGGAGTTACCAGATTTAGTTCAGCAATACGAACTATTGCAAAATTTGCCGGAGCGCCTTCTTCATCCATCACAGCACCTGATAAAACACCGGTGTTGACTTGTTGACCTGCAGCCCACTTAGGCAATACCAGTAAAAACAATAAGTAAATCCAAATTCTCATTTTTAAAATCCCTGTTGAGGATGATAATAGTCTTAACTTTTTAATAATCAGTTATTTCAATTCTTAGCGTAAAACTTAACTGCTCTTATTAAGAATTAGTCTAATTAAACTGAGTGCAAATATATATTAGATGAGAATTTTCGAGGTACGCTAAAAAGAATTTTACCTACGCAGAAAGGAATAAATCTTCCGATTTTTAGTCAAGGGCTTATCAATAAAGCAATAAATCAAAAAGGTGAAAGGAATAATCCAATACAATAATGAGAATGTGATATTACATGAAAGCGATAGATTGAAGGATGTTGAAGATTGGAATACAAAGCCGGAGTTCTGTTATGAATCCTGAAAATAGCTTGTCGAATTGAATTATGCTCTTGTCTTCAGCTAGTAAAAGTTTGATATATAGCGTTTAGATATCGTCAATAAATGTCATCAGTAGGTGTCCGCTATCTTTGTATTGAAATACATGGTTAGGTCTGTAACCGCTGGTGAATCCTGTTTTGCGTCCACCATCTTCGGTTTTTTTCATGGTTAATTTAGCTTTAATTGAAATAAGTCCATTAGAACCTTCGTATTTCCAATCTCTGAAGCTTGCCAATGTGTATTGGTCATATGCCATGATATCAAACACTTTTGATTGTCCTGAATCCAGCCAGCGTTTGTATCTTAGTTTACCATCCATATACAGGTAGACCTCATTATTTTCAATTTTCTCAAAGATTCTCATTGCTAAAGTTTATGCGATATAATCTCTATTCCCATATCTCGCATTGAATAAAACGTGGACTATAGAGGATAAAAAAAGGGACCCAAAAGATCCCTCTATAATTCTATTATTTATTCTTTGCATCTGTTAATCCAGGGTCTAATACAAACTTTACATCACCGACTTTTAATGGTTTCATTTTGGATTCTGTAAAAGTATCTTTCCATACAATGTTCATAGTTGCAAATTGCATATCTACAGTTTTAGCCGGGATATGCCATACACCAACTATCTTACCATGTTCTCCCGGAAGTACAAGGTCTACTTCATTTTTTCTGTTTTCGTTGGCAAACTCCTGGCCACTCTCAGTTTTTAAGACCAACTTGTTAGCTTCAATTTTACCAACATCCGATCCGGTATAATTGCATTTGAAGTGAACAGACGTTTCTTTAGTTTCTTTTTTTATTTTTTCAAGGTTACAGGTAAAACCACCTGCCTGGAAATCATTTTTGGAAGCCGGTAACTGGAAGTCAGGAGCATTAAGCTTTTTTCCTTCCGAAGAAATTCTGTAAAAGCCATCTAAAATTAAAGTAAGCTTATCCACATGAAAATTTTGTCCGCCGCTTACTTTAAGGGTTTTTGTTTCCGTTGCTTTTGGATCGATCACCATATTCATACCCTGAAACATGCCGCCACCACTGGCATGTTCTTCTCCAAATTCATATTTAAATGTAGGTTCATTGCCTTTGAAATAGATAAAGTCTTCTGTCTTATTGGTGATTTTTAGCTTTACCTGAGTAAAGGCTTGCTGTGAGTGCGCATCAATGAATTCAATTCGCAAAACATCGGTTTCTACAGGCTCTATCTTATAATGATTCTCATGCTTGGGATCGCTGGGTTTTCTCTGTGCCTGCACAGTAGTAACAAGTGAAACAGCAAACAGGGCTGAAAGCAGATGTTTGAATAAAAGAGTCCTCATCGTTTTGGGTTAGGTTATTAATTTGGTTTTACTACGATAAATCAACTAAAATGATACTTATTATTCAATAACTCATTATGATAAAATTTGCTTTGGGAGAGTGGGAAATATTCAGGGAAGTTTTGAAAAGACACAATCGCTATTCTCTGAAAAGTCCTCATTGAACTATGAGGAACGGATTAAATCTCGATTTTTAACTCAATGGGACAATGGTCTGATCCCATGAATTCATTGCTCACTGTTGCTTCTTTAACCTGACTGATCAATGAATTGCTAACCACGAAATAATCTATTCTCCAGCCAATATTTTTTGCACGGGAATTGAAAAAGTTACTCCAGTACGTGTATTTGATTTCATCCGGATGAAGCAGCCTGAAGGTGTCTGAAAAACCTGAATTCAGCAATCTGTTGAATCCGTCTATTTCCCTTTGAGTATATCCTGCAGATTTATTATAGTTCTTCTTCGCGTTGGCTATATCCTTTTCCGTATGTGCTACATTCAGGTCTCCGGCAATGATCACAGGTTTTTGGGCGTTTAGATGCAAAACATAATTTAAAAAGTCAGCATCCCATCTCTCTCGATAATCAAGACGTTTTAATCCTTCACCTGAATTGGGAACATATACTGTTAAAAGAAAGAATTTGTCGTACTCTGCAGTGATTACCCTTCCTTCCTGGTCATGTTCTTCAACATTCATATCATAAGTCACACTTATGGGAATAGATTTTGTAAGGATGGCAGTCCCGGAATAACCTTTTCTTGCCTTAGAGGCATTTCCATAAACCTTGTATTCAGGGAGCATGGCACACAATGTTTCCACATCATGAACGCCAGCTTTCGTTTCCTGCAAGCATAATATATCAGGATTTAAGGTGTGAATGTCCCTTACAAAATCCTTCTTCATAATGGAACGGATGCCATTTACATTCCAATTGACCAAATGCAGTATAGCCATGTCTATAAATTTTGAAAACGAAGTTAACTATAGAATTAATAAAGGAAAATTAAAATTGAAAATGATTAGATGACGCGAGGCTATCTCTTTATTTTTCTAATTATTCTGACAGGTTAAGAGTCCTCGATTGCATTCAAAAAAACAGTTCTTTCATATTACTAAAATTCTAAAAAATAGGTATAGATTTTATTCATTCGGCTAAGTAAAAAAAAATATATTACTTGTAAAATGGAATTACATGCTTGCAAATTGAAATTACATGCTTGAAAATGGAAATTACTAACCAGGAAAATTAAATTCTCAGACATGGAAATGGCATAGAATCGGCTTTCCTCTCTAATTTTTATTGAAACGAGGATTATTGTGATAGAAAATTATCCATTGTCAGCAAGGCTTAACTACAGCGATCTGGTCTTACAAAAGGAATTTTCAAACTGAAGGCTAAGGTTGGTGAGTTTTCCAATATCATTACATTACTGTCACCAGGCAGATTGAGGGGGAGGGGAGCTTTTGCTTGTTTGAATTGATCCAGATCATAAAGGTGTATAGAGGACCTGGTGATTTTATTTTTGGAATAGAAATTTAATGGAAGAGTCCCAATTATTAGACCTACTGGACAACAACAGGTATTAGCTTTCGTGATGGAGTTTCGCCGTGTTAAAGTGGGACAGTAAATTCTGAATTTTCCTCGTTGAAGGAAGCCAATATACGAAGGTAAGTTGAAAAATTGAAAGATATTCATTAAAACTAATGATATTGGAATATTTAATACTTCTAAAATCTTCCATAACTTTAATCTAATTTACCAGAGATATTTTAGATGAGCATCAACTATCTGCCAAAAGGATTTAATTTTTATTTCAGATGAGATTTATACGCTTCATGGTAAAGCTTAAACTGATTTACTCCTTTAACATTAGAATGAGTAAAACTACTAATGAGTTCTTTATTCAGCTTGATCAAATAGTTGATTTTGAAAAAAAGTTTCAATTTTTACCGGATAAAGAATTTGTTGGGGAAAAATATAAAAGACATTTTTATTTTAGAAAAAGGGGAAAATCCGGAGATATAGAAGTATACGGTCGAACACGAACTTTAAAAAAATACAAAATTTTAAAAGTTAGAATTACACCTATAGTAGAAAAATTTTCTTATCCGATGATATTGTTTACCGCGGGTATAATAGGTACCATTTTGATAAGTATTATTCAAAGGGAAATTAGAGTGTTGATTTTTTTAATTTTCTTATTAGGATTGATATTAATAAATTTTTTAATCCTAAGATTTAGATTAAAAAGTATGAGTGAGAAAGTTAAGGCTATATTTAAGAAAAGGGCATAACTTTTATTAGGGTATGATTTGCAAATAATATGTATTTAGCTTCAATATTTATCTTTAGCTAAAAAGCCGACTCTCCCGACCCGGCTTTTTCAAAGTATTTCCATAAGAGTATATATGTTAATTACCCTCTTTCAATCTCTCAATCTCTTTCTGCAAGCTTAATAAACAATCTCTTGTTTTCATAACTAGTTTAATCCTTTCCAATTAGCGATTTATCTTAACCATGCAACTACTCTAAGTGTATTTTTATAGTGATGGTGCCTGAAAAATTTGTCATCATCGAAAAACAGGAACGACCAAAATCAGACATCGTTAAAAGTAAAAGGTGCCTGATATTAGTTTAATGCCTTGTAATTATTTAGATGCTAGCTAATTACAAAAGGATGTTTTGTCTAAAAGCAGCTAACTATGAAACTACAGAAATCAGCTACCGAACAATTCGGCATTGTACAAGCCAATAGAATAAGTGTATTGGTAAATGACTATGTCTATCCTGTACAATACGAGTATCTGTGCTACACTTTTAATCCCGGAAACAGACTTAAAGGGGAGCTTCGAATAGAACCCAACATAGTCCCCGGAAGCAAGGCTATATCACCAAGATACGGATTTGTCACAGTGCTTTCAATTTCGAATGGAATAGCTTACCTGAAAGGTAATAAAATGAAATGTGAGGTAAGAAATCTTGCACCGATATCAGCGCCTATCATTGTTTTCATACCACAAATTCTGATAGTATGAGAAAGATCATTTTAAAGCTATTGTTTCCGGTTTTTTATATCTATGATTTTGTAGTACTTTTTTTTACAAGAAAAGGCATGTCTACCATTGAACTTCTCATAAGAGTGGAGAATCTTGGTAAACGTGACTGATAAAACAACTTTTAGCTATGAAGATCAGAATTCTGTACCTCGACGATGAAGAGTACAACAGAAAAGCTTTTTATGCAAACTTCCGCAACAGGTACGAGATACAGCTATGTGCTTCAAACAAGGAGGTACTGGATCTTCTACAGCAGGGAAACCAATACGACATCATCATTCTGGATCAGTTCAAGCCAGATATTACAGGGTTTGATTTTTTGTATAACATCAAGCTGCATTATGAACCGGTAAGGATAGTCATCACAGCTTACAAAGACAGCAGAACGCTGAAAGAGGCCAGAAGGGAAGGAGATATCTTTGATTTTCATTTTAAGCCCTGGCTTACAGAAGAGCTGGAAGATATCATTCAGAGAGCGGTGAATTATATAAACTGGAAACAGAATGTTATTCCGTAGAGACGCCATGCTGGCGTCTCCCTCAGCAATAACAGCACATTATTTCAAATGAAGCTGCATTAATTGAAAGGGAAAAATGTATTTACAAAATTAGGATTCATATAGGCCTGTTGAAATCGAACGTTTGAGAGGCCATGCTGGCGTCTCCCTCAGCAATAACAGCACATTATTTCAAATGAAGCTGCATTAATTGAAAGGGAAAAATGTATTTACAAAATTAGGATTCATATAGGCCTGTTGAAATCGAACGTTTGAGAGGCCATGCTGGCGTCTCCCTCAGCAATAACAGCACATTATTTCAAATGAAGCTACATTAAGTGAAAGGGAAAAATGTATTTACA